>JBKKAZ010000244.1:0-5173 GCA_046714435.1 Casimicrobiaceae bacterium
CTGCTCGCGACCGACCAGATCATCTTCGGGATCATCGTCATCGGGCTGATCGGGCTCGCCAGCGACCTCGCGTTCAAGGCGCTCAATCGCAACTGGTTCCACTGGGCGCAGCTCGACCGGTAGGCAAGGCGATGAGCATCCTTTCGATCCGCGGCGTGTCGCGCCGGTTCAAGTCCGCGCGCGGCGAGACGCTGGCGCTGCAGGCGACCGACCTCGAAGTCGCCGAGAACGACTTCATCACCATCCTCGGCCCGTCGGGCTGCGGCAAGAGCACGCTGCTCAGGATCGTGGCCGGTCTCGACCACCCGACCGCGGGCGAGGTGCGGCTCGACGATCGGCGGATCACCGGTCCCGGCGCCGATCGCGGCATGGTGTTCCAGAGCTACACGCTGTTCCCGTGGCTGACCGTGCGCGAGAACGTCTGCTTCGGGCTGCGCGAACGCGCCCTGCCCCGCGACGAGCAGCTCGAACTGGCGCAAGGCTTCATCGGCAAGGTGGGGCTCACCGGTTTCGAGCACCACTACCCGAAGCAGCTCTCCGGCGGCATGCAGCAGCGCACGGCGATCGCACGGGCGCTGGCGAACCAGCCCCGGCTGCTGTTGATGGACGAGCCGTTCGGCGCGCTCGACCACCAGACCCGCGAACTCATGCAGGAACTCCTGCTCGGCATCTGGGAGGCGGAACGCAAGACCGTGCTGTTCGTCACCCACGACATCGACGAAGCGGTGTTCATGGCCAACCGGGTGGTGGTGATGAGCGCACGTCCCGGCCGCATCAAGCTCGACCGCCCCATCCCGTTGGCGCATCCGCGGCACTACTCGGTGAAGACCACACCCGCGTTCGCCGAACTCAAGGCGGAACTCACCGAGCAGGTTCGCGCCGAGGTTCTCGCGGCCCAGGCGGCGCAAGGCGAGGTGGCTGCGTAGCGAGCAGGTCGCGTCGCCGTGGTTAAATGGTTCGATGCAAGCGCCCGGAACCGACGCTTTGGAGCCACCGCAGCCGCTGCTCCGCAACAAGCTGTTCTGGGTCGGCATCCTGTACTTCGCCGAGGGCTTTCCGCTCGGCGTCTTCTACGAGATCTTCCCGGTCTACTTCCGCCAGCAGGGCGTCGAGCTCAGGCAGATCGGCGTGCTGTCGCTGCTCGGGCTGGCCTGGACGCTGAAGTTCCTGTGGGCCCCGGCGGTCGACTACTGGCGTCATCACCGGCGCTGGATGGCCTCAGTCGACGTCGGCATGGGCCTCGCCATGCTTTATTTTGCGATGCAGGCCGGCTTCGGGCCGGCCGTGTGGCTCGCGATCGGCATCTTCACCGCGCTGTCCGCGACCAACGACATCGCCGTCGATGGATACACGATCGAGTACCTGGAAAAGCACGAACTCGGTCTTGCCAACGGCATCCGCATCGGCCTCTACCGGGTCGGCATGCTGGCGTCGGGCTTCATCCTGATGGCGTCGGACTGGCTGTCCTGGCGCGGCGCGTTCGTCGTCGCCGCCGTGGTGTTCTTCGCGCTGGCCGTGGTCTCGCTGGCGGCGCCGCGCGAGCGGCCGCTGCTCGCCAGGCAGGGCAACGCCGGCGCGGAACTCGCGGCGCTGTCACGCTCGCCGTTCGCCCTTGGCGTGCTCGCCGGATTCATCGTGGGCGTGGTGTGGCTGATCGACAACACCACGCGCTGGTCGGCGAAGCTGCCGCTGTTCTGGTTCTACGTTGCCGCGGGCAGTGCGGTCGCGACGGGGCTGGTCGCGGCACTGGGGCGCTCGAAACAGCCGCCTGGCGACGGCGCCACGACGGCCGACGAAGCGCTGGCACGCGGCCCGATGTTCGGCGCGCTGATGGAACTGCTGCGACGTCCGGGAATCGTGCCGGTGCTGCTGTTCATCCTGATCTTCAAGCTTCCGGACTCGGCGATGGGCTTCATGGTGAAGCCGTTCTGGGTCGACGCGGGATTTTCCGCCGCGCAGATCGGCCTGGTGTCGGTGAACATTGGCCTGGTGCTGTCGATCGCCGGCGGCCTCGCCGGGGGTTGGATCACCGATCGGATCGGCATCTTTCGCGCGCTGTGGATCCTCGGCCTCGCCCAGGCGGTGTCGAACCTCGGTTACTGGATCGCCGCGGGCGTCCTGCCGATCCCGCCCGCGGGCGGGGCGGTGCCATTCGAGCATCAGGCGATCCTCTATGCGGCCAGCGCGACCGAGTCGTTCACCGGTGGCCTGGGTACAGCGGCGTTCCTCGCCTTCCTGATGGCGATCGTGCAGAAGGAACGGGCGGCCACCGAGTACGCTTTGCTGTCGTCGGTGTTCGCGCTCTCGCGCTCGGTGGCCGGCTGGGTCGGCGGCCTCGGCGCAGCGTCGATGGGCTACGCGAACTGGTTCCTGCTGACCTTTTTCCTCGCCTTTCCCGCCTACCTGCTGTTGCCCTGGGTGAGCTCGATGTTGAGGGCAGGCGAAGGGGCGCGCGCGGCGCGACCGCCGCCCTAGGGCAGGTTCGCGCTCCGCAGGGGCACCTGGTTGCCGCTGGATGCCCCGGTACGCCGCGTCGGACGGCCGGGAGGCGGCGCGGAACGAAATTTGCGTGCGGGCAGTTCATTGACGTTACCGCGCCTTTGAGGCGCCCCGCCCCGTGCCCTCGAGCCTTCCCGCACCGGCCCCGATGAACCTGCAGAAGTACGTCGCGATCGCGCATGGCGAGCACGACTACTGCAACCCGCTGTCGTCGGCCAAGTTCGAGCGGATGCTCGACCTCTTGCCGCTCGATGAATCGTCGAGGGTGCTGGACCTCGGCTGCGGACGCGCCGAACTCGCGCTCCGGATCGTCGAGCGCTTCGGCTCGACGGTGATCGCGATCGACCACTCCTCTTACATGCTCGACGCGGCGCGCGAGCGCGCCGAATGGACCGGCGCGCTCGGCCGGCTGCACCTGGACGACAGCGACATCCGCGACTATCAAGCCGACCCGGAAACATTTCACCTGAGCGTGATGCTCGACGCTGGCGGCATTCCCGGGGGCATGTCGGGCATTTGCCAACGCCTGCGCGGCTGGACGCGCTCGGGTGGGTACGTGCTGATCGGGCTCGGTTACTGGAAGCGCAAGCCGCCGGGCGAACTGGTCGCGATGCTGGGCGGGCGCGAACGGGAACTCCACGACCACGCCGGCAATGTGCAGGCTGGCATCGCCGCAGGGCTCATCCCGATGCACGCGGTCACGGCGACCGAAGACGAGTGGGACGAGTACGAATGGAAATTCTGCCGGGCGGTGGAGCGCTACGCGCGCGAGCAACCCGACGATCCCGACGTTCCCGTGATGCTCGACCGCGTGCGCCGCTGGCGCGATGCCTACCTGCGCTGGGGCCGCGAGTCGATGGGCTTTGCCGCCTACCTGTTCTACCGTCCGGGCCCGCGGGTCGGGTAGTCGCCAGCCGATGCAAAAGGCGTCCGGGAGTTAGGTGCATGACGGGATTGCGTCGTAGCGCCTTTTGCATCGGGATGTGATTCAGGCGGGCCCCTAGGGGCGGCCCGTCGGCGCCCGCCGGCAACGGCACCCAACAACGCGCGTCATGCGCGGCGCTGAGCGTCTCCAGCCACCTTGCATCACGCTGCTAGCCCTCGCTGTCGAGCTGCTGCAACGCTTCCGCGGTCTCGAGCCACTCGGCCTCGAGGCGCGCAAGACGCCAGGTTGTGTCGCCCTGTTCGGCGATCCGGGCCTTCAGTTCCTCTCTCTGCGGGTCCGCATAGGCTGCTTCGGTGGCCAGCCACAGGCCGGTCGCGCGCTGTTGCTCGGTGAGGGTCTCGATCTCACGTTCGAGGCGGGCGAGCGCTTCGGCCAGCGGCTTGCGCTTCGCGTAGCGCTGTTGCCGTAGCTCGGCGTCGATCCGCTTCTGCGACTTGCGGCCCGCCACGGCTCCATCGGCGGCTCCCGCCCCGGCGTCGCGGCGCGCCGAGCCGAGCACCCAATCGCGGTAATCGTCGAGATCGCCGTCGAACGGCTCGACGCGGCCTTCGTTTACCATCCAGAACGCGTCGGTGGTCGCCGTCAACAGGTGGCGGTCGTGCGCGACCACCACCAGCGTGCCGTCGAAGTCCTGCAGCGCCTCGGCCAGTGCCTCGCGCATCTCGATGTCGAGGTGGTTGGTGGGCTCGTCGAGAATCAGGAGCTGCGGCTTGGCGCGCACGATCAGCGCGAGGACCAGCCGTGCCTTTTCACCGCCCGACAGCGGCCTCACGACCTCGGTTGCCATCGTTCCGCGGAAGTCAAAGCCCCCGAGGAAATCGCGCAACTCCTGCTCGCGCGCGACCGGATCGAGCCGCTGCAGGTGTTGCATCGGCGACGACGCAAGGTCGAGTTGCTCGAGCTGGTGCTGCGCGAAGTAGCCGATGCGCAGATTCTGCGCGACCAGGCGCGCACCCGAGGCGAGCGGTAGCGTGCCCGCGACGGCCTTGACCAGCGTCGACTTGCCCGCGCCGTTGGGTCCGAGCAGGCCGATGCGCTGGCCGGCGAGCAGGCTCCAGTCGAGGCGTTCGAATACCGGGGCCGCGTTGCCATAACGCAACGTCGCCTCTTCCAGCCGCACCAATTGCCGCGCGGAGACGCCGGTGGGGGCGAATTCGAACCCGAACGGACTGTCGACGTGCGCGGCCGCGATGCGTTCCATCCGCTCGAGCGCCTTGAGCCGGCTCTGCGCCTGCTTCGCCTTGGTCGCCTTGGCGCGGAAACGATCGACGAACGCTTTGAGATGCGCGATCTGTCGTTGCTGCTTCTCATAGCTCGCCTGCTGCAACGCGAGTTGCTGCGCGCGCTCGCGCTCGAACGCCGAATAGTTGCCGGCGTAGGTCCGCAGCCGCTTGCCATCGATATGCACGATCGTCTGCACCACCCGGTCGAGAAAGTCGCGATCGTGGGTGATGAGGACCAGCGTCCCCGGATAGCGCGCTAGCCAGTCCTCGAGCCACAGCACCGCATCGAGATCGAGGTGATTGGTCGGCTCGTCGAGCAGCAGCAGGTCGGACCGGGCCATCAACGCCTGCGCGAGGTTGAGTCGCATCCGCCAGCCCCCGGAGAAGTTCGCGACCGGTTCGCCCTGACGCGCTTCGGTAACGCCGAGGCCGGCAAGCAGCGCGGCGGCGCGGGAGCGCGCTGCGTAGCCGCCGATCGTTTCGAAGCGATGGTGCAATTCGGCGA
>JBKKAZ010000245.1:0-21797 GCA_046714435.1 Casimicrobiaceae bacterium
GCTACCCGATCATCACCTACGACTTCGCGTTCACCGGACGTTCGCAGACCAACGCCGCCTTCGCCGCACGGGGACTTTCGCCGAACGTCGTGCTGACCGCGCTGGACGCGGACGTCATCAAGACCTACGTGGCGCTGGGCATGGGCGTGGGCATCGTCGCGCAAATGGCGTTCGACCCGGCGCGCGACACCGATTTCGCCTGTCTCGACGCTTCGCACCTGTTCGAGAAATCGACCACCCGACTCGCTCTGCGCCGCAATGTGTTTCTGCGCAGCTACGTCTATGCGTTCATCGGCCTGTTCGCGCCACAATATGACCGACCCGCGCTCGACGCGGCGCTGGACGACAAGGCGCCGGGGCACGGGTGAACGTGGAACCGCCGGCGCGGCGCCGGGCGCCGCTTCCGAACGCGCCCTGGTCGCTCGCCGCGCTGATCGCCTCGCTCTCGATGCTGGGGCCATTCGCGATCGATACCTATCTGCCGGCGTTCGGCGCGATCGGCGAAGCCCTCGACGCACCCGCGCTCGCCGTCCAGCAGACGCTGTCGGCCTACCTGTTCGCCTACGCGGCGATGATGCTCTGGCACGGCGCGCTCTCCGACGCGCTGGGGCGGCGCCCGCTGGTGCTGGCCGGCCTGATCGTGTTTGCCATCGGGTCGCTCGCCTGCATGATCGCGGGCAACATCCAGTCGCTGTGGCTGTTCCGCGTGCTGCAAGGCTTGAGTGCCGGCGCGCCAATGGTGGTTGGACGCGCGATCATCCGGGACCGCTTCCAGGGACCGGAAGCGCAGCGGCTGATGTCACAGGTCACGCTGATCTTCGGCATTGCCCCGGCGATCGCGCCGATCATCGGCGGCGTGCTCCTGAACACGCTCGGCTGGCGATCGATCTTCGGATTCATGTTGGCGCTGTCGCTGGCCATGCTGGTCTGGGCCTGGCGCTCGCTGCCAGAGACGCTGCCGCGCGCGTCGCGGCAATCGCTGCATCCCCGGGCGCTGTTCCGTAGCTACCGCTCGGTCCTGTCGCGGCTCGACTTTCTGCTGCTTGCAGCCGTCCCGGCGCTCAACTTTTCGGCGTTCTTCCTCTACATCGCGGTCGCGCCCGCGTTCCTGATCGACCTGCTGGGCGTCTCAACGCTTGGCTTCGCGTGGTTGTTCGTCCCGATGATCGCGGGCATCATGACCGGGGCCTGGATATCCGGACGTGTCGCCGGACGCGTGGCGCCCGCGCGAACCGTCGCACTGGGCTACCGCGTGGCGATGGCCGGCGTCGCCATCAACCTGGCGCTCGCCGTCCTGGTCCCGCCCGGCGTGCCCTGGCACGTGCTGCCGGTGTATGTGTTCTGCGTCGGCTCGTCGATGATCATGCCGAGCGTAATCCTGATCCTCCTCGACCTGTTCCCCACGATGCGGGGACTTGCCTCGTCGCTGCAAGGATTCGTGCACTTCGCGCTCTCCGCGCTGACTGCAGGTACCATTGCACCGTTTCTCGCCCATTCGTTGCTGACGCTTGCCATGGGCATGGCGGCGTTCACCGCGGCCAGCTACGCCGTGTGGCGTTACTACCTGCGGCGCGCACCGGCCAAGACATTTGCACTGTGATGAACCGCGTTCACCTGCTGCTGCTCGGGCTGCCCCTGATGCTCGCCGTGATGCCCGCCGTCGGCCAGGTGGGCAAGCCCAACGTCGGCCTGCCGACGACCAAGCTCACCATTGGCGCGCACGCCCTCACCGCGGAGGTCGCGACGACTCCCGATCAGATTCAGACCGGGCTCATGTTCCGTTTCAGCCTCGCTCCTGATCACGGCATGCTGTTCGTGTTCGAGGCCACGCGCCCGCTGTCGTTCTGGATGCGCAACACCTACGTGCCGCTGTCGATCGCGTTCATCGACGGGCAGGGTCGCATCCTCAACGTCGCGGACATGGCTCCGCATGACGAGCGCCCCACCTGGTCGGCCGGCCCCGCGCTGTACGCGCTCGAGATGCGCAAGGGCTGGTTCGCGAGCAAGGGAATCGCCGCGGGGGCGCAGGTCCAGGGACTGCCGGCGAAGTGACCGGCCGCCGCTGTGGCGGCCCGGAGGGGCACGAACCCGTTGCCCGGCAAGCCTCTTGCGCTCGCTTCCTCATGCGATCCGCGAGTCGTCCTGGCGGTGCCTGCGCGATTTGACAGTTTCCTGCAGGTGTCACGAGACCCTACCATGCCGTGGACCGACGCGAAATCGTGCGCCATCCGCCACTTCGTGTGGCGTCTCGATTCAGGGAGCGAGTGCCGTGGCGCGAAATCGCGAAGCCGGAACCGAGTCAGCCCCGAAGGAGTGGGCACCGCCGTGGAGTGCCGCGATCGCTGCGGCGGCGCGCGCCGACGACCCCGAGCCATTGCTGCGCCCGATCATCGCCGGGTTCGGCTTCGATGGTCTGACGTCCATCGTGCTTTGTTCAGCAACGGGGCGGGAGCGCGTCCAGTGGTTCTGGTCGACGGCGCCCGCGGCATGGACTGCGCGCTATTGCGAATGCGCCTACGCAGCGGTCGACCCGCGCGTGGCGCTGACTTCAGACCGACTTTCGCCGGTGATCTGGGATGCCGCCGACATCGACGCCGGCTGGCACGCGCAACGATTCCTTGCCGATGCGGCGTGCTACGGCGCGCGCAGCGGGGTTGCCGTGGCGTTTCAGGACACGTCCAGCCTGCGTACGATCGTCGCGCTCGACAGCGCTGCGTCGCCGCTGACCGACGCTCGCTGTGCGGAACTCATCGTCAGGCTCGGCGACCTGATGCTGCTTGCCGCCATGCTGCACGACCGCGTACTGCGGCCGCGAACGGATGCGCCGGGCGGCGCATGCGTCAAGGTCGGCGACGTGCCGCTCACCCATCGCGAGCGGCAGTGCCTGGTGATGGCGGCGCACGGGCAGACCAGCGGCGACATCGGCGGCAAGCTCGGCATCGCCGAGCGCACCGTGAACTTTCACATGCGCAACATGATGCGCAAGCTCGACGCGTTGAACCGTCCTGAAGCGATCGCCAGGGCGCTCGCCCACGGCGTCGTCGACGCTAGTGTGATCGCTCAGCGAATCCCTGACTCGGGACGCTAACGCAGCCGGTAGCCACCCCGCTGCGGAATCGCAAGGCCGAAGCCGAGCCAGCGTGCCAGCGTCGTGCCGAAGCGGCGGGAAACCCGATCGGCGAGGCTTTCCTCGGGCGTGAAGTCGACGATCTCCTGCGCCTTGATCACCTCGCGCGCGACGTAGTCGACGCTGCCGATCTCGTCCGCGAGGCCGAGTTCGATGGCCCGCCGGCCCGTCCACACCAGTCCCGAAAACAGCTCGGGCGACTCCTTGAGGCGCGAGCCGCGTCCCTCGCGCACCGCCGTGATGAACTGCTCGTGGACTTCGCTCAGCATCCCGCGAACGTGCTGAACTTCCTTCGGGTCCTCCGGCTGGAACGGATCCAGAAACGCCTTGTTCGCGCCGGCCGTCACCACGCGCCGTTCGACGCCCAACTTTTCCATCGCGCCGGTGACCCCGAACCCTTCCATGATCACGCCGATCGAGCCGACGATGCTCGCCTTGTTGACATAGATACGATCCGCGCCCGCCGCAACGTAGTAACCGCCTGACGCGGCCAGCTCCTCGACCACGGCGTAGGTCGGCGTGTCTGGGTGCTTCGCGCGAAGGCGCCGGATCTCGTCGTAGATCTGGCCGGCCTGCACCGGGCTCCCCCCCGGACTGTTGATGACGACGACGACCCCTTTCACCCGGGGGTGGTCGTAGGCCTGGTTCAGTCCCTCGATCACATTCCCGGCGTTCGCCAGGCCCTGCCGATCGATCTCGCCGTCGACATGGATGACGGCGGTGCACTGGTCGAGGCAAACCCTGTCGCCCAATCGCAGCAGCGAAGCCAGCACCACCAGGGCCAGTGTCGCCAGAGCCAGCCCGAACAGGCGGAAGGCGATGCTCCAGCGCCGGGCCCGCCGGCGCTCATCGACGATGTCGGTGGCAAGGCGCTCCAGCACCCTTCGTTCCCATTGTTCTTCAGCCATGGCTTGACAGTCGCGCAGTCGTCCGTCACCCAGTCTACTCGATCAGCAGCACCTGACCCTCACGCTCGACGATGGACAACGGCACGAGACCCTTGCCGCGGCACGGGCCGTCGGCGCAGCGGCCATCCGTGGGCTCGTAGACCGCTCCATGGGCTTCGCAGACCAGGTGCCGCGCCTCGCGGTCGAAGAAGTGGCGGGGGTTCCAGTCGAGCTCGAGCCCCTGGTGCGCACACACGTTGAGATACGCGCGCACCGTGCCATCGACACGGATCGCGAATGCCGGCAGCAGTCGGCCCTCGCGCTCGATTTCAAAGCGAATGCCCCTCCCGCGCTCCGCGAGCGCGTCGGACGCAGCGATCACGCGTTCCCGAGGAGCCATGCGCCAAGCTCAGCGATCGAATGCACGGTGGTCAGCGGTTTCGCCGCGGCCAGCTGCAGCGGTTGGTGCGCGCCATAGGCCACCGCGACGCTCGCCGCGCCCGCGGAATGCGCGAGGTCGAGGTCGTGCGTCGTGTCGCCGATCATCAATGTCTGCGTCGGCTCGACGTCGAGCTGCGACATTAGTCGCAACAGCATGTCCGGGTGCGGTTTCGGACGCCCTTCATCGGCGCAGCGGGTGGCGTGGAAGCGCGACGCGAGATCGTGCGCTGCGAGCGCGCGGTCGAGTCCGATGCGCGTCTTGCCGGTCGCTACCGCAAGCAGGAATCCTCGCGTGGCGAGTTCGTCCAGCAGCTGCCGAGCGCCGGGGAACAGCGGGATTTCGGGATCGCGCGACAGGTAGTGATGGCGGTAGCGGGCAGCAAGCTCAGGGTGGCGCGCCAGCGGAAGGGCCGGTGCGACGTGCGCGAGCGCGTCGGCAAGGCCGAGGCCGATCACGTAGCGTGCGTCGACATCCTCGGGAACGGGCTCGCCCAGGTCCCGGCAAGCCGACTGGATCGCGGACGCGATGATCGCGGTCGAATCAGCGAGCGTGCCGTCCCAGTCGAAGGCGATCAGCCGGAAGCGGCGACGCAAGCGTTTAGCCATCGCGTGGTCTAGACTTGGCGAGGATCGCCAGGAACGTGGCGAGTTCGCGCGGCAGCGGCGCCTCGAGTTCGACCGATTCGCCCGTCACCGGGTGCCTGAACGCGAGCCGCCTCGCGTGCAGGAAAATGCGCTTGAGGCCGGCCTTCGCCAACGTCCGGTTCCACGCGAAGTCGCCGTACTTGTCATCGCCGGCGAGCGGGAAGCCGAGATGCGACAGGTGCACGCGAATCTGGTGGGTGCGGCCGGTCAGCAACTCGGCTTCGAGCAACGCGAGCGGTGGATCGTGTTCCCGCCAGACTTCGAGCCGGCGAAAGGTGGTCGCCGCGTCGCGGCCGGTGCCGGCGTCCACTCGCACGCGCCTTTCGCCCTCGCTGGTCGAGAACTTGTGCAACGCCAGGCGCACGGTGCGCTGCTGGTCGCGCCAGCGTCCGCGCACCAGCACCAGGTAGCGCTTGTCGATTTCGCCATCGCGCAGCATGCGATGCAGCCCGATCAGCGCGACTCGGCGCTTGGCGATGAGCAGCAGGCCCGACGTATCCCGGTCGAGCCGGTGGACGAGTTCGAGGAACTTCGCTCCTGGCCGCGCGGCGCGCATCGATTCGATCAGGCCGTAGGCGATTCCGCTGCCGCCATGCACCGCAAGGCCGGCGGGCTTGTTCACCGCGATGAGGTCGTCGTCCTCGTAGATCACTGGAACGGTCAGCGCAGGCGCGCGCGCAGCGGCAGGCTTCCGGGGCGCGGTCCGGATCGGCGGGACCCGAACCAGGTCGCCCTCCGCCACGCGGGCGTCGGGCGCGACGCGCTTGCCATTGAGGCGCACTTCCCCCGAACGCAGGATCCGGTAGAGGTGGCTTTTCGGGACGCCTTTCAAGAGCCGGCTGAGGAAATTGTCGATCCGCTGACCGGCTGATTCGGCGCCGACCGCGAGCCGTGCGACTGCATCCTTGCTTAACTCGTTCATTCGCTTATAATTCGAGGCAGACCGCGCGATTTCGGCGCCGGGTCGTCGGGGCCTTGGAAAGATCCCCGGGATTCGTCGATGCCGACTCGCTTGCCGTTGCAGGCCGTGCGGAACTCGCGCTAATCCGCGAGCTGCCGGTTACGTCGCTCACCGGCCGGGCGAAGTGCCCAAAAAAGTAGCGATATTAAAGGATTGGCGCAGTCCCCGCACCGGCAAGAACCGGCAGAAGCGGCGAAACTGCGCGGCGTCCCGAAGAGATTCATGAAGTGGCCCGGCTTCCGGCCCGCTTCGCCCGGCGCGTGAATGCGCGCGCCCGGGCGGGCCTTGGGCCACCGCTTGAAAGTAGTGCGATCGATTCCTTTGCCACCGACGAAACATTGGACGGCCCACGCAGCTTGGCGTGGCCAACGCGATGACCCGTAACGCCCGCGCCCTTTGGTTCCCCGTCCGCACGCAGCCACGGCTGCCTGCGAGCATGGCCTCGTTCGCCGCCGCCGCGTAGCTTTGACCCACCAGGCGACGGGCCGCGAAGCGGTCCGCCCGCCCGCTTCGCCATCGTTCGTGCCCTGGCGCGCCGCGCTAAGGGAATCACGCATGAAGCGAATGCTGTTCAATGCCACCCAGGCCGAAGAGCTGCGGGTGGCTATCGTCGATGGCCAGAAGCTGGTCGACCTCGACATCGAGTCCGCTGCGAAAGAGCAGCGCAAATCCAACATCTACAAGTCGGTCATCACCCGCGTCGAGCCTTCGCTCGAGGCCTGTTTCGTCGACTACGGCGCCGAGCGCCACGGCTTCCTTCCGTTCAAGGAAATCTCGCGACAGTTCTTGAAGGGCGGCGACGACAACGGCGACGGCGGCCGCCGCGTGGCAAGCCAGCTGCGCGAAGGCCAGGAGCTGATCGTGCAGGTCGACAAGGACGAGCGCGGCAGCAAGGGCGCGGCGCTCACCACCTACATTTCGCTCGCCGGCCGCTACCTGGTCCTGATGCCGAACAATCCCCGCGGCGGCGGCGTTTCCCGCCGCGTCGAAGGCGAGGAACGGCAGGAACTGCGCGAAGCGGTCTCGCAACTCGAAGTTCCGTCCGGGATGAGCGTCATCGCCCGCACCGCCGGCATCGGCCGCGCCGCGGAGGAACTGCAGTGGGACCTCAACTACCTGCTGAAGCTGTGGCGGGCCGTCGAGGATGCCGCGCGGATGCAGCCCGGCGCCTACCTGATCTACCAGGAGTCGAGCCTCGTCATCCGCGCGATCCGCGATTACTTCCATGCCGAGATCGGCGAGCTGCTGGTCGACACCGAGGCCATCTTCGAGCAGGCGCAGCAGTTCATGGCGCACGTGATGCCGGACAATGTCAATCGCGTGAAGCTCTACCGCGACGACGTCCCGCTGTTCTCGCGCTTCCAGATCGAGCACCAGATCGAGACTGCCTACGCGCGGCAGGTTCCGCTGCCTTCCGGCGGCGCGATCGTGATCGACCACACCGAGGCGCTGGTCGCGGTCGACGTCAACAGCGCGCGGGCGACCAAGGGCAGCGACATCGAGGAGACCGCGTTCCGGACCAACCTCGAGGCGGCCGACGAGACCGCCCGGCAGTTGCGTCTGCGCGATCTCGGCGGCCTGGTCGTCATCGACTTCATCGACATGGAGAGCGCGAAGAACCAGCGCGAGGTGGAGAACCGCCTTCGTGACGCGCTGAAATACGATCGCGCCCGCGTGCAGCTCGGCAAGATCTCGCGGTTCGGGCTGATGGAGCTGTCGCGCCAGCGGCTGCGCCCGGCGCTCGCCGAGTCCGCGTACATTCCCTGCCCGCGCTGCCACGGCATCGGCCACATCCGCGGCACCGAGTCCACAGCGCTGCACATCCTCCGCATCATCCAGGAGGAGGCGATGAAGGAAAACTCGGCGCAGGTGGTAGCACAGGTTCCGGTCGACGTGGGGACGTTCCTGCTGAACGAAAAGCGCAACGACGTGCTGTCGATCGAGACCCGCTTCAAGGTCAACGTGCTGCTGGTGCCGAACCGGCATCTGGAAACGCCGAACTACACGGTGCAGCGACTGCGTCACGACGACCTCAACCAGACCGAGCCGCTGCCGCCGTCGTTCCAGATGGTCGAGCAGCCGCAGCAGCCGGATCTCGCGACCCAGATCAAGGAAGAGGCGAAGGAGCCGCGCCAGGAAGCCATGGTCAAGGGCATCACGCCCGAGTTGCCGGCACCCGTTCCGACCCCGCAGCGCGCGTCAGCGGCGCACCAGACGGTGCGCGGTAATTCCGGAAACTGGCTCGACAAGGTGCTGGGCTGGTTCCGTCCCAAGCCAGCCGCCGATTTGGCTGCCCCGACCCGGCCGGCAACGAAAACCGCGCCAGGGCGCGAGCACCGCGGCGACGGACGCCGCGCCCAGTCCGGTGCGCCGGCTCGAGGTGATCGTCGCGGCGACAAGCGCGACGATCGACACGATCAGCGCCGCGATGCGCAGGTGCGCAAGGAAGGGCAAGACGGCCAGCCGCAGGGCCAGGCGCGTCGCGACGAGACGCGCAAGGAACGCGGGGATTCGCGTGGCGAGCCTCGGCCGGCGCGTGAGCCGCGCGAGGCACGCGAACCGCGCGAAGGCCGCGAACCGCGCGAGCGGCGCGAAGGTCAGAAGCAGGAACGTCAAGGGGAGAAGCCCCCCCGCCAGCCGCGGGAAAAGCGCCCCGAGCCGGCGCCGATGTCGGTGGAGGACACCATCGGCGTGATCGCCGATGGCACGCCGTCAGCGGCAGCGATGCCGGCAGGCGATGCCGAGGAGCATCGCGATGGTCGGCGTCGTCGCGGACGTCGCGGCCGTGGCGGCGAGCGCGTTCAGCAGGCCACTGGCGGTGACGCGCGGCAATCCGCAGCAAGCCTCACCGGCGCGACCGATGCGCCGGCAGCAAGCTCGCCGATCCCGGTGGATGTCAACGCGATCCCGTTGCAGCTGCCAGTCGCCGCACCGTCCGCGCCGATCGGCGCGCTGGATGCGCCGGCACCAAGGCCGGCACCGACCCCGTTGCATTCCCTCGAGGCAGCCGTGCCGCAGTCCGAGCCGATAGCGTTGGCCGTGCCGGCTTCGCTCGCGCCAGTGCCCAGCGTAGCTACCAGTGTGCGACCGCTGCCGGAGCTTCCCACGATTCAACTCGCGTTGCCGTCCGACTCGGGGCTCGAACTCGTGGAAACGCGCCATCAGGCGCTCGAGCCGCTCGTCGATACCGAAGCCGCGCGGCCCAAGCGGAAGCGTCCGCCGCGTGCCGTGATCGCCGACGAACCGTTGCAGATGGTGGAAACCCACGGCCCGGGGGGCGACAAGCCTGTGGCCTGATCCGAACCGTGTCCGACGTGCAAAGGCGGGCCCTCCGGGGCCCGCTGTTGGTCTGGTGCGACGACCCGCGGAAAACGCCCGCCTTGCCGGAGTCGCGGACCTACCCGGTACTACTTCCGCTGCCAATCCGTTCGAGCAGTGAGTCGCAGGCAGTCTCGATCAAGTCGAGCGCGCGCTCGAAGCCCTCGTCGCTACCGTAGTACGGATCGGGCACGTCACGCACGCCGAGCGCGGGCGCGAGATCGAGCAACAGGCCGACGTGCCCGTCGTGATCCGGAGGCCGCATCGACTCGAGTTCGTCGAGATTGGCCCGGTCCATCGCCAGAATCCAGCGGAACTGCTCGAAGTCGCGTGACGAGATCTGGCGCGCGCGCAGCATCCGCAGGTCGTAGCCTCGCTTGGCCGCGTGAGCGATCGCGCGCCGGTCGGGCGGCTCGCCAACGTGCCAGTCGCCGATCCCCGCGGATGCGATGACGAGGCCGCTGTTCATGCCCGCGCGAGCCGCACGTTCGCGAAAGACGCCTTCCGCGGTCGGCGATCGGCAGATGTTGCCGAGGCAGACGAAAAGCACCGACTCCTGAATGCTCCGGGATGGCTTCATCGCGGAGTGCCCGCTTGAAACCGAACCCGCGGCCGCGCCAAGGCTTGGACGATTCGAGCGCCTGGCATCAGTAGGTCTCGAGATGCAGGCGGCCTTCGCGCTTCAGCGCAGCAGCGAGCGCCTCCCAGTCCAGTCCGGCGCCGCGCGCAATGTCGCACAGTGCGAGCACTACGCCCTGCTCCATCGCCTTCACGCCGCACACGTAGAAGTGCGTGCCGGCGTCGGCAAGCAATGTCGACAGGTCGGCTGCGCGCGCGCGCATCAGGTCCTGGACGTATTGCCTGGGCTGGCCCGGCGTGCGCGAAAACGCGAGGTTGATGTCGATGAAGTCCTGGGGCAGGCTCATCAGCGGCCCGAAATACGGCAATTCCTCGCGGCTGCGCGCACCGAAGAACAGCAGCAGTCGGCCGCCCTCGAACTTGCCGCTGGCGCGAAGCCTGCGGCGCCACTCGGTCATCGCCCGCATCGGTGCGCTGCCGGTGCCGGTGCAGATCATCACGATGTTCGAACGCGGGTGATTGGGCATCAGGAATGACCTGCCGAACGGACCGGTGACCTGCACGACCTGGCCGAGTTCGAGATCGCAGACGTAGTTCGAGCACACGCCAACGACCGGCCGGCCGTCGTGGTCGCTGGTGACACGCTTCACGGTCAGGGCGACGTTGTTATAGCCCGGACGCTCGCCGTTGCGTGGACTCGCGACCGAGTACTGGCGGGCGTGATGCGGCCGGCCAGCCGCGTCGGCGCCCGGCGGGACGATGCCGATCGACTGGCCTTCCAGCACCGGGAACGGCATCGCGCCGAAGTCCAGCACCAGATGATGGGTCTCGTTCCCGGTTCCGGCTTCGTTCACGCGAAAATTGCCGGCCACCCTGGCGCTCGCCGGCTGTTTCGGACCGTACAGGTTGGTGTAGGCGTGCGCCGCCGACCACGGCGGCACGGTAGACGAATACGCCGACACCACCGTGGGATCCGGATTCTCGGTCGCGATGGTCGGAATCGATGCGCCCTGGCGCACGCGCTCGATGAGCGGCGCATCGGCGCTTGCCGCCGCGTCCAGGCGCCGGTCGCCGGCCGGGTCAGCGGGCAGCGTATCCCACGCGAGTTGGACTTCGACCGGATACGCGAGCGCACGCGGCAATTCGCGCCAGTTGTCGATCGCTCCGGTGGGACACGGCGTCACGCACGCCATGCAGGGACTGCATTTCCCGGGGTCGACGACGTAATTGCGCTCATCGTGGGTGATTGCGCCGGTCGGACACGCCGCCTCACAGGTGTTGCAGCGAATGCAGATCTCCGGGTCGATCAGGTGCTGCCGGATCAGCTCGACGGCAGCGCCGGTGGCTGCCATCGGCTTCGCAGGGGCCGCGTGCGTGCTCATTCGAGGTCCGCCGCTTCCCGAAGCTGTTCACGCAAGCGCTGGAAGGTGGGCTCCAGTGGCTGTGCGCTGGTGTCGAGCAAGAGATCCGCCTTGGCGTAGAAGGCCGAGCGGCCGGCGAGGATCCGCTTGAGGTCGTTCATGGCTTCCCGGCTCGCCGCCATCGGGCGCAGATCGCCCTGTTCGGCCACCCGCCGCATGTGGTCTTCGGGATCCGCCTGCAGCCACACGGTGAAACAGTGCGTGAGCAGCAGGCTGAACGTCGCGGGATCCGAAACCAGCCCGCCGGGCGTCGCGATCACCGCCGCCGGATGAAGCCGTATCACCTCGTCAAGTGCGCGCCGCTCGTAACGCCGGTAGGCCGACGTGCCGTACAGCGCGTGTATCTCGGAGACGCCGCAGCCGGCGTTACGCTCGACTTCCCGCGACAACTCGACGAACGGCAACCGGAACTCGTCGGCAAGCCGCCGCCCCAGTGTCGACTTGCCGGCGCCGCGCAGCCCGATCAGCGCGATCCGGCGCTTCCTTGCCCCGGTGTCGATGCTCGTGTCCAGCATGCCGGTAAATGCGACGCGCGCGCGGTGCAGTTCGGCCTCGTCGCAACGCGTGAGCATTTCCCGGATCATCAGCCACTCCGGAGACGACGTCGTCACGTCGCCGATCAGTTCCGCGAGCGGGCATTGCAGCGCGTCGGCAACCTGCTGCAACACCAGGATCGAGGCGTTGCCGGTACCGTACTCGAGATTGGCGAGGTGCCGCTCCGACACCCTGGCCGCCAGCGCCGCCGCCCTGCGCGTCAGGCCGCGACGCGCGCGCAGGATGCGCACCCGCTCGCCCAGCGCAACGAGCAGCGGGTGCTTGGGCTCGACGTCCCCGTCCGCAGCGGGGGAAGGCAGGGAATCTCGGAGCGAATTCAAAGGTTCTCGGAGGCTGCATCATCCACGAAGGGGATGCATTATACTGCCTGACAACCGAACAAGGGGTGTCTGCCGGCGCAGTTTCGGCAGCATAATGCATTGACCCCGCACCCCCCGATCCGTCCATCCCCACGATGAAGCGACCGATCCGTCCATGAGTGCTTCGCCTATCCGGCCCGGCGAGGCCTTCAATTTCGCGCTGTACTTGTTCGACGCGAATCGCGGGCGCGCAGCGAAGCTCGCCTTCATCGACGATACTGCGCAGCTTGCCTACGCCGAACTCGACGATCGCGCGCGACGATTCGCGGCCTCGCTCGCATCGATCGGCCTTCGCCGCGAGGAGCGTGTGCTGCTGTTGATGCACGACTCGATCGACTGGCCGGTCGCGTTCCTCGGCTCGCTCTACGCCGGCGTGGTGCCGGTCGCGGTCAACACGCTGCTCAACGCCGACGACTATGCCTACATGGTCCGGCACAGCCGGGCCCAAGCGGCGTTCGTATCCGCCGCACTGCTGCCCGTGCTCACAGCAGCGCTCGCGAAGGCACCGCACGAGGTGCGGCAGCTGGTTGTGTCGCGCCCGCAGGCGCCCCTGCCCGCGGGCGCGATCGGGTTCGCCGATTTCGTCGCAGGGAATGTGCCGGCGGCAGCCCCTGCCGACACCGGTCCCGACGACACCGCGTTCTGGCTGTATTCGTCGGGCTCCACCGGCCGCCCCAAGGGCACGGTGCACACCCAAGCGAACCTCTACTGGACGGCGGAACTCTACGGCAGTGCCGTGCTGGGGCTATCGGAATCGGATCGGGTGTTCTCCGCGGCCAAACTGTTTTTTGCCTACGGCCTCGGCAACGCGCTCACCTTTCCGCTGTCGGTCGGCGCAACGGTCGTGCTGATGGCCGAGCGACCGACCCCGGACGCGGTGTTCAAGCGCTGGCTCGAACACCAGCCGACGGTGTTCTTCGGCGCACCCACCGGCTACGCCGGCATGCTCGCTTCGCCGAACCTGCCGCGGCGCGAGGACGTGGCATTGCGATTGTGCTCGTCGGCTGGCGAGGCACTACCGCGCGATCTTGGCGAGCGCTTCCAGGCGCATTTCGGCTGCGAGGTGCTCGACGGCATCGGCTCGACCGAAATGCTGCACATTTTCATTTCCAACCGGCCGGGCGACGTACGCTACGGCACGACCGGCAAGCCCGTACCCGGCTACGACATCGAGCTTCGCGACGAACACGGCTCGCCGGTGGCGGACGACGAGGTTGGCGACCTGTATATCCGCGGCCCCAGCGCCGCGCTCCTGTACTGGGGCAATCGCGAGAAGTCACGCGAAACCTTCCTGGGCGCGTGGACCCGGAGCGGCGACAAGTATGTACGCAGCGCCGACGGCTATTACACGTGCGCTGGACGGAGCGACGACATGCTGCGGGTCAGCGGTCAGTACGTCTCGCCGTTCGAAGTCGAAGCAACGCTGGTGCAGCACGCGGCGGTGCTCGAGGCCGCGGTGATCGGCGTCCCGGACGCTCAGGGTCTGACCCGCGCCAAGGCCTTTGTGGTGCTGAGGCCGGGTCGCGAAGCTTCCGAAGCACTTGGCGCCGAGCTGCAGGCTTTCGTCAAGGGCCTGCTGGCACCGCACAAGTATCCCCGCCAGATCGAATTCATCACCGAACTGCCCAAGACCGCGACCGGCAAGATCCAACGGTTCCGGCTTCGCGAGCGCGAGCAATTGCAGCGCGACTGAACGGCGTCCTGGCAGTGAGCGAGCAATTCGTCGAGCTGAACCTGGAGGGCCGCGCCATCCGCATCGAGTGCGAGTGGATCGCCACGGAACGCAAGGATCGCCCGCTGATCGTCATACTGCACGAGGGGCTCGGATCGGTGGCGATGTGGAAGGACTTCCCGCGGAGGCTCTGCGACGCGGGGAAGCTGCGAGGGCTGGTGTATTCGCGGCCTGGCTACGGCCGTTCGACGCCGCGCGCGCCCGGCGAGCACTGGGGGGTGGACTACCTGCACCGTCAGGCGCACGAGGTACTGCCCGCATTGCTCGCGGCGCTGGGCATGGGTTCCGGGTCGCCGCCGCGCTGGCTGTTCGGACACAGCGACGGCGGCTCGATCGCGCTGCTCTACGCGGCACGATTTCCCGGCGCCGTGACCGGCATCGTCGCGCTCGCCCCGCACCTGTTCGTGGAGCCGATCAGTGTGCGGAGCATCGACGCGGTCCGGCGCGCCTATCTCGAAACCGATCTTCGCGAGCGGCTCGCGCGCTACCACGACGATGTCGACTCGACCTTCTGGGGCTGGAACGACATCTGGCTCGATCCGGCGTTTTGGAACTTGAGCATTGCGGATTCCCTGGAGCCGATCCGCTGCCCGGTCCTCGCGGTGCAAGGCGAGGACGACGAGCACGGCACGATGGCGCAGATCGAAGCGATCGGGCGCGTGCTGCCGCAGGCACGCCTCCTGAAGCTGGCGGCTTGCCGCCACTCGGCGCATCGCGACCAGCCGGAGGCCGTGCTGGATGCGGTGACGGCGTTCGTCAACCAGAACCCCGGCCGAAACCGCGGTGTCGCGGCGGCGGCCTGAACGCGCGGGTATGCTTGTAACTCGCAGGACCGTGTCGATCCGATGATCAACCTTCGCGACATCCGCTACGTGCGTCTGGGCACGCGGGACCTGGACGCCGCGTCGCGCTACGCCACCGCGATCCTCGGCCTGGAGAATGCAGGCGCCTCGCCCGGCTGCCGGTATTTCCGCAGCGACCGTCGCGACCACACCCTGGTCTATTGCGAAGGTGACCCGGCCGGCCAGATCGCGGGCTTCGAACTCGGCGACGATGCCGATCTGGACGCGATCGCGGCCGAAATCGAGTCGCAGCGGCTGCCGGCGCGCCACGGCACGCGCGAGGAATGCGAACTGAGGCGCGTTGCGCAATTGCTTTGCTTTCGGGATCACAGCGGCAACAGCATCGAACTGGCGGTAGGGCCGCAGGCTGCGGATCGCCCGTTCAACGCCTCGCGCGATGCCGGCCTCACGGGCTTTTCGCACATCGGCCTTCGCTCCACCGATCCGGCGCGCGACGAGACGTTCTGGACGCGCGTCTGCAATGCGCGGGTTTCCGATCGCATCGGACCCGCGCCGCTGTTGCGCATCGATGCCGTGCATCACCGGATCGCGCTGTTTCCGTCGGGCCACGCCGGTGTCCAGCACGTCAACCACCAGCTGGCCGGCATCGACGACGTCATGCGCGCCTGGTATTTCCTGCGCGACCGGGGCGTGCGCATCGTGTTCGGACCCGGACGGCACCCCACCTCATCGGCGGTGTTCCTCTACTACGAGGGCCCCGACGGCATGATCTACGAGTACTCGACCGGCGTGCGCTCGATCGACGATGAGGCCGGCCATCGACCGCGTCAGTTCCCGTTCGCGCCGAGCTCGTTCTGTCTCTGGGGGTCGCGGCCGGACATTCCCGAGTTCCGTGACACTTGAATCGATGACGGTACGAAGCGAAACACGGGCGATGGAGCGCGATTTGCCTGTGGCGTTGATTTGCCTTAGATTCCATTCGATCCAGGGCGCCAAGACGCCCCAAGCCTGCGCCGTCTCATTGCCGGCGGATGTCTGACGTAAACACCGACCCATGACGAGGGGGAAACCATGTCGCACGACCGAAGCAGCAACAACCGCCCAGCCACCTCTGCCGCGCCTGGCGGACCCGAATCGCCCCCGCGCCGCCAGGTGCTCAAGCGATCCGCCGCGCTTGGCGCCGCCGCAGCAACCGTTTCGCTCGGGTTTCCGGCCATCGTCCGTGGACAGGCGAACACCATCAAGATCGGGCACCTGACGCCCCGCACCGGCTTCCTCGGACAGCTGGGGCAATACGGGCTGCGCGGCACGACGCTCGCGATCGACGAGGTCAATGCGGCCGGAGGATTGCTCGGTCGCCAGGTCGAGTTGCTCGCCGAGGACAGCGTGAACCCGGCCACGGCCGTCACCAAGGCACAGAAGCTGTTCGAGCGCGACAAGGTCGCGTGCCTGTTGGGCGAAATCAACAGCGCCTCCGGACTCGCGATCGGCGAGCAGGCCGCGCGCGCGAAGATCCTCTACCTCAACACCGGCTGCAATTCGGACGCGCTGCGCGGCTCGGGCTGCAACCGCTACATGTTCCACGTCGAGGGCGGCAACACGATGTACACCAAGACGATCGGGACCTGGCAGAAGCAGAAGAACCTGATCAAGGGCGCCAAATGGTATTTCCTGACCGCCGATTACGCGTTCGGTCACGATCTCTACCGGGTGTCGTCGCGCTTCCTGCAGGAGAACGGCGGCATCAATCTCGGCAACGACCTGGTGCCGACCAACTCGCCCGACTACAGCGCGTACATCCTGAAGATCCGCAACGCCAAGCCCGACTTCGTCTACATCAACCTGGCCGGCGTCGACCAGACCACCTTCCTCAAGCAGTACAAGGAATACGGGCTGCCGTACGCGATCGCGGGCGGGGTCATGGACACGATCCCGTTCTGGGCCGCGGGCATCGATTCGCTGTCCGGACACTGGCAAAGCCTGTGGTTCCACACGCTGCAGACGCCGCAGTCGATCGCCTTCACGAAGAAATTCACCACCGCGTTCGGCTATCCGCCAGACAACCAGGCCTGGGGCGATTACGTCGCCTCCAAGGTCCTGTCCCAGGCGATCGCCGAAGTGAAGAGCACCGACAGCACCAAGCTGATCGAGCACTTCGAAAAGGGCGCGTCCTTCGACATTCTCAAGGCGCGCAAGGGCGTGTTCCGCAAGCGCGACCACCAGCTGCTGCAGGAGATGTACGTGGTCAAGGTCAAGGACAAGGCGCGCATGAAGGACAAGTGGGACATCTTCGACATCGTCGAGCCGATTCCGGGGGCTGGCGACAGTCTGGAACTCATCCAGCCCACCGAGGCCGAAAACCCCTGCCGCATGGCGTAACACGTCGATACAAAAGGCGTCCGGGAGTTCGGCGCATGAAGGGACTGCCGAGTTGCGCCTTCTGCATCGAGATTAGGTTCAGGCGGTCGCCTAGGGGCGGCGCGCATTGGCCACTGCGGGCGCCCGCCGCCAACAGCACCCAACAACGCGCGTCATGCGCGGCGCTGTGCCTATCGAGCCATGTTGCCTCACGCTGCCAAATCCGCCACTGACGATCGGAGCGCCTCGCCGGCCGCAAGCGGCCAGTGAGGCGCGCGCACCGTGATCATCGTCCTCGAACAGATCATCAACGGGCTGCTCGTCGGCTCGTACTACATCGTGCTGGCGCTCGGCCTGTCGATGATCTTCAGCCTGGGCGGCGTGGTCAATCTGGCGCACGGCGCCTTCTACGCGGTCGGCGCGTACTTCGCCTACGAGATCCAGCAATGGGCCGGATTCGGCGGCGCGATGCTGCTGGGGCCGGTCGGCGTCGCCTGCCTCGGCGTGCTCATCGAGCGCGTATTCCTGCAGCGCCTGTACCGCGAGGACCCGATGCTCGGACTGCTGTTCACGTTCGGACTCGCGATGACGATCGAGCAGAGCCTGCGCCTGATCTGGGGGACCACCGGCCTGCCGTTTTCGATTCCCGATAGCCTGCGCGGCACGCTGCTGGTCGGCGATTTCATCTATTCGTATTACCGTCTCACCGTGCTGGCGGTGTCGATCGCCGCCGTCGTCGGCTGCTGGCTGCTCCTCAACAAGACCGCGTTCGGCATGATCGTGCGCGCCGGGACGCGCGACCCGGAAATGGTGCGGGCGCTGGGTGTGAGCCTCTCGCCGGCGCTCGCCGGCGTGTTCGCGCTCGGTGTCGGATTGGCCGGACTGGCCGGCGTGATGTCGGGTCCGTTGGCTGGCGTGCAACCGGCGATGGGCACCGAAATCCTGACCGCGACCTTTGTCGTAGTCGTCATCGGCGGACTGGGCAGCTTCTGGGGTGTGGTCGTTGCGGGCCTGCTGGTCGGCGTGGTGCGCGGCGTCACGGTCCTGTTCTATCCGCCGGCGGCGGAAGCCTCGATGTACATACTGATGATTCTGGTGTTGCTGTTCCGGCCACGGGGCTTGATGGGCGAGCGCTTCGAGAAGTTCGAATGACCCTTGCGCGACGCCCGTTGGCGCTCCTCGCGTTTGCGCTCGCGGTGCTGCCGTTCGCGATGCTCGCGATCGGCATGACCGAGAGTCTCGGCACCGAGATCGCGCTGTTCGCGCTGGTCGGACTCGCGTTCAACCTGCTGCTCGGGTACACCGGTCTGCTGTCGTTTGGCCACGGCCTGTTCTTCGGCTTCGCCGCGTACGCGACCGCGCTCTCGCAGATTCACTGGTTTTCCGGAAGTTTCGTGTTGCCGCTGCTGTTCGGGATTCTGTCGACCGCGTTGCTGGGCCTGGCGGTGGGCTTCTTCGCCCTGCGCCGGCGGGGCGTGTACTTCTCGCTGCTGACTCTGGCGTTTACCGCGCTGGCTTTTTTCATCGCCTTCCGCTGGACCAATTTCACCGGCGGCGAGTCCGGGTTGCGCGGCATCGTCAGGCCCCTCGTCGCCGGCGTCGACCTCAACGATCAGCGCATTTTCTATGCGCTGACCGCCATCGCCGTGTTCGCCTCCGCCTGGGTGCTGCTGCGCGTGGTCCGCTCGCCCTTCGGCAGCGTGCTGCTGGCCATCCGGGAAAACGAGCAGCGGACGCTGTTCGCCGGCTACCCGGTGCGTCATTACAAGCTGATCGCGTTCGTGATCGCGGCGAGCGCAACCGGTCTTGCGGGCGGGCTGTTCGCGTTTCTCAAGTTCATCGTGTCCGCCGACACCGTGCATGTATCGTTTTCCGGCGAGATCGTCGCGATGACGATCATCGGCGGCACCAGGACCTTCCTTGGCCCGGCGCTGGGCGCTTTGTTTTTCATCCTGTTCCGCGAAATCCTGTCGTCGCATACCGACGCCTGGCTGTTCTGGTTCGGCCTCCTGTTCATGGCCTTCATTCTGTATTCGCCGGCGGGCCTCGCGGGTCTGGGTGCGCGCGCCTTCGGGCAGTGGCAGAAGCTGCGCGGACGCTTCGACGCAGAAGCCGCGGCGATGGCGTCGCGCGTCGCACCTGGCGCCGGACAGCCGGTTCCGGAATTCCTGCAACAGCCGCCAAGCACGGCAAGCGCAACCATTCTCGAATGCGCCGGTGTGGTCAAGCGATTCGGCGACTTTGCGGCGGTCGACGGGGCGAGCCTCAGGGTCGATGATCGGCGCCTGCACGCGCTGATCGGACCCAACGGCGCCGGCAAGACGACGCTGTTCAACGCGATCTCCGGCCTCTATCCGGCGGATGGGGGAACCATCAGTTTTGCAGGCGAAATGTCGTCGCGTACGCGCATCGATGCCCTCCCGGCGGACCGGATTGCGGCGCGTGGATTGTCCCGCTCGTTCCAGATCACCAACATCTTTCCCTCGCTTTCGGTCGCCGAGAATCTGCGGCTGGGTTGCCAGGCACGAAGTCTGGCGCGCTTCGGCCTGTGGCGCTCTGCGGCATCGCTGGCCGAGGTCAATGCGGAGACGAAGGCGCTCATCGGATACCTCGGACTCGAAGGGCTCGAACGGGTGCCGGTATCGAGCTTGTCGTACGGCGGACAACGGCTGGTCGAAATCGGCATCGCGCTCGCCGCGAAACCACGCCTGCTGCTGCTGGACGAGCCGCTGGCAGGACTCGCCGCCGCGGAGCGCGAGCGCATCTCCGCGCTCATTCGCAGCCTGACCCCGCACATGGCCATCCTGCTGGTCGAGCACGACATGGACCGCGTGTTTGTGCTCGCCGATGCGATCACCGCGATGAACGAAGGACGAGTCATTGCCGAAGGCACCCCGACTGAGGTCCGCAGCAATGAGGACGTACAGCGGGTCTATCTGGGCAGCGGCGCGCAGCGTGCGCGAGGCGAATTGCATCATGCAGCAACCGCTGCCCGCAGCGACCTGCTCAACGTCGGTGCGATCGATACCTTCTATGGCAAGAGCCATGTGCTGCATGACGTTTCGTTTGCGGTGCGCGAGCGTGAAATCGTGGCGCTGCTCGGTCGCAACGGGGCCGGCAAGACGTCGACGTTCAAGAGCATCATGGGGCTCGTTCATCCGGCCGCAGGAAGCATCACGCTCGCGGGAAGGCGCATCGAGGGCAAGTCGCCGGAAGCCGTGGCGCGGCTCGGGGTCGGCCTGGTACCGCAGGGACGGCGCCTGTTTGCCGGCCTGACGGTCGCCGAGAATCTGGCACTGGGCGCATTGCGGTTCCGGCCGACCACGGCCGAGGGCGTGCATTGGGATCTCGATCGAATTCTGAGCGTGTTCCCGCGCATCCGCGAGCGCATGCAAATCAATGCCGATCGGCTGTCGGGCGGCGAGCAGCAGATGGTCGCCATCGCTCGCGCGTTGTCCGGAAATGTCCGCCTGCTGTTGCTCGACGAGCCGTTCGAGGGCCTGTCGCCCGCGCTGGTCGACGAGTTGTTCGGGGCGATCGAAGCGTTGGGTCGCGAGATCTCGGTACTGATCGTCGACCACCACCTGGATCTGGTGCTCGCATTGGCCGAGCGCGCTGTCGTTCTCGATCGTGGCCACGTCAGCCACCAAGGCCCGACCCACCCGCTGCTCGTTGAGCTGGATTTTCGCAAGAAGGTGCTCTGGATATGAAAGCCAAAATCGCCGTCGTCGGCGCCGGACTGATCGGCCGCGCCTGGGCCATCGTGTTCGCCCGCGCCGGGCATGCGGTGTCGCTGTTCGATGCCGATCGCAGCGCATTGACCCACGGCATCGCGACGCTGCAGACGGCGCTGGCGGATCTTGCAGCGGCCGGACTGCTCGACGACCCTCCCGCGACCGTGCGCGCGCGCATCGTTCCGGCGTTCACGCTGGCGGACACCGTGGCGAACGCAGTCTACGTGCAGGAGAACATTGCCGAGCAGCTCGCCGCCAAGCAGACGCTGTTCTCGGAACTCGACCGGCTCGCGCCGGCGGATGTCATCCTGGCGAGTTCGACCTCGACCATTCCGGCGTCGCAATGGAGCGCCGGACTGGCGGGCCGCGCGCGGTGCCTGGTTGCGCATCCGGTCAACCCGCCGCATCTGGTGCCGCTGGTGGAGCTCTCGCCCGCGCCGTGGACCTCGCCCGATGTGGTCGCGCGCGCCCGGACCTTGCACGAATCCGTGGGCCAGGTGCCAATCGTGGTCGAGAAGGAGATCCAAGGATTCATTCTCAACCGACTCCAGGGTGCGCTGCTGGCGGAAGCATTCCGCCTCTATGCCGACGGCTACGCGTCGACGGACGACATCGACAAGACGGTGCGCGACGGACTCGGGTTGCGCTGGTCGTTCATGGGTCCGTTCGAGACCATCGATCTCAACGCACCCGGCGGCGTTGCCGTCTATTGCGAACGCTACGGCGATCTCTACTACGAGATGGCGAAAGGCCAGACGCCGCGGCCGTGGGACGAGCGACTGGTGCGCGCCATCGAGCAGCAACGAAGGACCCTGCTCGAAGCAGGCGAGCTCGAAGCGCGTGCCGCCTGGCGCGATCGGCGGTTGATGCAGCTCAT
>JBKKAZ010000246.1:0-6090 GCA_046714435.1 Casimicrobiaceae bacterium
GCCTCACGCGCGTTACCGACAAGCGCAAGGTTCGCCCCGACCTGGCCGATCTGTTCTGCACCAGTGTCGAAGGCGTGCGCGGCCAGCGGGCGGTCGACTGGAAGCTGGTCGACGCCATCGCCAAGCCGGCGGTGTTTGACGCCGCGGTCAAGGAGCGTGCGATCGCGCTGGCTGCAACGAGCAAGCGCCCGGGACCGGGCCGTGGTGCGAAGGGGGTTGCGCTGACACCAATCGAACGGACCCTCGATACCGATGGCGTGCACTACGCGACCGTCGACATTGTGATCGATCGTGCCCGGCGCGTTGCGACGATCACCGCCAAGGCGCCCGCATCGGCTCCGCCGCAGGATCTCGCTGCGATCGAAAGGGAGGGCGCAGCCTGGTGGCCGCTACGGTTCGCGCGCGACCTCGACGACGCGATCCTGCACCTTCGCAGCAATGAACCCGACCTCGGCATCTGGCTGCTTCGCGCTACGGGCGATGCCGGCGCGGTGATGGCGGCTGATGCGTCGCTGATTGCGCACCGCGAGCACTGGCTGGTGCGCGAGACCATCGGACTGCTGCGCCGCACCTTCGCGCGGCTCGACGTGTCTTCGCGTACGCTATTCGCGCTGATCGACCGCGAAACCGCGTTCGCCGGCAGCCTGGCCGAGTTCGCGCTCGCCGCCGACCGCACCTACATGCTGGCGCTGCCCGACGAGCCGGCCGCGGCCCCGACGCTCACGTTGAGCGAGGCCAATTTCGGTCTGTATCCGATGATCACCGGCCAGTCGCGCCTGGAGCGCCGCGTTTGCGACGATGAATCCGCCGTTGCGTTGGCGAACGAGGCAATCGGACGGCCGCTCGATGCCGGCGCTGCGTCGAGCCTCGGACTGATTACCGCCACTCCTGACGACATCGACTGGGCCGACGAGATTCGCATCGCTGTCGAGGAGCGCGCAGCGCTGTCACCCGACTCGCTCAGCGGCCTTGAGGCGAACCTGCGCTTCGGCGGTCACGAAAACATGTGGACCCGGATATTCGGCCGGCTTACGGCCTGGCAGAACTGGATATTCATCCGCCCCAACGCGGTGGGCGAGAAGGGCGCGCTCAGCGTCTACGGCAAGGGCGACAAGGCGCAGTTCGACTTCAATCGCGTCTGACCGCCGCGCGGGACGCGCCGGGCTTTTCAGCGAGGAAACCGCATGTCCACGATCGACTACACCCAGAAGGTCCCCAACAACGTCAACCTGAGCGACGACCGCGCATTGCAGCGCGCGCTCGAGCAGTGGCAGCCGAACTTCATCCGCTGGTGGGACACGATGGGCCCCGAGCGCTCGACCGACCTCGACGTTTATCTGCGCACCGCCGTCGGCGTCGATCCGCAGGGCTGGGCGCAGTTCGACTACGTGAAAATGCGCGACTACCGCTGGGGCGTGTTCCTCACGCCGGCCGACGCGGAGCGCCGCATTCACTTCGGGGATCACAAGGGCGAGAAGGTCTGGCAGGACGTTCCCGGCGAGCACCGCGCCAACCTGCGTCGCATCATCGTCACCCAGGGCGACACGGAACCCGCGTCGGTCGAGCAGCAGCGCCACCTCGGCCTGACCGCGCCTTCGCTTTACGACCTGCGCAACCTGTTCCAGGTCAACGTCGAAGAAGGCCGGCACCTGTGGGCGATGGTGTACCTGCTGCACAAGCACTTCGGCCGCGACGGCCGCGAGGAAGCGGAGGCGCTGCTACAACGCAGTTCGGGCGACGCCAACCATCCGCGCATCCTCGGCGCGTTCAATGAAAAGACCCCGGACTGGCTGGCGTTTTTCATGTTTACCTATTTCACCGACCGCGACGGCAAGTTCCAGCTCGCCGCGCTGGCGGAGAGCGCCTTCGACCCGCTGGCCCGCACCACCCGGTTCATGCTGACGGAGGAGGCGCACCACATGTTCGTCGGCGAGTCGGGCGTAGCACGCACGATCGCGCGCACTTGCCAGGTGATGAACGAACTCGGCACCGACGATGCGGGAAAGGTGCGCGCTGCGGGCGCGATCGACCTCGCGACGATCCAGCGCTACCTCAATTTCCACTACAGCGTCACCATCGACCTTTTCGGCTCCGACCAGTCGAGCAACGCCGCCATCTTCTACAGCTCCGGCCTCAAGGGCCGCTTCGACGAGGGCAAGCGCGACGACGACCATCTGCTCAAAGGCCAGACCTACAGCGTGCTCGAAGTGCAGGGCGACCAGTTGGCCGCGAAGGAAGTGCCGATGCTGAACGCGCTGAACGAAGTGCTTCGCGACGATTTCATCAAGGACAGCGAGCGCGGCGTCGGCCGCTGGAACAGCGTGATCGCGAAGGCCGGAATTCCATTCCGGCTCCAGGTTCCGCACAAGGCCTTCCACCGCCGGATCGGTGCTCTCGCCGGAATGAAGTTCACGCCGGATGGCCGGCACATCGACGATGCACAATGGGCAGCGAAGGAAAGGGATTGGCTGCCGACCGCGGAAGACCGCGCGTTCGTCGCGTCGTTAATGGTGCGCGTGGTGGAGCCGGGCAAGTTCGCCGGCTGGATCGCGCCGCCGACGACGGGGATCAATCGCCAGCCAGTCGACTTCGCGTACGTGCGGTTCAATTAGCGAAACCGCCGCGGTGATGACTGCGAACGCTGCGGCGCGCGCGCGAATGAGAAAGGCCGGAACGATGTCCGGCCTTTGATGAGGTGGTGGAGACGAAGGGGATCGAACCCTCGACCTTCGCATTGCGAACGCGACGCTCTCCCAGCTGAGCTACGTCCCCACGGTGGGCGGCGATTATAGCGCCGGGCGGCGAGGGGGGCAAACCGCAATGATGTTCACCTTGACAATTTTCGTCGCCCCCGCGAAGGCGGGGGCCCAGCGGCGTTCACATTTCGACAGCCTTCCATCGGTCCGCGGTTTGCGGCGTCACGCCGGTGCTGCGCAGGGCGTTGGGCCCTGCTCCCGCAGCACGCGAATGCTAAACTCGACTGCGGAGGCGATCCCCATGACAAGAACCGTCATCGCAACCAAGGACGCGCCCGCCGCGATCGGTCCGTACTCGCAGGCGATCCGCGCGGGAGACACCGTCTACCTTTCCGGTCAGATCGGACTCGACCCGACGTCCGGCATCCTCGTCGAAGGCATCGAGGCACAGACGCACCAGGTGTTCCTCAACCTGCGTGCCGTGGCCGAGGCGGCCGGCGGCTCGCTCGACGACTTCGTGAAGCTCACGCTGCTGCTCGCCGATCTTGGCGACTTCGCCAAGGTCAACGAACTCATGGCGAGCTATTTCAAGGCGCCGTACCCGGCACGGGCGACCTACGAGGTGGCGGCGCTGCCGCGCGGGGCGAGGATCGAGGTCGAGGCAATTCTGGTTGTCCCGTAGGCGCAACGACCGGCGATCCGATTTCGGCGGGCCGACCGCTGTCCATTGACTCGCGCAACCCGCTGCGCTAGCGTGCGGTTAGCGTTCGCGCGCCTTGAACGAGGCCACCGCGTACGGCTCCCATCCAGACAGGAGGGCATGCAATGCAGGCAACATTTGGATCAGGCTTCGTTGTTGCGCTAGTCGCTGCGGCATCTGTAGGCCATGCAGCTTCGATCAACCTCGACCAGCTGCCGCGCGCCGAATCTCAGGCCGGCGTCAAGGAGCAAGGCGTCGAGCGGCCCGCGGACTTCGGCCCGAGCTCAACCTTCTACACAGCGATCGACGGGTCGCAGGTGCATCCACGGCAGAACACGGCGACCTACGAACGCGGAATCACCAGCGGCGCCTACTATTGCAAGACCGGGACGCCCGAGAATGAAGCCTTCGGTCAGTTTCACATGCCACACGGTGTGAGATTCACGGGCCTTCGTGCCTGGCTTTATGACAACCAGGCCACTTCGGCGGTCAATGTGGATCTGGAGTCGATTTGCCTGCCGGATTTCTCGGCGGCGTTTCCGACCGTCACCACGCTCGCGACGGTGGCGACCACGAACGCTTTCGTCGCTGGCAATTTCTCGGCTTTCGACTCGTCGGCCGGCACGATCAGCGATAACCAGAGCTGCACGTATCGGGTCCGGGTCACGGTCGGTACGGCGGGTTGCCCGGGTGCCATTTCGCTGGGCTTCTTCAAGGCGAGACTGCAGTGGCAGCGCTTCATTCCCGTAGCGCCCGCCGTGGCGACGTTCGGCGATGTCCCCGTCGGCTCCCAGTTTTTCCGCGAGGTTGAGGCCCTGGTGGCCAGCGGCGTGACCTCCGGCTGTGCCGTGGGCCAGTATTGTCCGGCCAATTTCGTCACGCGCCTGCAGATGGCGGCATTCCTGGCGCGCCTGGCGGGGCTGCCGGCAGAGACAATCGTCGATCCTGCGAATCCGTAACGTTTGACGCTGCGCGAGGCGGGGCGGCCGATGGCCGCCCCGTTTCCATTTAGGAACTACGATCGACCTTGCTTCGTCGCCGGACCGATCACACAATCCCTGCTCCCGGCGCGCTTGACGAGTTCGAGCCCCGGCCCGCTTCCTGCCTGAGCTGCCTTGCAGTACCAGCCGTAGGCGAGATCCATGCTCTTGCCTACGCCCCAGCCGTTGGCGTAGCTGTTGCCGATGGCGAACATCGCATCGGCGTGGCCGCGGTCGGCCGCGCGGCGAAACCACTCGACGGCGGCTGATTCGTCGGAACCCGTACCTATGCCCTGGCCCAGCATGTAGCCGGTTGCGTACATGGCCGGGACGTAGCCTCGCGAGGCGGCGCGACTGAACAATTCGAAGGCGCGTTCGGTGTCACGCTTCACGCCCCTGGCTTCCATCAACCTTGTCGCGAGCGCGTAGTCGCCGCGCGCCGAGCCAGCCTTCGACGCCATCTCGAGCAATGCAACGATGCGAGGTGTGTCCTGTTCGCGCTTGTCGGCCTCCATGATCAGCGCCAGTTCGACGGCCGCCTCACCGTGTTCCTGCGCCGCCGCCTTCTCGAGCCACGCGCGCGCCGACGATTTCGATTCTGTGCTGCCCTGCGCATGCAGCCGCCGGGCGAGCTCGAATTGCGCGGGCGCATACCCGGCCTGAGCGGCCTTGTCGACGACTTCGCGGCGCGCTCGCTCGGGATCGAGGGACTGATCGGCCTTGAGCAGGGCAAAGAGGTACGCGCTCTCCGGAAGTTCCCTCGCTGCGCTTGCGAGCCAGCGTTCAGCCTCAGCGCGCTGCTTCGGGTCACCTTGCTTGTCGGTCAGCAGGAGCGCCGCGAGACCGTGCTTCGCTTCCGCGATGCCCGCCTTGGCGGCATCTTCGAGGCAGCGCATCGCGATCGTTCGATTCGCGACGACACTGCCCTCCTGCGCGGCCAGCACGCCGCACAGGTACGCGGCTCGCGGCGATCTGGCGGCAAGCGCCACCAGCTCGTCGAATGCGCGCTGCGCCTCGCGCGGGTCCCTTGCCGATTGATAGCGCTTCAGCAATGTTTCCGCGGCGGGATCCTGCGCCGCCAGCGGAACGCTCGCCGTCGGCGCCGGCTGGGCTTGCGCGTAGGCGGGCGCGAAACCCGCCGCTGCGAGCGCGATCACGAAAGCTGCGGAAAGGCGATCAACGTGCATTCATGCCCCTGACTTCGTCGATACGGCCGTATCGTACCGGATGCGCTCGCTCCCACATGGAGCGAATGGCGGCACCGATCGCGGTACTCGCTGCTACACTCGCCGTCGATGCCGCGCAAGCGCTCTAAGCCCAAGTCCGCCGGTTCGCCGCAACGCGAGCCTGCCGGCAGCGGCCTCGCCGACAAGCTCGCCAGGCTCGGCATCGCGCGCGACGAAGATCTGGTGCTGCACCTGCCGCTGCGCTACGAGGACCACACCCGCCTCGCGTCGATCGCGGAACTCAAGGCGGGAGACATTGCCCAGGCGGAGGGCATCGTCGTCAGCACCGACGTGCAATACCGGCCTCGGCGCCAGCTGGTATCTCTCATTGAGGACGAGGCGCCGCGAACCGGCGAACGCACGCAACTGGTGCTGCGCTTTTTCTCGTTCTACCCAAGCCAGCAGAAGGCGCTCGCAGCGGGCAACCGCGTGCGCGTGTTCGGCGAGGTGCGCGACGGCCACTTCGGACCGGAGATCGTCCATCCGCA
>JBKKAZ010000247.1:0-3760 GCA_046714435.1 Casimicrobiaceae bacterium
GTTGTAGCCGATCCGCAAATGCCGCTGCACCAGCGAAATCGAAGGCCGGCGCGTCTTCATCACGACGGCCACCGCCTGGTCGTACATGGGATCGGCCTCGGCATCGGCGCTCTCGAGGACCAGGCCGTTCTCGCCGTCCGCGGCCGCCGAGCCCTCGAGCAAGCCTTCGATGTACTGGGGTTCTCCCTGATCCTTCAAATACTCGACGACGCGATGCACCTCGCCATCGGACACGAACGCGCCGTGCACGCGCTGCGGATAACCCGTCCCCGGCGGCATGTACAGCATGTCCCCTTGCCCGAGCAGCGCCTCGGCCCCCATCTGGTCGAGGATCGTGCGCGAGTCGATCTTGCTCGCGACCTGGAACGCGATCCGGCACGGGATGTTGGCCTTGATGAGCCCGGTGATGACGTCGACCGACGGCCGTTGCGTCGCGAGGATCAGATGGATGCCCGCCGCGCGCGCCTTTTGCGCGATCCGCGCGATCAGCTCTTCGATCTTCTTGCCGGTGACCATCATCAGGTCGGCGAGCTCGTCGACGACGACGACGATGGTCGGCATCTCCTCCAGCGGCTCCGGAGACTCCGGCGTGAGCGATGCCGGATGGGTCAGCGGCTTGCCGGCCTTGCGCGCCTCGGCGACCTTCTGGTTGTAGCCTGCCAGATTGCGGACCCCGAGCTGGCTCATCAGCCTGTAGCGCCGCTCCATCTCGCCGACGCACCAGTGCAGCGCGTTGGGTGCGAGCTTCATGTCGGTGACCACCGGCGCGAGCAGATGCGGGATGCCCTCGTAGACCGAGAGTTCGAGCATCTTGGGATCGATGAGTATCAACCGCACCTGGCGCGGCTCGGCCTTGTAGATCAGCGACAGGATCATCGCGTTGACCGCCACCGACTTGCCCGATCCGGTGGTGCCGGCGACCATCAGGTGCGGCATGCGGGCGAGGTCCATCACGACGGGCCGCCCGGCGATGTCCTTGCCCAGCGCCAGCGTCAGCGAACCCGGAGCGTCGTTGTAGATCGCCGACGACAGGATCTCGACCAGCCGCACCATCTGGCGCTTGGGATTGGGCAGCTCGAGCGCCATGCACGACTTGCCGGGAATGGTCTCGACCATGCGGATGCTGATGACCGACAGCGCCCGCGCCAGGTCCTTTACCAGGTTGACGATCTGCGCGCCCTTGACGCCGACCGCCGGCTCGATCTCGTAGCGAGTAATCACCGGACCGGGATAGGCGGCAAGCACGCGTACCTGCACGCCGAAGTCGGCGAGCTTGCGCTCGATCAATCGCGACGTGTACTCGAGCGTCTCCGCGCTGACGGTCTCGGCGGACGACGGCGCGTCCTCGAGCAGCGATAACGGAGGCAGCGGCGAATCCGGCATGTCGACAAACAGAGGCCGCTGCTTTTCCTTGATCACGCGCTCCGACTTCGGCGCGGCCGGTGCCGGCGGCACGACAATCACCGGTTCGCGGAACTCGTCCTCGACGCGAGCGCGTTCCACGATTTCGTCGCGCGCGAGCCGCGCCTGCTCGCCGAGGCGGCGATCTTCGCTCGCTTCGCGCCTTGCGCGCACCCAGCCCATCGCGGCATCGATCCATGCGCCGATGCGCTCCATCAGCTTCAGCCACGACACGCCGGTGAACAGCGAGAAACCGACCGCTAAGGCGGCTAAGAGCATCAGTGTGGCGCCGTTGAACCCGAGCGCAGCGGCGAGCGATCCACCGACCAGGTCGCCGACCGCACCACCCGGCGCACCCGGCAACGCGGCCGGAAGCCGCCACAGCCGGATCGCCTCGATTGACGCCGAAGCGACGAGCACGAGCACAAAACCCAGCGCGCCGTACAGCAGCGGATGGTCGACGTTGCGCTCCGGTTCGCCGATTCGACGGTAGCCGGTGACGATTAGCACCACGCCGGCGGCCACCAGCCACCAGGCGGAGAGGCCGAACAGGTAGAGCAGCAGATCCGCCAGCCAAGCACCGACCACGCCCCCGCGATTGCCCAGCGGCGCGCCCGTGCCGGAAAACGACCACGCGGGATCGGTGCGCGTGTAGGTGGCGAGGATCAGCGTGACGAACGCGAGCACAGCCAGCACCACCAGCCAGCGCGACTCGCGCAACAAGCGGGCGAAGCGCGGCGAAAGCGTCGCTTCGGGTGCCTCGGTCACGCGGCGATTGCCGCCACGTGTAGGAGCCCGGCTACGGCCACGGGGTCCATCGGGATTCTTCTTGAAAAACAAAGGGGTTGCGCCGCGCACTTGATGCAACGCATTATAGCGGGAAACGCCCCTCGCGGGGCGAAGCTCGACGGCCGCTTTATATCGCGGGCGCTCGCCCGCATCTCTTCTACAATCGTCCGCTTTCGCTCATCCGACACCGACATGTCCCAACCACGAACCACCCGACACGCGCGCGTGCTGATTCTCGGATCAGGTCCCGCCGGTTACTCCGCCGCAGTATACGCCGCGCGTGCCAATCTCAAGCCGGTGCTGGTCACCGGGCTTGCCCAGGGTGGACAGCTGATGACGACGACCGATGTCGACAACTGGCCCGCCGACGCAGACGGCATCCAGGGGCCGGACCTGATGGCGCGCTTCCAGAAGCACGCCGAACGCTTCGAGACCGAAATCGTTTTCGACCACATCCACACCGTCGATCTCACGGCCACGCCGAAACGCTTGTCGGGGGACAGCGGCGACTACACGGCCGACGCGGTAATCATCGCCACCGGCGCTTCGGCTCGCTACCTCGGACTCGGCTCCGAACAGCAGTTCATGGGTCGGGGCGTGTCGGCCTGCGCGACCTGCGACGGATTCTTCTACAAGGGGCAGGACGTGGTCGTGGTCGGCGGCGGCAACACCGCGGTCGAGGAAGCGCTGTACCTGTCGAACATCGCGAAAACCGTGACGGTGGTCCATCGACGCGACCGCTTTCGCGCCGAGGCGATCCTGATCGACAAGCTGATGGCGAAAACGCGCAACGGCGGCAACATAAGCGTGGTCTGGGATCACGTGCTGGACGAGGTGCTGGGCGATGACTCCGGGGTCACCGGCGCTCGCATCAAGCACAGCCGCACCGGCGCGGCGCGCGACCTCCGGGTGCACGGCGTGTTCATCGCCATCGGTCACACGCCGAACACCCAGATTTTCGCCGGCCAGCTCGACATGGCCAACGGCTACATCCAGGTAAGAAGCGGCACCCAGGGCAACGCGACCTCCACCAGCGTGTCCGGCGTGTTCGCCGCGGGGGATGTCGCCGACCACGTCTACCGTCAGGCGGTCACGTCCGCCGGAACCGGATGCATGGCCGCGCTCGATGCCGAGGCGTATCTCGAGAACCTCGCTAAGTAGTCATGGCGAAACTCGCCGACCTCAAAGCACTGTTGCACGCGCAGCAGACCAAGGCCGCAGCTTCCGAAAACCGCAAGCGGGCGACCAAACCTGCCGCAGGCGAGCCTGCAGCCCGGCGCGCGGTCGGCGCACGCAAGCCTCGAGAAGCCGACCTCGACCTGACGCTCGCCTTCGCTGACGTAAAGCGACTGCCCAAGGTCAATCGCGCCAGGCTTGACGGCCCGGCGCCGTCACCGATTCCCCGACATCGCATCGCCGATGAGCAGGACGCGCTGCTCGCATCGAAATACGGCGCCGAACCCTCGCCGGATCGCTGGGACGTCGGCCAGGAGCAGGAAGGCGAGCAGACGTTCCTGCGGCCGGGCCTTGGCATCGATGTGCTCACGAAGCTTCGGCGCGGCCACTGGTC
>JBKKAZ010000248.1:0-1848 GCA_046714435.1 Casimicrobiaceae bacterium
CAGGAATCGACCCAGTCGCGCGCGAGCGCTTCGTCGGCAACTTGCTATCGCAGGCGGACGGCTATGGAATAATCGCCGGGTCCGCACCTCGTGTGCGCTTCCGGCGAGGCTCGCCCATGCTCCACCAGGCCGTGCACGCGCAGCTCGCGGCAATCCTGCCGGGCGAGGCGCTGCTGACGGCGCCCGAAGCGGTCAAGCCCTACGAGTGCGACGGGCTTACCTTGTTCCGCGAGGCGCCGGCGGCCGTCGCGTTGCCGGAGACGGAAGCCCAGGTGGTCGCGATCCTCAAGAGCTGTCACGCGGCGAAGGTGCCTGTCGTCGCGCGCGGCGCGGGTACCGGGCTTTCCGGCGGCGCGATGCCGCACAGCCAAGGCATCGTCCTCTCGCTCGCGAAGTTCAAGCGGATCCTCTCCATCGATCCGCTGACCCGAACCGCGGTGGTGCAGCCGGGGGTTCGCAATCTTGCCATCAGCGAAGCGGCCGAACGCTACGGCCTGTACTACGCGCCGGATCCGTCGTCGCAGATCGCCTGCTCGATCGGCGGCAACGTCGCGGAAAACGCAGGCGGCGTGCATTGCCTGAAGTACGGGCTGACCGTGCACAACGTGTATCGCGTGCGAGCCGTGACTATCGAAGGCGAGATCATCGAGGCCGGCGGCGACGCGCTCGACGCTGCCGGATACGACCTGCTCGCGCTGCTTCACGGCAGCGAGGGGTTGCTGGCGATCATCACCGAAATCACCGTGAAGTTGCTGCCGAAGCCGCAGGCCGCGCAGGTGGCGCTCGCGGCGTTCGACAGCGTAGAAAAGGCCTGCGCCGCGGTCGCGGAAGTGATCGCGGCGGGAATCATTCCGGCCGGGCTCGAGATGATGGATCAGGCGGCGACGCGCGCGGTCGAGCAGTTCGTGCATGCTGGCTATCCGCTCGATGCGGCGGCGAACCTGCTGGTCGAATCCGACGGCTCGCACGAGGAAGTGGCGGCGGAGATGGCCGAAATCGGCCGCGTGCTGACCGCAGCCGGCGCCACCGAGATTCGCGTGTCGCGGGACGAAGCGCAGCGCCTGCTGTTCTGGTCGGGTCGAAAGGCCGCGTTTCCCGCCGCGGGGCGGATCTCGCCCGACTACTACTGCATCGACGGGACGATCCCGCGCAGGGCCCTTCCGCAGCTGCTCAGGCAGGTCGAGGAATGGTCGAAGGAGTTCGGGCTGGCCGTGGCCAATGTCTTCCACGCCGGTGACGGCAACCTGCATCCCCTGATCCTTTACGACGCGAACAAGCCTGGCGAGTCCGAACGGACCATCGCATTCGGCGATCGCATCCTGGAGCTTTGCATCGCGGTGGGCGGTACCGTGACCGGCGAGCACGGTGTCGGCGTCGAAAAGCTGGCGAGTACCTGCGTACAGTTCAGCAAGCTCGAACTCGAGCGTTTCCACGGCGTGAAGGCGGCATTCGACCCGCAGGGTCTGCTCAATCCCGGCAAGGCCGTACCGACGCTCGCGCGCTGCGCCGAATTCGGCAGGATGCATGTCCACCACGGCCAGGTCCGTCACCCCGAACTGCCGCGACTCTAGGGCTTGAAACCATGAATGCTCCAACGCCGTCGCGTTCCCGTCCCGCACCCGAAGCCGTGGCCGACGTGGTGGGCCGCCTCGTCCACGACTATGGGGCGCGCGCGGTGACCAACGCGACGGTGCGTGAGCAGCACGGACATGGCGAAGGGCTCGCGGACAGCGCGGCGCCTGACGTCGTCGTTTATCCGCAGAGCAACGAAGAGGTGGCCGCGGTGGTGAGGCTGTGCAACGCTGCCCGCGTCCCCGTCATCGCGTTCGGTGTCGGCACCTCGCTCGA
>JBKKAZ010000249.1:0-31713 GCA_046714435.1 Casimicrobiaceae bacterium
CGCCAGTAGTACTGCCGCGCACGGAAGCCGCACTGCTCGCAACGATACATCCCGAGTCGCTTGATGTGCTGGCCCACGAGTCCCTTTACCAGCTCGAGTTCGTGGCGCCGCTCCGACGGTGCTTCGAGCAGCTGCGCCTCGAGCAGCCGGTCGAGGCCGAGCAGCGTCGGCGATTTCGCGAGCTCGGACTTGACCAGTTCGGCGGCCGGCCTCGCGCCCTCGTGGGCGAGAGTCAGCGAGAACAGCGCGTTCATCAGATCGAGCGACGGGTAGTGCGTCTGCCAGTTCGACAGCAGCCGGATGCCCTGCGCCGGGTCGTTCGCCTTGCTGCACGCGTTGGCGACGCGATCGGCGACCAGCGACAGGAAGGCCGGATTCTGCGACTCGATTCTTGCCCAGGCGTCGACCGCCGCGACATGGTGGCCCTGCTGGGCCTCGAGATCGCCGGCGAGCATCGTCGCCCGTGCGCAGGCCCGATACTCGGCCAGCGCGAGGTCGATTTCGTTGCGCGCAGTGGCGAAGTCGGACCTGACCAGCGCCGAGTGCGCCAACTCGCAGTGGTAGTGCGCGATTTCCTTGTGGTGCGGCGACTTCGACACCGCCTCCATGCGGCGGGTGATGGCGATCGCCTTCGGCCAGTCCTTCTCGGTCTCGTAGATCGCGAGCAGGAAGCCTTGCGCCGCGTGCTCGTGGGGGGTGCGGTCGAGCTTGACGAACAGGTCCTCGGCGCGGTCCAGCAGTCCCGCGCGATGAAAGTCCTGCGCCAGCTCGAAGCTGGCAGTCTCGCGCCGCTCACGCGGCAGATCGGGCCGGTCGAGCAGGTTCTGGTGCATGCGGATCGCGCGCTCGGTCTCCCCCTGGCGCCGGAACAGGCTGCCGAGCGCAAAATGCAGGTCGATGGTCTGCGGATCGACCTTTACCACTTCGATGAACGACTCGATCGCCTTGTCGGGCTGCTCGTTCAGGAGAAAGTTGAGGCCACGGAAATACGAGAGCGGCAACTCACGCGATTCGGTCAGCAGGTGCTTGATGTCGATGCGCGCGGCGACCCAGCCGAGCGCGAAGAACAGCACCGGGATCGGCAGCAGCCACCAGGGCTCGAAGTCCATCAGAGCGAGTCCTGCGGCAACTGGCCAGACTGAGGATAGCGTCCGGGAATCGCGCCGTGCGGTGCCGGCGGACGCGGTGTCGCGCGCAACTGGCGGCGGAGCCTCGCGAGCTGACGCGCAAGTCGCGCGCTGCGGATCGCGCCGGCGCCCAACCCCGCCATCGCGCCCGCCACGAACGCAAGCAACACGACGAACGCGAGCGGAGCGTCGAACTCGGCGAAACGGAACAGACGCAGCGTCACCGGCTCGGTGTTGGACAACGCCAGCAACAGCAGCGCGATGAACACTGCGGCGGCAGCAAGCAAGCGCAGTGCGTTCATCGACCGGGTCGCGCCGTCGCGCGGCGGCGGCCCTGCACAGCCAAGCGCTCCTGGCTCACACCTACGCCGGCGACTTCTTGAAGTCCACGCGCTCGCGAAGCTCCTTGCCCGCCTTGAAATGCGGGACGTGCTTCTGCGGCACCTGCACCTTCTCGCCGGATTTGGGATTGCGGCCGGTGCGTGGTGGGCGATAGTTGAGGCCGAAGCTGCCGAACCCGCGGATCTCGATTCGTTCCCCCTTGGCGAGACTCTCGGCCATCGCGTCGAGGATCATCTTCACGGCGAGCTCGGCGTCCTTGGCGACCAGCTGCGGAAACTGCGCCGCCAGCCGGTCGATCAGCTCCGATTTGGTCATCGCGTCGTTCAAGGACCTACTCCTGGTTCTTGTTGTCCAGCTTGGCCTTGAGCAGCGCCCCGAGGTTGGTGGTCCCGCTGGTGACCCCGGCGGTGTCCGCCTTCATGGTCTGGATCGCCTCGGTCTCGTCGGCGTGGTCCTTGGCCTTGATCGAGAGGTTGATCGAGCGGTTCTTGCGGTCGATGTTGATGATCATTGCGCTGACCTTGTCGCCTTCCTTCAGGTGCGAGCGGATGTCCTCGACCCGGTCGCGCGCGACTTCGGAAGCCCGCAGGTAGCCATCGATCTCGCCGCCCCCCAGGTCGATGATCGCGCCCTTGCCGTCGAGGCTCTTCACGGTCCCGCTGACGACGCTGCCCTTGTCGTGGGTAGCGACGAAGTTGGTGAACGGGTCGCCCTCGAGCTGCTTGATGCCGAGCGAGATGCGTTCGCGCTCGACGTCGATCGCGAGCACCACCGACTCGACCTCCTGGCCCTTCTTGTAGTCACGCACCGCAGTCTCGCCGACGTTGGTCCACGACAAGTCCGACAGGTGGACCAGGCCGTCGATTCCGCCCGGCAGGCCGACGAACACGCCGAAGTCGGTGATCGACTTGATCATGCCCCGGACGTGGTCGCCCTTCTTGTGGTTCATCGCGAACTCTTCCCACGGGTTCGGCATGCACTGCTTCATCCCGAGCGAGATGCGGCGGCGGTCCTCGTCGATCTCGAGGATCATCACCTCGACCTCGTCGCCGAGCTGCACGACCTTGGTCGGGTGGATGTTCTTGTTGGTCCAGTCCATTTCCGAAACGTGGACCAGGCCCTCGATGCCCGACTCGATCTCGACGAACGCGCCGTAGTCGGTGATGTTGGTGACCTTGCCGAACAGCCGCGTGCTGGGCGGATAGCGTCGCGACAGGCCGACCCACGGATCCTCGCCGAGCTGCTTCATGCCCAGCGAAACTCGGTTCTTCTCCTGATCGAACTTCAGCACCTTCGCGGTCACCTCGTCGCCGACCGCGAGCACTTCCGACGGATGCTTGACGCGGCGCCAGGCCAGGTCGGTGATGTGCAGCAGCCCGTCGATGCCGCCGAGGTCCACGAACGCGCCGTAGTCGGTGATGTTCTTGACGATGCCTTTGACGGTGGCGCCTTCCTGCAGCGTCGAGAGCAGCTTTTCGCGCTCCTCGCCCAGGCTCTCCTCGAGCACGGCGCGGCGCGAGACCACCACGTTGTTGCGCTTGCGGTCGAGCTTGATGACCTTGAAGTCCAGCTGCTTGTTCTCGAACGGGGAGGTGTCCTTAACCGGACGGATGTCGACCAGCGAACCGGGCAGGAACGCGCGGATGCCGTTGATCATCACGGTGAGACCGCCCTTCACCTTGCTGGTGACCAGTCCCTGCACGACCGAGCCCTGTTCCATCGAGGCTTCCAGGTCATGCCAGGCCTTGAGGCGCTTGGCCTTGTCGCGCGACAGGCGCGTGGTGCCGTAGCCGTCCTCGATCGACTCGATGGCGACGATGACGAAGTCGCCCTCCTTCACTTCGATCTCGCCGTTGTCGTTCTTAAATTCCTCGATCGGAATGAACGACTCGGACTTGAGCCCGGCGTTGACGACGACGACGTTGAAGTCGACGCGTGTCACTTCGGCGGTGATCAGTTCGCCCTGGCGCATCTCCTGCCGCGCGAGGGATTCCTCGAACAATGCGGCGAAGTTTTCCATCGGCGGGTTGCTGGTTTGAGCGATGTCTACTTGCGTGACAGCCATCGGGTTCGTTCCTTTGCGGTCGATTCGGGCCGCCCTGGCGAGAACCCTGTTTCTCGCGCGGGCGGGCGGTTGTTAAGGTTCCCCGTGGCCGGCGCCGGCAAAAGCGTCGTCACGGGATGCTTGCGGGTCCTCTTGCATGCAGCGCCGATCAGCGCGGCTGCGACGCCATTTCGAGTCCGGCTGCCCTGGCTTGGGCGAGCACAGTCGCGATCGCGGTGTCGACCGTGATGTCGGTGGTATCCAGGATCGTGGCGTCCGAGGCGGCCCGAAGCGGCGCGGCCGCCCGGGCTTGGTCGCGCGCGTCGCGGTCCCGAATATCGCGCAAAAGACTTTGAATATTAACATCAATTCCAGTTTCTGCCAACTGCCGCTGACGCCGGCGCGCCCGTTCCTCGGGCGAGGCGGTCACATAGACCTTGACCAGGGCGTCGGGAAACACCACCGTCCCCATGTCGCGTCCGTCGGCGACCAGTCCCGGGAGACGCCGGAAGTCGCGTTGCCGCAAGAGCAAGGCGGCCCGAACGCCCGGATGCACGGCCACCCGGGAGGCCGCGGCCGACACCCGTTCTTCGCGCAGTTCATCGGTCACGTCACGTCCGTCGAGTCCGATCCGGTCCGGCGCGAAGGCGCACTCGAGGCCTTGCGCCAGCGACGCCACGGCGAGGGCGTTGTCGGGGTCGACCTCGGACCCGAGGACCTTCAGCGCAACCAGTCGGTACAGCACGCCGCTGTCGAGATAGTGGAATCCGAGCGCGTCGGCCACCCCTCGGGCGACCGTGCCCTTGCCGGAGGCTGCCGGGCCGTCGATCGCAATCACGGGCGCGGTTTCAGCCATGGAGATAGTCCGGCGCCGCGCCGGTGAGCTTGGACAGCACGGCGAAGTACTCGGGAAAGGTCTTGGCGACACAGCCCGGATCGCGGATGGTCACCGGCACGCCGCCGAACGCCGCCAGCGCGAAGCACATCGCCATCCGGTGGTCGTCGTAGGTGTCGATCGTCGCAGCTTGCAAGGCCGGCGGCGGAATGATCCGCAAATGCCCGGGTCCTGCGTCGACCGTCGCGCCCAGCTTGGCCAGCTCGTGCGCCATCGCCGCGATGCGGTCGGTCTCCTTCACTCGCCAACTCGCAATGCCGGTCAGCCGGGTGGGCGCAGCGGCGAACAGCGCCAGCACGGCCAGCGTCATGGCCGCGTCGGGGATATCGGTGCAATCGATGGTTCCGCCGGTGATGCGGCCGCTGCGCCGGGCCTCGATCCAGTCGTCGCCCATTCGAACGTCGGCACCGAGGCGCTTCAGCACATCGGCGAATGCGACGTCGCCCTGGATGGAATCGCGGCCCACACCCCTGACCCGTACCGGCCCGCCGCCGAGTACGCCCGCCGCGAGGAAGTAGGACGCGGCGGATGCGTCACCTTCGACGTGCAGTGTCCCCGGACTGCGGTAGCGTGCAGCCGCCGGCACGACGAACGTCGAGGGGTCGGGTACGGCGACGTCGACGCCAAAGCGTCGCATCAGCGCGGTCGTGATCGCGACGTAAGGTCTCGATATCAGTTCAGAGGTGACGCGAATCGTGGTGGGAAACCGGTCGGCGCCATCGGCAAGCGGCAACGCCATCAGCAGCGCGGTCAGGAACTGGCTGGATACGTCGCCGCGCACGGTAACCGGGACACCCGCGCGCGCGCGGCCCTCACCGATTGCAAGCGGCGGATAGCCTGGCGTTCCCAGGTAATGAATCGTGCAACCCAACGCGACCAGCGGATCGACCAGATCGGCGATCGGCCGCTCGTGCATGCGAGGCACGCCGCGAATCTCGTAGTCGCCGCCCTGCATCGCAAGCGCCGCAGTGAGCGGGCGCACAGCGGTACCCGCGTTGCCGAGAAACAGCCTGGCGCGGCGATTCGGGAAGCGCCCGCCGGCGCCCTGCACACGGACTTCGCGGGGACCCGGGCCGGGCTCGATCACAATCCCCAAGGCCAGCAGGGCTTCGCGCATCCGCGCGACGTCGTCCGCATCGAGCAATCCGTAGAGCGCCGTCGTGCCGGTCGACAACGCTGCGAGCAACAGCGCCCGGTTGCTCATGCTCTTCGAGCCCGGCAGGTCGATCACGCCCTTGGCTGCCGCGATCGGGGGCAGCCTCAACGCGTCGTGGGGACGCGCCGCGGTCATGGGTTGGGGTCCGGTCCCGCCCACCTGCGACGCGCGTCGTGCGCCGTCCGCAACAGGGCCTCGAGCGCAGCGCCATCGCCGCTGCGCAGCGCCGCCGCGACGACGTCAAGCGCGGCTCGGAACGCCGTGATCTCGTCCTGCAACGCATCCCGGTTCGCGAGCGCGATGTCGCGCCATATTGCCGTGGGTGCGGCGGCGATACGGGTGAAATCGCGGAAGCCGGTTCCGGCGAGATCGAACAGCTGCCGGGTATCGGGACGCACCGCCAGCTCGGCGACAAAAGCGACCGCCAACAGGTGCGGCAGATGCGAAACCGCTGCGAGGATCCTGTCGTGCGTGTGCGGATCGAGCATCGTCACCTGCGCACCGCATGCCTTCCACACGCCGACGACCTTCGACAGCGCAGCAGCATCGGTTGCCTCGATCGGGGTCAGGATGACATTGCGGTCCTGGTAGAGCGTTGCGAACGCTGCAGCCGCCCCGGACTCCTCGCTGCCTGCAATCGGATGCGCCGGGACGAATCGCGGCAGAGCGGCGCCCAGATGCTCGCGCGCGGCCCCAACCACATCCTGTTTGGTACTTCCGGCGTCGGTGACTACGGTCCGGGATCCCAGCGCGCCCGACATGGCGGCGAACAGCGACGGGATCTGCGCGACCGGCGTCGCAACCAGGACCAGATCGGCATCGCCAAGCTCGCTGGTCCAGGCTTCATCGAGTGTGACCCCGCGATCGACGATGCCCGAGGCGAGCGCGGTCTCGAGATTGGCGCGCGTGCGCCCGACACCGACAACTTCGCGCACCCCCGCGCCGCGCTTCAGCGCGAGCGCGAACGACCCGCCGATCAGACCGACGCCGATTACCACCAGCTTGCCGACGAGCGCGGGCGTCATGGGCTGCTGCGATTAGGCCAGCGTCGGAAGGAAAGTAGGGTCAGACTCGACTTTCGGTCACGGCCTGGCTTCGACGAAACCGCGCGTGAAAGTCGAGTCTGACCCTACTTTTCACCGGCTAGCCCTTCAGGGCGATCGCGAGCGCGGCCAGAAACCGCGCGTTCTCGTCGGGCAGTCCGACCGTAATGCGCAGCCACTCGGGAAGACCGTAATTCGCCACCGGCCGCACGATCACGCCCTGTTTCAGCAGCGCGACGTTGATCGCCGCTGCGTCGCCGACTCTCGCCAGTACGAAATTCGCGTGCGAGCGCAGAATCGGGATGCGAAGCGCTGCCAGGCCGGCGCCAAGTTGCGCGAGGCCCGCGCTGTTGATTCGCCGGCTCTCCTCGACGTAGGCCTGGTCGTCGAGCGCGGCGATCGCCGCCACCTGCGCGAGCGCGTTGACGTTGAACGGCTGGCGCACCCGGTTCAGGAGTTCGGCCACGGAGGCGTCCATCACGCCGTAGCCGATGCGCAGCGCGGCCAGCCCGTAGGCCTTCGAGAACGTGCGCGAAACCACCAGGTTGGGATGGTCCGCGATCCACGCCACGCTCCCCGCGCGCTGCGAAGGCTCGAGGTACTCGTTGTAGGCCTCGTCGATCACGACGACAACGTCGCGCGGCACCGACACGACGAAGGCCGCGAGCACCGCCGGCTCCAGCCAGGTGCCGGTCGGATTGTTCGGGTTGGCCACGAACACCACCCGCGTCTTTTCGGTGATCGCCGCACGCATGGCTGTGAGGTCGTGTCCGAAGTCCTTCGCGGGGACTTCGATCCCGCGCGCTCCGCGGGCCTGGGTCGCGAGCGGATACACGGCGAACGCGTGTTGCGAATAGACCGCCTCGTCGCCGGGCTCGAGGAACGCGAGCGAGCACAGCTCCAGAATGTCATTGCTGCCGTTGCCGAGCACCAGTTGTTCCAGTCGCACACCCAGGCGCTCGGCCAGCGCCGACTTCAGCGCAAAGCCGTTGCCGTCCGGGTAGCGGGTCAACGACGCCAACGCGGCCGAGATCGCCTCGCGGACCCGCGGGCCGGGGCCGCGCGGATTCTCGTTGCTGGCGAGCTTGACGATGCTCGCCGGATCCAGCGCGAGTTCGCGCGCCAATTCCTCGACCGGCTTGCCGGGCACGTAGGGTGCGATCCGGCGGATGTAATCCGGCGCAAGCTGGGTGCGGGCGTGTACGCTCATCGCGTGCTATTCGGCCGTCGGGTAGGAGCCCAGGAGCTTCAGAAACGGCGCCCGCAGCTTGAGTTCGGCAAGGGCCTGCGCGACCTGGGGGTCCTGCTGGTGGCCGGAGAAGTCGGCGAAGAACAGATACTCCCAGAGGCCGGTGCGCGCGGGCCGCGACTCGAAGCGAGTCAGCGACACGCCGTGCCTGGCGAGCGGCTCGAGCAGATGGAGCAGCGCGCCAGGCTTGTTCGGCGCCGACATGACCAGCGAGGTCTCGTCGCGGCCGGAGGGCGGCACCTGCTGGCGTCCCAGTACCCAGAACCGGGTCGTGTTGTTGGGTTCGTCCTCGATGTGTCGCGCGAGGATCGCGAGCCCGTAGATCGCGGCCGCGTTGTCGCCGGCGATCGCCGCCGTTCCCGGCTCCGCCGCCGCCAGCCGGGCGGCCTCCGCATTGCTTGCGACCGCGACCCGCGGCACGGTGGGCAGGTTTTTCGCCAGCCATTGCACGCACTGGGCAAGCGACTGCGCGTGCGAATAGATCCGGGTGATGCCGGCGAGTGACGGCGCGTTCGACAGCAGGTTCTGGTTGATGCGCAGCTTGATCTCGCCGCAGATCGAAAGGCCGGTGGTGCACATCAGGTCGAGTGTTCGCCCGACGGCGCCTTCGGTCGAGTTCTCGACCGGCACCACCGCGTAGTCGGTCTGGCTCGACTCGACGGCACGAAACACCTCGTCAATGGTCGCTTGCGCCACAGCGTCCACGAAAGCCCCGAAGTGGCGGGTCAGCGCCGCGTGACTGTAGGTACCCGCCGGCCCGAGATAGGCGACGCGGAGCTGCTGCTCGAGTGCCAGACACGCGGACATCACCTGCCGGAACACGCCGGTCACATGCTCGTTCGAAAGCGGCCCCTGGTTGTCCCGCGCGATGCGGTCGAGCACCTGCGCCTCGCGCTCGGGACGGTAGGCGGCCGCGCCGCTGCCGGCCTTCAGCGCACCGATCGACTGGGCGTGGCGCGCCCGCTCGTTGAGCCTCGCGAGGATTTCGCGGTCGAGCGTGTCGATCGCCTCGCGGTGCTTCGCGAGTTCGGCGTCGTGGTCGGGCTGGGTCATGGTGGAAACTTCGGATCTGGGATCCAGGATCGTGATGCAAAATGGCTCGGGATGCACAATGCCGCGCATGATGCGCGTTGTTCCGTGCTCTTGCCGGCGGTCGCCGACGGGCCGCCCCTAGGCGACCGCCTGAATCAAATCCCGATGCAAAAGGCGCAATGAAGCAATCCCGTCGCGCTCCGAACTCCCGGACGCCTTTTGCATCGGCCAGCTAGTCTTCCTCGTCCTCGCGCTCGACCACGCGCTCGAGACCCGCGAGCTTCTCGCCCTCCGACAGGTTGATCAGCGTCACGCCCTGGGTGCTGCGGCTCATTTCGCGGATCGACCTGACCTTGGTCCGGATGAGCACGCCGCCGGTCGAGATCAGCATCACCTCGTCGTCGGGCCGGACCAGCGCCGCCACCACCACCGTGCCGTTACGCGCGGTCTGCTGGATGGCGATCATGCCCTTGGTGCCCCGCGCGTGACGGGTGTATTCGACGATCGGGGTGCGCTTGCCGTAGCCGTTCTCGGTCGCGGTCAGGACCGACTGCTGCTCGTCCTCGGCGACCAGCATCGAGATGATCTTCTGGCCCTTGGGCAGCGACATGCCGCGAACACCGTGGGCATTGCGCCCCATCGAGCGCACGTCGTTCTCGTCGAAACGCACCGCCTTCCCGCCGGAACTGAACAGCATCACATCGTGCGCCCCGTCGGTCAGTGCGACACCGATCAGGCGATCACCGTCGGCGAGGTCGACCGCAATGATCCCCGACGGGCGCGGCCGCGAGAAATCGGACAGCGGGGTCTTCTTGACCGTGCCCATCGACGTCGCCATGAACACGAACTGCGTCTCGGTGAATTCCTTGACCGGCAGGATTGCGGTGATCTTCTCGTTCTCGGCGAGCGGCACCAGGTTGACGATCGGCTTGCCCCGCGAGGCGCGCGTTCCCTGCGGAACGTTGTAGACCTTGAGCCAGTAGACGCGGCCGCGGTTGGAAAAGCAGAGGATGAAATCGTGGGTGTTGGCGATGAACATCCGGTCGATGAAGTCGTCGTCCTTGGTCCCCGTTGCCTGCTTGCCGCGGCCTCCGCGCTTCTGCGACCGGTACTCGTCCACCGGCTGCGCCTTCATGTAGCCGCCGTGCGACATCGTGACCACCATGTCCTGCGGCGTGATCAGGTCCTCGAGGGACAGGTTCTCGCCCTGGGCGACGATCTCGGAGCGGCGCTTATCGCCGTACAGGTCGCGGATGCCACCAAGCTCGTCCCTGACGATCGCGGTGACGCGCGCCGGCGTGGCGAGGATCGCCAGCAGGTCGACGATCAGGTCCATGACCTCGCGGTACTCGCCGGTGATCTTGTCCTGCTCGAGGCCGGTGAGCCGCTGCAGCCGAAGCTCGAGGATCGCCTGCGCCTGCGCATCCGAGAGCCGGTAACCGCCCGGGTGCAGTCCGTAGTCGGCAGGCAACCCCTCGGGCCGCGCCGAATCGGCAAGCCCGCGCTTGAGCATTTCCTCGACCACCTGCGAACGCCAGCGCCCCGCCATCAGCGCCGCCTTGGCTTCCGGCGGCGTGGACGACGCCTTGATCAGCGCGATGATCTCGTCGACGTTGGAAAGCGCGACGGCGAGGCCTTCGAGGATGTGACCCCGCTCGCGCGCCTTGCGCAACTCGAACGCGGTCCGGCGGTTGATGACCTCGCGCCGGTGCTGCAGGAAAAATTCGAGGAACTGCTTGAGGTTCAAGAGGCGCGGCTGGCCGTCGACCAGCGCCACCATGTTCATGCCGAAGCTGTCCTGCAGCTGGGTCAGCTTGTACAGGTTGTTGAGCACGATTTCCGGCACTTCGCCGCGCTTGAGCTCGATCACCACTCGCATGCCAGTGCGATCCGATTCGTCCCGCAGGTCGGCGATGCCTTCGAGCTTCTTCTCGCGCACCAGCTCGCCGATCCGGACCAGCAGGTTCGCCTTGTTGACCTGGTAGGGAATCTCGTCGACGATGATCGCCTGGCGGTTGCCGCGCTCCAGGTCCTCGAAATGGGTGCGGGCGCGGATCACCACCCGGCCGCGACCGGTGCGATAGCCCTCGCGGACGCCCTCGAGGCCATAGATGATCCCGGCGGTCGGAAAGTCCGGCGCGGGGATCAGCTCCATGAGTTCGTCGACACCCAGTTCCGGATTGCCCAGCAGCGCGAGGCAGCCCGCAACGGTTTCGGCAAGGTTGTGCGGTGGAATGTTGGTGGCCATGCCGACCGCGATTCCCGACGAGCCGTTAACCAGCAAATTGGGGAGGCGCGACGGCAGCACCGACGGTTCCTGCTCCTTGCCATCGTAGTTCGGGACGAAATCGACCGTGTCCTTGTCGAGGTCGGCGGTCAGCTCGTTCGCGATCTTCTGCAGCCGGCACTCGGTGTAGCGCATCGCCGCCGGGTTGTCGCCGTCGATCGAGCCGAAATTGCCCTGGCCATCGACCAGCGGATAGCGCAGCGAAAAGTCCTGCGCCATGCGCACCAGCGTGTCGTAGATGGCCGTGTCGCCGTGCGGGTGGTACTTGCCCATCACGTCGCCGACCACGCGCGCGCATTTCACGTAAGGCCGGTTCGAGACGATGTTCGCCTCGTGCATCGCATACAGCACCCGACGGTGCACGGGCTTCAACCCGTCCCGAACGTCGGGCAACGCGCGGCCGACGATCACGCTCATCGCGTAATCGAGGTAAGAATGGCGCATCTCGGCTTCGAGACTTACCGGGAGGGTTTCCTTGGCGAACTGCTCCATGGGGGAATCCGGCGTCCTTCGAGATAAGAGGCTTGGCGGACCGGGCTTTGCCCCGGCCGCCGAAAAAACGCCGCGAGGCGGCGTTTTGCCGCACCGGGCGCACCGCGGATGCGGCCTTCACTGCGGACCTGGCGGCGCCGGGAAACGCCGGAGGGCCTTGAAAATGAAACATTTTACCACGGCGTTGTATCGCCGCGACACTTCGCTCGGGAAGGTGGGCGCGGCGGAGGCGTTTCGCTCTCTCGGGCAACTTTCCCGTGCTATAGTCGACGCGGGAACGAAGGATTTGGCGCTTCAGGCAGTTAGCTGGATGCGCGAAGATGCTGGGTTAGATAAAACCTTATTGAAAACCAAAGCCAAAGGGGTGAAACAATGACTCGACGTCTCGTATCCGGTGCAGTCGTAGGCGCGCTCGTCGCCGCGTTCGCCGGTAGCGTCGCCGCGCAACTGCAAGCCGCGCCCGGTGCGGTTTACCGGCCCGGGGTCGCAAGCTGCGACGCCAAAAACTGCGCATACTGGCTCTCCGCGACCGGGACGCCCACCAACAACGTCGTCAAGAGTGGCGTATACAACGGCGCACGCGGCGTCGCTGGTGGCCTCTGCTGGCGGACCGGTTACTGGTCACCCGCGATGGCCATCGCGGGCTGCGATCCCGAACTGATGCCGAAGCCGGCTCCAGCACCCGCACCGGCGCCTGCGCCGACACCTGCGCCAGCACCGGCTCCCGCGCCCACACCTGCACCGGCGCCGAAGCCCGCGCCAGCCGCCGCACCTGCCGTGCAGAAGATCACGCTGGCTTCGAAGGCGCTGTTCGACTTCGACAAGGCCGTGCTGCGTCCCGAAGGTCGCGCCGCGATCGACTCGGAGATCATCGCCAAGCTGCCGCAGGTCGCGAAGCTGGAACTGGTGCTGGTCACCGGCCATACCGACCGCATCGGTTCGCAGCAGTACAACCAGCGCCTCTCCGAGCGTCGCGCCGATGCCGTTCGCGACTACCTGGTGAGCAAGGGCGTGCCGAAGGACAGGATCGAGACACTGGGCATGGGCAAGACCCAGCCGGTCCCGGGCGTGGTCTGCAATCAGAAGAACCTGAAGGAACTGATTGCCTGCCTGCAGCCGAACCGTCGCGTCGAGGTTGAAGTCAAGGGTGAGGCCAAGCGCTGACTTGAGCGCCGCACCGGAAAGAGCCCCGCCTCGCGCGGGGCTTTTTTTTGGGGTGATAGGTTATAGGCTATAGGCGATAGGGAAGGCGGGCGCTGTCCTACCTATCGCCCATCGCCTATCACCCATCGCCCCTTTCCCCATGACCCCCCGCCACGTCGACCTCGCGATCAGCGCTCGCTGGACCCTGCCGATCGCGCCGGCCGGCGTGCTCGAGGATCACGCGGTGCTGGTCGACGCGGGACGCATCGTGGCCGTCGTCCCGGGGGCGGTGGCCGAGCGCGACTACCTGCCGCGGGAGCGCCTGGCGTTCGCTTCGCACGTCCTGATGCCCGGACTGGTGAATGCGCACACCCATGCGGCGATGTCGCTACTGCGGGGCATCGCCGACGACGTGCCGCTGGCGACCTGGCTCGAGGCTCACATCTGGTCGCGCGAGACCAAGTTCGTGTCTCCCGAATTCGTTTACGACGGCGTGATGCTCGGCGCGGCCGAGATGCTGCGCGGTGGCATCACCTGCTGCAACGACATGTACTACTTTCCGGAGGCGGCAGCGCGCGCCTACCAGGCCGCAGGCATGCGCGCCGTCCTCGGCCTGCCCGTGCTCGATTTCCCGACACCGTACGCGAGCGACGCCGACGGCTATCTGCAGGCCGGACTCGCCGCCCGCGATGCGTTCCGGCACGCGCCGCGGCTCGCCTTCATGCTGGCGCCGCATGCGCCCTATACGGTCAGCGATGCGACGTTCGAAAAGCTGCTGACCTTTGCGCGGCAGCTCGACCTTCGTATCCAGACCCACGTGCAGGAGACACGGCGCGAACTCGACGAAGCGATCGCCGCGACCGGGGAGTCGCCGCTCGCGCGGCTCGACCGCCTCGGTGTGACGGGTCCAGGCTTTGTCGCGATCCATGGCGTGCACCTTGCACCGGGCGATATCGGTCTACTCGCCGCCCAGCACTGTCACGTGGTGCACTGTCCGGCGTCAAACATGAAGCTCGCGAGCGGCATCGCGCCCGTGACCGAACTCCTGCGGAACGGCGTCAACGTCGCGCTGGGCACCGACGGCGCCGCATCAAACAACCGCCTCGACCTGTTCTCGGAGGTGCGGCTTGCCGCACTGCTCGCCAAGGTGGCGAGCGGCGACGCGTCCGCACTGCCCGCACAAGCGGCATTGCACATGGCGACGCTCGGCGGCGCGAAGGCGCTGGGATGGGACCACGCGATAGGCAGCCTCGAGGCGGGCAAGGAGGCCGACCTGATTGCCGTCGACCTTTCGCAGCTCGACGATGCCCCGCTCTATGACGTAGCGTCGCATCTGGTGCACGTCGTCGGCCGCGAACGGGTCAGCGACGTCTGGGTGGCCGGGGAGCGCGTCGTGCGTGATCGCCGCCTTGCCAGGATCGATGAAGCCGCGCTGTCCGCACGCGCCAATCTGTGGCGGCAAAAGCTTGCCTGACCTTGCCTCCATGACCGACCCGACCCCCGCCCGCAACGCGGATCCGGCCGAACTCGCAAAGTTCGGCGCGCTGGCCCACCGCTGGTGGGATCCCGAAAGCTCGCTGTTCGGGCCGCTGCACCGGATCAACCCGCTGCGTCTTGCCTGGATCGAACAGGTCATCGCAGGACTGGCGGACAGGCGGGTGCTTGATGTAGGTTGCGGCGGCGGCATCCTTGCGGAAGCCATGGCCGAGCGCGGGGCGCGCGTACTCGGCATCGATCTTTCGGACCAGGCGCTCGGTGTGGCGAAGCTGCACGGACTCGAATCGGGCGTGCGGGTCGACTACCGAGCGGTCACCGCCGAGGACCTCGCCGTGGAGACGCCGGGTAGCTACGACGTCGTCACCTGCATGGAGATGCTCGAACACGTGCCCGATCCGGCGTCGAGCGTGGCCGCCTGCGCGAAGCTCGCGAAGCCGGGCGGCTGGGTGCTGTTCTCGACCATCAACCGCAATCCCAAGTCCTACCTGTTCGCGGTGCTCGGTGCCGAGTATCTGCTGAAGCTGCTGCCGCGCGGTACCCACGACTGGTCGCGGTTCATCCGCCCCGCGGAACTGGTTGGATACGCACGGCGCGCCGGCTGCGAGGCGGTCGCGATCACCGGGCTCGCCTACAACCCGCTGACCCGAAGCTTCACACTCGCGCCCGCCGATACCGACGTCAACTACCTCGCCGCGTTCCGACGACATGGCTGATGCAAGTGCGCAACCGCTGGCGGTGGATGCGGTGCTGTTCGACCTCGACGGAACGCTGGCCGACACCGTGGGTGACCTCGCGGGCGCCGTCAATCGGGTGCGCAACGACCACGGCCTTCCGCCCGTGCCGATCGACACGGTGCGGCCTTACGCCTCGACCGGCGCTCGGGGAATGCTTCAGGCCGGCATGAGCATCGCTGCCGACGATCCCGAGTATCCGGCGCTACGCGATGCGTTCCTGCGGCACTACCAGGATTGCCTCGCCGAAACCTCGCGACTGTTCGACGGCGTTGCGCAGCTGCTCGATGCAATCGAGGCACGCGGACTCGTCTGGGGCATCGTCACCAACAAGGCGGAGCGCTTCACCACGCCGGTGGTCGCCGCACTTGCGCTCGACCGGCGTGCACGAACCATCGTCTGCGGCGACACCACGCCGTATCCGAAACCGCATCCGGAGCCCCTGCTGCATGCAGCCCGCGCATTGGCGATTGATCCTTCGCGATGCGTCTACGTGGGCGACGACCTGCGCGACGTGCAGGCGGGCGTCGCTGCCGGCATGCCAACGCTGATAGCCCGATGGGGCTATCTCGGCATTGGCGAGCCTCACGAGTCGTGGCCCGCCACTGGGGGAGCAGATAGTCCTCTCGACGTGCTTGCGTGGCTCCCGGGAGGACGTGAAAAAGTGAACGGGTAAACGGGTGAATGAACGCGCGCTTCACCTGATCACCTGTTCACCTGTTCACTTGTTCACCCGCTCACCTCCTCACGCAGCTCACCCCGGACAGGCGCCCGCGTTCAGCACCAATACTTCGCGCGGCTCACCGCCTCGGGAGCCCACCAGGCGCACCGGCTGGCTCGCGGCCAGCGGCCGCAATACGGCGACGATCAGATCTTCGGGGGCGCGCAGCGCGATACCGTTCGCGTGACTCACGCGATCGCCCTTGCCCATGCCGATCATGGCGGCGAACCCGGAATCGTCGCGGATCAGCAGCCCGCCATCCCCTGCATCGGCGACGGCGCGCAGTGCTTGCGGCTGCGTAATGAGGCCCTGCACCAGTTCCGCATTGAGTCGAAGCACCGAACCCTTGAAGCCAGCAGGCGCCTTGCACGCGGCGGATGCGGTAACTGCCGAGCTCGCCGCTGACGCCGCGGTCGTGGCCTGCGAGCGAAGCAGCATCGCTCGTTCACCCGCCGCGTCACGAACCGTGACGCCGTCAGGACGCACTTCGACCAGCTTTGCATCCGCCGACAACGCGTCACCCGCGCCGAGCAGCCGCGCGCTGCCGTCCGCGAGGCGGAACAGCGCCCGACCCTTGCCGCCGGGCTCAGCCAGCACGCCGAGCAAGCGGACGTTCCCGGCTTGTGGGACCGGAGCAATTTCGGTACCGGACGCGGTCACGCTCGTGCCGAACGGCGGCGACACGGCCATCTCTGCAACGGGATCCTTGGGCGAAGCTGAATCGATGTGAACCGGCGCGGGCCCAAGCCAGCGCCATCCCCAGTAGGCGACCACCGCTGCGAACGCGCCGAACGCGATCAGGTTCGCCGCGGCAACCAGAATCCGGCGCAGCATGGGTACGTCCGAGGCGATGCGCGCGCTCATCGGAAATGACCAAGAAATCGCGCCGCTATAATCGCGCGTCGGCGCCCTTCCCTTTCCCGTCCTTGAATCTCCGTCTTGATCTCCTGCAGCCGTATCCGTTCGAGCGGCTGCGCGCGTTGTTCGCGGGTATTCGCCCCGACCCCGCCAAGCCGGCGATTTCGCTCTCGATCGGCGAGCCCCGCCATCCGACCCCGCGCCTGTTGCTCGATGCGCTCGCCGCGGGCGGTCCCAAACTCGCGAATTATCCCATGACCGCGGGGTCGCCGACGTTGCGCGAAGCCATCGCGAACTGGCTTGCGCGTCGACACGGCCTTCCCGCGCTCGACGCCGCCACGCAGGTGCTGCCGACGCTCGGCAGCCGCGAAGCGCTGTTCGCGTTCGCGCAGGTGATCGTCGACGCAAGCCGCCCGAGTGCGACCGTGCTGATCCCGAATCCTTTCTACCAGATCTACGAAGGCGCGGCGTTGCTCGCCGGCGCGGGAACCTGGTGCGTGAACGCCGATCCCACCGCGAATTTCGCGCCCGACTGGGACAGCGTGCCTGACGAGGTCTGGGCGCGAACGCAACTCGTCTACGTGTGCTCACCAGACAATCCGACCGGCCGGGTCGCTTCGCTTGCGGAATGGCGGCGACTGTTCGAGTGGTCGGATCGGCACGGCTTCGTGATCGCCTCCGACGAGTGCTACTCGGAAGTTTTCGTCGACGAGTCGCGCGCCCCGCTCTCGGCGCTGGCCGCGGCGAACGCGTGCGGCCGCGATGACTATCGCCGGCTGATCGTGTTCGGCAGCCTGTCGAAGCGTTCGAACGCGCCGGGCTTGCGCTCGGGCTACATCGCCGGCAATCAGGCGCTGGTCAAGGCGTTCCTGCTCTACCGGACCTACCACGGTTCGGCGATGTCGCCGGCCGTTGCCGACGCCAGCGTTGCGGCGTGGCGCGATGAGGCGCATGTGGTCGAAAGCCGCAGGAAGTACGCGCAGAAGTTCGCCGCGCTGCAACCGCGCCTCGATGCCGTGCTCCCCTGCGCGATGCCCGATGCCTCGTTCTACCTGTGGGCGCGGACACCGATCGACGACGCCGAATTCGCGAAGCGCCTCTACGCGGAGCAAAACCTGACGGTGCTGCCGGGCAGCTTCATCGCCCGGGACGCGCACGGCGTCAATCCGGGGCGCAACCGTATCCGGGTCGCGCTGGTCGCGGAAGCCTCCGAATGTGCCGAGGGCGTCGACCGGCTGGTCGCGTTTGCCAGCCGGCTTTAGCGGCCGCCCCGCTCGCTCGGACCCCTCGATCGGCCGGTAGCCCCGGGGAACGTCCCGTCGCAGCCGGCGGCGTTCGGTCGCCCGGGGAGGCGGTCGATCCGCGGGGTGCCTAGAATTGCGCATGTCCACCCTAGCCGCCGACCCGCCGCCGCGCGCCGCGATTCTGCCGGCGCTGGCGCGCGGCTTTCGCATGCGGCTGCCAACGCTCGCGCTGATCGTTGCGATCAACACCGGCATTGCACTGGTGCTGTGGAGCAACGACCCGCGGCCGTTCTGGCATCCGCTGGTCACTACCCAGATCTACGGGTTGTGCATCGCCTACGCGGTCAACGTGGTCGCGCCCTGGGACAAGCCGCGGCCGATCGTGCTGATGATCCTGGCGATCGCGGTCGCCGTCGTAGTCGGCGTATTGCTGGTCATCGTGGTCAAGGGTTATACGCTCGAGGGGGTTCGCGAGCACTGGAAACTGTTCGCCTGGAACGTCGTCCTGGCGTTCATGAACGGGCTGGTGATCAGCCTGCTGTTCTTCGTCAAACTCCGCGAGTCGCGTGCCAACGCGGCGCTGCATCGGGCTGAGGCGGAGCGCAACCTGCTGGCAAAGCAGGCGGTCGAATCCGAACTCAAGCTGATGCAGGCCCAGGTCGAGCCGCATTTCCTGTTCAACACGCTGGCCTCGGTGCAGTTTCTCACCGAGACCGATCCAAGGGCGGCGAGTCAGCTGCTCGGCCACCTGATCGCCTACCTGCGCGCCGCGCTGCCGCAGTTTCGCGTGCACTCGTCGACACTCGGCCAGGAAGTCGATCTCGCCACGGCGTATCTTGCAATCCTGCAGACGCGTATGGGCAGGCGGCTCCGCTTCGCGGTCAAGCTCGAGCCCGATCTCGCCGCGCACCCGTTTCCTCCGAACATGCTGGTCTCGCTGGTCGAGAACGCGATCAAGCATGGCCTCGAGCCCGCGGTCGACGGCGGCTCGATCACGATCGAGGCGACGCGTGACGGCGAACGCGTGATCGTCTCCGTAAGCGACGACGGGCGCGGACTTGCGTCGGCCGGCGACAACGCAGGTGTAGATGCGCGCGGCGACGGCGTCGGCCTCGCGAACCTGCGCGACCGGCTGGCCGCGCTCTTCGGTGCGCGCGCGAGCTTCACGCTCGAGGCCACCCCACCCCACGGGACCCGTGCGATCATCGCGGTTCCCCACGAACCCGCGTGAACGCGGTGCCGACCGGCCTGATCGCCGAAGACGAACCCCTGCTCGCGGAACAGCTCAAGAGCCGCATCAGCGAGGCCTGGCCCGAGCTCGAGATCGTCTGCGAGGCAGGCAGCGGCCCCGAGGCCGTCGCGGCGTTCGACGCGCATCCGGTGGACGTCGCTTTCCTCGACATCCGCATGCCTGGCCTGAGCGGCCTCGAGGTCGCGAGGGCGATCGGCGATCGCGCGCATGTCGTTTTCGTCACCGCCTACGACGAGTATGCGATCGCCGCTTTCGAGGAAGGTGCGGTCGATTACTTGCTGAAGCCGGTCACGCCGGAGCGGATGGCGACCGTGGTCGCGCGGCTCAAGGGACGCCTGGCGAGCGCGCCGCTCGACCTTGCCACCCTGCTCTCGAAACTCGCCTTGCGTGAGGGGGGCGGGCACCTCAAGTGGATCCGGGCCTCGCTGGGCAACGCCATGCGGATGCTGCCCGTCGAAGAAGTGCTGTTCTTCCAGGCCGAGGACAAGTACACCAAGGTCGTGACCGGCGATGGCGAGGCGCTGATCCGAAAGCCGATCAAGGAATTGTTCGAGGAACTCGACCCTGATGCGTTCTGGCAGATCCATCGCAGCACCATCGTCAGCCTTCGCGCCATCGCGCGAGTGGAACGCGACTGGCGCGACCAGCCGCTGATCACGCTTCATGGGCGCCCCGAAAAGCTCGTTGTGTCGCGGACCTTCGCCCACCGGTTCAAGGCGATGTAGATCGTAGTTCATGTTTTACATGAGCTAAGTGCGGCGCTGGGTGGCTCGCCTGTGCCATGGCGACCCGGCGTCGTTCTCATGCTTCCTCGATGATTGAGATTTCGATGCCGATCCGCCGCGTGCTCGCCTGGATGGGGCGTCACGCTACGCTATTGATGGCCGCGGGGGTCTTGCTGGGTCTGGCGGTACCTCCGCTCGCAACACTCGCGAGGCCGCTGCTCATCCCGACGCTGCTGATCCCGCTGACACTCGCACTGGTGCGTCTCGACTGGAGTGCCATTGCGGCCTGGCGTCATCGGCCCGGTACGGCAACCCTGCTGATCATTTGGCTGCTCGGCGTATCGCCGCTCATCGTCTGGGCCGCCACCAGCGCGCTGCTTCCGTTCGGCTTTCCGGAACCGCTCCGCCACGCGCTGGTGCTGATGGCCGCGTCGTCGCCCATCGTCTCGTCGGTCGCGATCGCACTGATCGTGGGACTCGACGCGACGCTCGCCGTCGTCGCCGTGCTGCTCGCCACGGCGCTGGTGCCGCTCACCCTGCCACCGATGGCCGCGGCGTTGGTGGGAGTTTCGCTGGAAATTGGCATCGGTACGTTCATGCTGCGGCTCACGGCGCTGGTCGGCGGCGCGTTCGGCGCCGCATGGCTGGTGCGTCGCATCGTGCCGGCCGCGAAGCTCGTCACGGCGCGCGAGTTGCTCGACGGACTCACCGTGCTCAATCTGGTTCTGTTCGGCCTGGCGATCATGGATGGCGTCACGGCGTACGCGCTGGAACGGCCCGCCTACGTACTGACCGCGCTTGCCGCCGCCTACGCCTTCAACCTGTTGCTCCAGGCCGCGGCGCGCGCCGCCTTCGCCTGGCTGGGTCGCCGCGGAGCGCTCACCGCAGCACTGGTATCGGGCAACTGCAACATGGGCCTGGTGCTGGTCGCGCTCGAAGGCAAGGCGAGCTTCGAGATCACCGTGTTTTTCGCACTCGCGCAGATTCCGATGTACACGCTGCCGGCGCTCGCGGCCCGTTACTACCGGCGCGCGTTGCGCGGTAACCCGGAGTCGCGGTCCCAAGCGCGGTAAAATTGCGCTTTGTCGCCAGGGAACACCCGATGTCGCTGCAGCAGACGATAGACACCGCATGGGAAACGCGCACCGAACTCTCGCCGGCGGCCGCGCCGGCCGAGGTCCGCGATGCGGTGTCGCAGGTCGTCGCGGAACTCGACGCCGGGCGCCTGCGCGTGGCCGAAAAGAAGGACGGCACCTGGATCACCCATCAGTGGATCAAGAAGGCGGTGCTGCTGTCGTTCCGCCTCGCCGACAATGCGCCGATCGGCCTGGCCGGTCCTGGGGCCCCGTTCCGCTTCTACGACAAGGTTGCCACCAAGTTCGCGCATTACGACGAGCGTGCGTTCGCGCAGGCCGGCGTCCGGGTGGTGCCGCCGGCAGTCGCGCGTTACGGCGCTTATCTCGCGAAGAACGTCGTGCTGATGCCGTCCTACGTGAACATTGGTGCCTACGTCGACGAAGGCACCATGGTCGATACCTGGGCCACGGTCGGCTCCTGCGCGCAGATCGGCAGGAACGTTCACCTTTCCGGCGGCGTGGGCATCGGCGGCGTGCTCGAGCCGGTGCAGGCGAATCCGACCATCATCGAGGACAACTGCTTCATCGGCGCGCGTTCCGAAGTCGTCGAGGGGGTCATCGTCGAGGAGAACGCGGTGCTGGGCATGGGCGTTTTCATCGGCCAGAGCACCAAGATCTACGATCGCGCGACCGGTTCGGTAAGCTATGGGCGCGTCCCCGCGGGATCGGTCGTGGTCGCCGGAAGCCTGCCCTCCGCCGAGGGGAACTGCAATCTGTACTGCGCGGTCATCGTGAAGCGGGTCGATGCGGGGACCCGCGCCAAGACCGGCATCAACGAACTGCTGCGAATCTAGTGCGCGCGCCGCTCAACACCTCGGTCTCGATCAAGTCCGCCGAGGACATCGCCAGCATGCGGGAGGCGGGACGCCTTGCCGCCGAGGTGCTCGACTTCCTGACGCCGCACCTCAAGGCCGGCATCGCCACGTCGGAAATCGACCGGCTCGCGCACCAGTACATGGTGGACGTACAGGGCACCGTGCCGGCAACGCTGAACTACGCGCCGCCGGGGCATTTGCCCTACCCCGGATCGCTGTGCACGTCGATCAATCACGTCGTGTGCCACGGCATCCCGGGCGAGCGCAAGCTCAAGGCCGGCGATATCATCAACGTCGACGTGACTGTCATCAAGGACGGCTATCACGGCGACACCAGCCGCATGTTCTTCGTCGGGACACCGCCGATCCAGGCGAAGCGCCTGGTGGACGTCACCTACGACGCGATGTGGAAAGGCATCCGCGCCGTCGCCCCAGGCGCGCACCTCGGCGACATCGGCCATACCATCCAGCGCCACGCGGAGTCGCATGGCTTCTCGGTGGTGCGCGAATTCTGCGGTCACGGCATCGGCCTAAAATTCCATGAGGAGCCGCAGGTGCTTCACTACGGCCGGCCCGGCACCGGTCTGGCACTGGAGCCCGGAATGATCTTCACCATCGAGCCGATGATCAACGCGGGGCGCGCCGGCATCCGCGCGCTGGCCGACGGCTGGACGATCGTCACCGCCGATCATTCGCTGTCGGCGCAGTGGGAGCACACGGTGCTGGTCACGCCCGAGGGTTTCGAGGTGCTCACGCTTTCGGCGGGAACGCCACCGCCCCCGCCGGGCTAGGCACTAGCGTCCCAAGTCAGAGATTCGTTGTGCAAAAGGACCAGTTCGCTCCCAGACATTGTTGCCCCCGTGCGGCAGGTGACCAACCTCGCCACACGGGGGCGTCGCGCCTGGAAGCGAACGCGGTCCGTTTGCGCGAGCGACAAACGGGTGGCCAAGATTCTCCAACGAATCCCTGACTCAGGACACTAGGACCGTGGCGTCGCTTCCGCTAGCCGCGAACACCGAACCCGCGCCTGCCGCGGATCCTGCCGGACTCGCCGGATGGCGCGCCTCGCTGCAGCGCGGGCGCGAGGAGCTGCGACTGCGATTCGCCGCCTCTCCCGACGCCACGAGTTATCTTCGCGCGCATGCGCGGCTGGTCGATCGGGTGCTGCGCGGCCTGTGGGCCGGATCGTCGATGCCGCGCGGCGTCGCACTGATGGCGGTGGGCGGGTACGGACGCGGCCAGCTGTTCCCGCACTCGGACGTCGACGTGATGGTGCTGATCCCCGCCACGCTCGACGCGCCACGCGAGGCGATCGAACAGTTCCTGGCGGCGCTGTGGGACGTCGGACTGGAAGTCGCGCACGCCGTGCGCACCATCGACGACTGCGTCCGCGAGATGGCTGCCGACGCGACGGTGCGCACCAGCCTGCTAGAGCACCGCCTGATTGCCGGCGGCCGGCGACTGTACCGGGACTTCGCCCTGCGCTTCGTGGAATCGCTCGACGTGGGCCATTTCTACGAGGCCAAGGCCCTGGAGCAGCAACAGCGGCATCTCAAGCACCACGACGCCGCCTACAACCTCGAGCCGAACGTCAAGGAAAGCCCCGGCGGCTTGCGTGACCTGCAGGCCGTGATCTGGATCGCGCGTGCGGCCGGAATAGGCCGCACCTGGAACGAGCTTGCCGCGCGGCAACTGATCACGCCCGCGGAGGCGCAAGCGGTGGCGCGGCAGGAACGCGCGATCGCCAGCCTGCGGATTCGCCTGCACTTCCTGGCGGGCCGCCGCGAGGATCGCCTGGTGTTCGATCTGCAGGCGGCGCTTGCGCGCGAGGTCGGGCTGGCGGACACGCCCGCGAAGCGCGCCTCCGAGCAACTGATGCAGCGCTACTACCGCGCGGCGCGGCTGGTCCGGCAGGTCAACACCATCCTGCTGCAGAACCTGCACGCGCAGCTGTTCCCGATCGCGGGTGAGCCGACCCCGCTCGACGGCGAGTTTGTCGCCATCGACGAGCTGCTGCACCTGCGCGACGCGCGACTGTTCGAGCGTCGGCCCGGCGCGATGCTCGACGCCTTCCTGACCCTGCAGCGCCATCGGGAACTGAAGGGGATGTCGGCGCGGACGCTGCGGGCGCTGTGGCGCAACCGCAGCCGGATCGACGCGGCCTTCCGGAAGGATCCGGCCAATCGCGCCGCATTCATCCAGATCTTCAGGGAACCGCGCGGCCTCACCCACGAGCTGCGGCGGATGAACCTGTACGACATCCTCGGCCACTATCTGCCGCCGTTCGGCCGCATCGTCGGCCAGATGCAGCACGACCTGTTTCACGTCTACACCGTCGACGAGCACATCCTGATGGTGATCCGCAACCTGCGCCGCTTCACCGAGGCGCAGCACGCGCACGAGTATCCGCTGTGCTCGCGGCTGATCGGCGACTTCGTCCGCCTCGAAGTGCTCTATCTCGCGGGGCTGTTCCACGACATCGCCAAGGGCCGTGGCGGCGATCACTCGACGCTGGGCGAGCGCGACGCGCGTCGCTTCTGCCGCGCTCACGGACTCGCGGCCGAAGACACCGAACTGGTCGCCTGGCTGGTGGGGAATCACCTCACCATGTCGGCCGTTGCGCAGAAGCAGGACATCTCCGACCCTGCGATCGTCGCCGCGTTCGCGCGCAAGGTCGTCACCGAAAGGCGGCTGGTCGCGCTGTATCTGCTCACCGTTGCGGACATCCGCGGCACCAGCCCGAAGGTCTGGAACGCCTGGAAGGCCCAGCTGCTTGAAGACCTGTTTCACATGACCCGCCGGGTCATCGCCGGCGAGGATGCAACACGCTCGCTCAGCGACGGATTGAGCGAACGCCAGCAGCAGGCGAGAAAGCTGCTGCGGCTCTACGCGGTTCCGGACGGCGCCGAAACCGCGCTATGGCGCCATCTCGACACCGCGTACTTTCAGCGCCACACCGCCGAGGAGATTGCCTGGCACGCGCGGCACCTGTACTGGCGCGTTGAAAAGCCCGACCCCGTGGTCAAGGCGCGGCTCTCGCGCACCGGCGCCGGACTTCAGTTGCTGGTGTACCTGCCGGACCAGAAGGAGCTGTTCGCGCGGCTTTGCGGCTTTCTGGGGGCGAACGGATTGTCGATCCTGGAAGCAAAGGTGCACACCACCCGTCACGGCTTCGCGCTCGACACCTTCATGGTGCACGACCCGGCGAACCCCAGCGCCGCGTACCGCGAAGCGATCCAGTATGTCGAGCACGAACTGTCGCGCATCCTCTCCGAGCACGCGCCACTGAAGCCGCCGCAACCTGGCCGGGTCTCGCGACGCCTGCGCCACTTCCCGCTCACGCCCGAGATCCAGATCTTTCCCGACGACAAGGGCACCCACTACATCCTCGAGGTGGTCGCCGGCGATCGTCCGGGCCTGCTGGCGGGAATCGCTTACGTCCTTGCGAACGCCGGCATCAACGTGGTAAGCGCGAAGATCAATACGCTCGGCGAGCGCGCTGAAGACGTGTTCCTGATCGATGGCGCGCGCCTGCATGACGAGCAGGCGCTGCTGCGGCTGGAGACGGCGCTCTACGACCAGCTGCGGGTGTAGGGAAGCTCCTGCCAGACTGGCAGCCAACTGCCGATGTCAAAGAACGAGCAGTGTTCCGACGCTGTTCACCCCATTGCGGATATCAGGTGTCAGGTGCGCCCCGAAAGGCACCAGCATGAGGTAGACCGGGCTGAGCCCCCACGCCATGACGCGAAGGTCGAATAGCGCGCGCGAGCTCGGGCGGTAACGCGCGAGAAACGCCTTCACCAGCGACTTTCGCTCGGGGAAATTCGCGATCGAGTTGAGAACCTGCCAAAGGTCGAAAGCCTGGCGCAAATTGAGCGTGCACCAGCGGTGCGCGGTGTTCTCGAAATCGATCATGCCGAGCTGGCCGTTCCTCAGCGTGAAATTGCGCAGTGCGGCGTTGCCATGCCAGCCCTTCCGCTGGTGCAACTCACTCAGCAGGTCGGCGACGTTTAGCATGTACCGCATCCGCTGCGCCCCGTCACCTTGCTGCAAATAGTCGTACAAGCACTCGCCCACATCGGTCAGGATCATGAAATCGGCCGTTTCGTGCACGACCGTGGGCACCAGCATGCCGCGCCGGCGCAAACCACTCATTGCGCGCGCCTCGTCGCGCAGCGCGGAAAAGTTTGGATAGAGCACAATCTGGTATAGGTTCCTGTAGTTCTTTTGCGAACGCTTGACCCAGTAGCGCTCGCCATCGATGGTTACGGCAAACACTCGGCGCCCGGCCTGTTGCGGGTCGGCAGCGATGGCTTCCCAATCGGTCATGGCCGGATTCTAGGACAATATCGTCCCGGCTTCCGGCAGTGTTTGCGCGACCCCCCACAATCAGGCAGGCTCCGCGACGCAATCCACGCCGACTCCGATTCATGTCTGCTCCCGTCAGCCGCTGGCGCTCCCTCCCGGATCGGGCACACTCGATCGCGCTGCTTATCACTGGTTTCACGTTGTTGCGATTGGTTCTCGCCGCAAGCGTACCGCTGTTGCCGCAGGAGGCCTACTACTGGACCTGGAGCCGGCATCTGGACTGGTCCTATTTCGACCATCCCCCACTGGCAACGTACGGCATCGCGCTGACAACGGCCGTGCTCGGGACTACAAGCTTCGGCGTCAAAGTCGCGGCCGTGCTCTGGTCGCTGGGTTGGAACCTGCTCTGGGCACGGCTGATTCTGGACATGTACGGCGAGCGCCGGCTGGCGTTCTGGTCGCTCGCGATGTTGAACCTGACGCTGATCTACGAGGCCTACGCGCTCGCGCCAACGCCCGACGGCCCCTTGCTGTTCGGGTGGGTGGGTGCGATCTGGGCCGTCTGGCGTGCCAGCCAGTCCGGCGACGGCCGCTGGTGGTTCGCGGCCGGGGCGTTCCTCGGTCTCGCGTGGCTGGGCAAGTACACCGGCGTCCTGCTGCTGCCGATCGTCGTGCTGTACTTGCTGACGTCCGCACAGCAGCGGCGATGGTTGCTGAAGCCGCAACCGTATCTGGCCGTCGTTCTGGCAACGGCGATGTTCGCGCCGGTGCTGATCTGGAACGCCGAGCACGAGTGGGTTTCACTGGCGTTCCAGACCAGCCGCCGCGTGGACAGCATGGGCGGGTTCAAACCGCGCTATTTCCTACTGCTGGTCGGAACGCAGTTCCTGATGCTGACGCCGTACCCGTTCGTGGTCTCGATCGGCGCGCTCTTCCGCGGCGCGCGTCAATGGCTCACCCGGCAAATCGACGATCGCACGCGCCTGCTGCTGATCAATGGCGCCGTGCCGATCGTGCTGCTCACGATCATCAGCTTTCGCTCGATCGTGAAAGTCAACTGGCTGGCGCCGGCGTTCTGGTCGCTGGTGATTCTCGGCGTGCTCGAGATCCTGCGGCGCGAGAATGGGCTGCGGAGCCTCAAACGGGGGATGGCATTGTCGGCTGCGATCCTGCTCGCGTGCGGTATCGCGCTGGCGATCCCCAACCTGCCGGTCGCTGACGACATGAACAGCTGGAGCGGTTGGCACGAGACCGCGGCGCGGGTCGAGCGCGTGCAGGCGGCGCAGAAAGCCCAGGGCCACGATTCGTTCGTCTTCTCGCCGAACTACAAGATCAGTTCGCTGATCCGCTTCTACCTGCCTGGCCAGCCGCGCACCTATGCGCAGGACATCTATGGCGAAAAGGCACTGCAGTTCGACTATTTCCCGCTCGACCGCGAGTTGGCCGGGGCCACGGGTATTCTGGTGGTGTCGGATCAGGGGCAATCCATCCTCGACCGCGAACGCCTGAAGCCGTACTTCGATGCCTGCGAGCTCGCGGACACGATCGAGGCCACGGCGCTCGGGAAGGTCACCCGCCGCGTCGAAATCTACCGGTGCCCGAACTACAAGGGCCACCCGCGCCGTGCCGCTTCGATTTCCAGCGCGCCCGGCTGACGCATGCCGCAACTGTCCATCATCGTTCCAACGTTCAACGAGATCGGCAACGTGGCCGAACTGCGGGACCGCATCGCCGCCGCGCTGGCGGACGTCGATTGGGAGCTGATCTTCGTCGATGACGACTCGCCCGACGGCACCCCGGCGGCGCTGCGCGAGATGGCGCAAAGCGACCGCCGCGTCCGCTGCATCCAGCGCATCGGGCGGCGCGGGCTTGCGTCGGCCTGCATCGAGGGCATGCTGGCCTCGTCGGCGCCCGTCGTGGCCGTCATCGACGCGGACTTCCAGCATGACGAGCGGCTGTTGCCCGAGATGTTCGAACTGATCGGCCGCGGGAATCTCGACGTCGTCGTCGGCAGCCGGTACTCGGTCAACGGCGGCATCGCCGCCTGGGACAAGTCGCGGGCGGCGATGAGTCGCCTTGCGACGCGGCTCGCCCGACTCGTGCTCAAGGCCGACCTGCACGATCCGATGAGCGGGTTCTTCATGATCCGCCGCGACGCCGTCGTCGCGTGCGTCAAGGCGGGCGTCTCCGGCATCGGCTTCAAGATCCTGCTCGACCTGTTTGCGACCTCGCCGACGCCGCTCCGCTACCGCGAGTTGCCGTACCAGTTCCGCGATCGTGTTGCGGGCGAAAGCAAGCTCGACACCAACGTCGCCTGGGAATACTTCGTCATGCTGCTCGACAAGTTCCTGGGTCGCGTCGTACCGATCCGGTTCATCGCATTCTCGCTGGTGGGCGGCTTCGGCCTCGCCGTGCACCTCGCCGTCCTGACGTTGCTGTACAAGGGCATCGGAATGTCGTTCCTGGCGGCACAGATCGACGCGACCATGGTCGCGATGACCAGCAACTTCGCGCTCAACAACGTGTTGACCTACCGCGATCTGCGGCTGCGTGGCTGGGGACTCGTTCGCGGCTGGTTGTCGTTCGTGCTCGCCTGCAGCGTGGGTGCGCTCGCCAACGTCGGTATCGCCCAGTACCTGTTCGAGAAGCAAAGCTTCTGGGTGTCGTCTGCGGTCGCGGGCATCCTGGTCGGCGCTGTCTGGAACTACGCGGTGACCGCCGTCTATACGTGGAAGGCGCGCTAGCGATTATTGGGTCTAGTGGCTAGGGTCTAGCGGCTAGGAGCTAGGGAGCATTACGCCGAATTACAGTGCACCTGGCTTCGACGCGTGATCGTAATTGCCAACTGCAGACACGGGGCCCCGCGCACCGGGGATGCTCCCGAGTCCCGAGTCCCTAGACCCTCGCTCCAGCCCCTCGCCTCGCCCCTACTCCTCCACCACCTCCACGCCCGGGAACAACACGTCGGTGTAGCCGAAGCGCGTGAAATCCTTCATCCGCATCGGATAAAGGATGCCTTCGAGATGGTCGCACTCGTGCTGCACGACCCGGGCATGGAAGCCCTCGACCTCGCGCAGGATCGGCAGGCCTGCCGGATCGAGGCCTTCGTAGCGCAACCGTGCGTAGCGCGGCACCAAACCGCGTAGCCCCGGCACCGACAAGCACCCTTCCCAGCCCTCCTCCAGGTCGTCGCTCAACGGCGTCAGCACGGGATTGATCAGCTCGGTGTAGGGAACCGGCTCCGCGTCGGGATAGCGCGGATTGAAATCCACGCCGAAGATCACGACGCGAAGCGCAACGCCGATCTGAGGTGCCGCGAGGCCGGCGCCGTCATGCGCCTGCATCGTGTCGCGCAGGTCCTGCAGCAGCGCGTCGAGGCCCGCCGACGGAATCCGGTCGATGTCGACGGAGCGCTCCCACAGCCGCGGGTCGCCCATCCGGAGCACCTCGCGGATCATGGGGGCGTGTCCCGGATTCCGGTGAGCGGCGCCTGCCCGGACGGATCGTGGGGCTCGCCGCGGGCGATTGGGGTGAAGCGTGGCACCAGGTGGTCGAGCAGGACGCGCACTTTCGCCATCCCGGCGTCGAGCGTCTGCACCAGGCATTCCATCGAGATCGCCTCGGTGCTGTCGCCGCGGCCGGCGGCATGGTTGACAACGACGCAGATCGAAACGTAGGGCAGCGCGAGTTCGCGGGCCAGCGCGGCCTCCGGCATGCCGGTCATGCCCACCAGGGTCGCGCCGTCGCGATCCATGCGATCGATTTCGGCGGCGCTTTCCAGCCTGGGCCCCTGTACCGCCGCATACACCCCCCCGTCGGAAACAGCGATCGCGGCGACCTGCGCGGCGGCAAGGCACTTCGCACGCAACGGGGGCGAGTACGGATGGGTGAAATCGACATGCACAACCTGGCGATCGCCGCCGTCGAAATAGGTGTGCTCGCGGTCCCACGTGTAGTCGATGAGCTGGTGCGGCAGGACCAGGTCGCCGGGCTGGTGACCCCGGATGCCGCCGACCGAGGCGACGGCGACCACCGCAGAGGCCCGGCTCTCCTTCAACGCCCAGAGATTGGCGCGGTAGTTGACACGGTGCGGCGGAATGGTATGCCCGTGCCCGTGGCGCGCCAGAAAGACGGCGTCATGGCCGGCAATCTGGCCGAACACCAGGACCGAAGAGGGTTCGCCGTAGGGCGTGCGCACGACCTCGCGCCGGGTAACGGCCAGTGTGGAGAGCCGCGTTAGGCCGCTGCCGCCAATGATTGCGAGCATGGAACTTGCTTCAGCTGTGCGGATGGAAGGGGCCGACGCGCTTCCCGAGGGCTTGAATGGGCAACGCTACCGTACGGCGGCGGATTCGCCGCAAAATGGAAAAAGACGTCAATTCATGACATTATCATGGAAACCACCGGCCGGCCCTGAGCTTGCGCCGGCACGCGTATTGTAGCTGCGGGAGAGATCATGTACCTCGATCGACTGTTCAAGCTCATGGCGGAAAAGCAGGCCTCGGACCTGTTCATCTCCTGCGGGGCGCCGATCAATCTCAAGGTCAACGGCGTCGTGCAACCGGTCTCGACCCAGCCGATGGACGTCGAGACCGTCCGCCGCATCGCCTACGAGCTGATGTCGAAGGAGCAGGCGCGCGAATTCGAGAACGAGATGGAAATGAACCTGTCGCACCTCGACCGCGCGGTGGGCAATTTCCGGATCAACATTTTCCGCCAGCGCGGCACGATCTCGCTGGTCATCCGGTTCGTCCGCAACCGCGTGCCGCCGTTCGAAGAGCTGAAGCTGCCCTCGGTGTTGCTGGACCTGGTCACCGAGAAGCGCGGCCTGATCCTCATCGCCGGCGCGACCGGCTCGGGCAAATCCACGTCGCTCGCGGCGATGATCGACCACCGCAACTCGACCAAGCCCGGTCACATCCTCACCGTCGAGGATCCGATCGAGTACCTGTTCGAGCACAAGCAAAGCATCGTCAATCAGCGCGAGATCCACGTCGACACCCACAGCTACCAGTTCGCGCTGCAGAACGCGCTGCGCGAGGCGCCGGACTTGATCATGATCGGTGAAATCCGGGACAAGGAGACCATGCAGTCGGCGCTGTTGCACACGCTGACCGGTAACCTGTGCCTGTCCACGATCCACGCCAACAACAGCTACCACGCGCTGTCCCGGATCATCAACCTGTTTCCCTACGACGCGCGCAACGCGGTCCTGTCCGACCTTTCGATCGGCCTTCGCGCCATCATTTGTCAGCGGCTGGTGAAAAACCGCGACGGCGAGCTGCAGCCGGCGGTCGAGATCCTGCTCAATACCTCGCTGATCGCGGAACTGATCAAGAACGGCGAGTTCTCGTCCATCAAGGAAGCGATGGAGCAGTCGCTCTATCCGGGGTCGCAGACCTTCGAGCAGGCACTGTGCCGGCTGTTCATCGACGGCGTCATCACCTACGACGAGGCGATGGTCGCCTCCGATTCGCCGACCAACCTCGCCTGGCAGATCAATCAGAGCAATCCCAATTCCCGGGTCGAGGCGATGGAACGGCAGGTCGACGGCGAGAGGCCGAAGCGCCCCGCCGCGGATTTCACGTCGATGGCGATCGACACCGAGATGCTGCA
>JBKKAZ010000250.1:0-2514 GCA_046714435.1 Casimicrobiaceae bacterium
GAATTCGAGGCGCGCCGCGCGCCTTCGCTCCATCCCAACGGCCGCCGTTACGCCTGGGTCCAAGGGATCAGTGAAACGCACAAGCAGTCTCTGGCGGGTGCTGTCGGTGCCGCTGCAACGCAGGGGCGCTTACGCCGGCACTTGCTACGCACTTCCGCGCGGCACAGCGTGGAGCACCGCGCAAGCGCGTATCGGGCTGGACGCGTCGCCCCGACGTGCCAAAAGCAGCACGATCGTCACGTCCATCGATATCGGCGCAAGCAGGTCTTCGGGCAGCGAAGCCGGGTTGCCCTACGACAGTCTTGACGCAAGGGCGAGGCGCTTGCCCGCCGAGCGAGGAACGACCGCATGCCAGCCTGTAATACTCCGTACCCGTCAGCCACTTCCCGTTCCACCAGGAACAACGCTCAAAGTATTCACATCGAGTCCGGCGCAGGCAACAAAGGCTTCGCGGGTCTTAACACCGCCGCCGAACCGCCGACGATCAGCGCCGCGCCGAGCAGCATCGTCGTCGTGATCGTCTCGCCGAGTAGCAGTGCACCCCAGACGATGCCGAACGCCGGCAGCATGAATGTCAACGTCGAGGTACGCGTCGGACCGATGTCGCCGATCAGCCGGAAGTACAGCAGGTAGGCCACGGCGCTGCACAGCAGCGCTAGCGCAAGGAGAGACGCGACGACCGTCGGCGTCCACGGACCCGTGGGCGGCAACATCGCTCCCGGGGGCAGCAGCACGAGCCCCGCGAACACCTGGCTCCAGGCGGCGATCGCATACGGAGATAGCGCGCGGCCGCGCAGCTTGATGCCCACCGCCGAGGCCGCGTAGCAGATCGTTGCAACGAGACAGGCGCCCACCGCGAGCCAGGTCGTCGCCGACATCTCGATCGCGCCGGCGTTGGTCACCAGCGCCACGCCGGCAATGCCCGACGCAATGCCGGCGAGCCGGCCGAGCGTGAGCGGCTCGTCGAGCCAAATCGCGGCCAGCACGACGGCGAACATCGGCACCATCGCATTCAGGATCGCCATGTACGACGCCGGAAGCGTCAACGCCGCGTACGCGAACAGGAAGAACGGCAACGCAGAGTTCACGATGCCGATGACGAGATAGGCACGCCAATGCTCACCCAGTCTTGCGTCACGGCCAGTCAGCGCGAGCCACACAACCAGCGCCGCGCCACCGATCAGCACGCGCAATGCCGCGGTCCACACCGGTCCCAGCGGCGGCGCGACCACGCGCATGAATATGAACGACAGGCTCCAGATCGCGGCCAGCGTCACCAGCCGCGCGAAGTCGGCGGCCTTCATCACGCGGCGAAGCGTCCCAATGCTGGCGGAGCCTCCAGAGCAAGCAACGCCCGCTTGCGATCGAGCCCTCCCGCGTATCCGGTCAGCGTACCGTCGGCGCCGATCACGCGATGGCAGGGAATCAGGATTGCGATCGGATTGCGACCATTCGCGGCGCCCACCGCCCGCACCGCGGACGGACGGCCGATGCGGGCGGCAATCTCGCCGTAACTCGCGGTCTCACCATACGGAATCTGCCGCAACGCGCCCCACACCTCGCGCTGAAACAAAGTGCCCTGGGGTGCGAGCGGCACTTCGATGGCGGGCCGCACACCCGAGAAGTAACCCTCGAGCCAGTTTCGCAGCGCGTCGGCGATCGCGCGCGCCGGCAAAGGCAACTCTCCCGGCGCAGCCGCCGGTCGATCGAAATCGAGTTCCAGAATTGCACGGCCGTCAGTCGCCATGCGCATCGCGCCGAGCGGTGTCGGCAAGCTTGCATACCAGCAGCAGGTGTTCATTGCAGTGTCTCCGAAGGTTCAGTCCAAAGGTGTATGACCGCGTAGGCGCGCCACGGCCGCCACGCGTCGGCGCGAGCCAGAATCCGCGCGGAACTTTCGCCGTCGAGCGCGCGCCGCACACCGACGTCGGTCGGCAGGAACGCGTCGGGCCAGCCGAGCGCCCGCATGGCGATGTATTGCGCAGTCCACGGGCCGATGCCCGGAATCGCCTGCAGCCGCGTGAGCGTCGACTCGACATCGCCATGCGGAGCGAGATCGAGTCCCTCCGTCACCGCCTTCGCAAACGACACGATGGTCCTCGCGCGCGCCTTCGGCATGCCGAGTGCAGCGACGTCTTCGACAGACCTCTCCGCCAACTCCCGCGCCTCCGGAAACGTCAGCCCAAGTCCGGCGGGTGCGTCTTCGATGGCGGTACCAAAACGCGCCGCGATCCGGCCCAGCAGCGTCGTCATTGCGCGCACCGAGATCTGCTGTCCGGTGATGGCGCGCACGCCGATCTCGAATCCGTCGAATCCTCCGGGGACGCGCAACCCGGGCCTCGCCGCCGCGAGCGCGCCTAACGCGCGTGACACCTCGGCAGGATCACAGGCGAGATCGAAAACGTGGCGCACGCGCGCAAGCACCTGCGGCAGGACCTGCGACAACGACGGCGAGACCTGCACCGCAAGCGCGGGCCGGCCGGCAAGCTGCGAAACCTGCACCCAGCCGACATG
>JBKKAZ010000251.1:0-27125 GCA_046714435.1 Casimicrobiaceae bacterium
TCTCCGGCCGCCGCGCGTAGTAGATGCGGCATCCCTTCTGCTTCGCCTTCTTGACGAAGAAGCTGATCGCCACACCCGTCTGAATGCCGAAAACGTTGTGCGTCGTGCCAGAGAGCTTCGGGTTGGCGCGGACGTCCCCGCCGAGGTCTACGATGCGAATCTCGTTGAACTCCTTCGCCGCCGTCGCCCGGAACCCATCGAACGTGCGACTCTCGATGAAGCTGCGGTTGGTGATGAATGCAAGCACTCCATTGTCGTCCAGCCGATCGCTCGCCCACCGGAAGAACCGCGCGTACATGTCGTAGAGCTTGGTCTTCTGCGCGGTCGACGCCGCGATGTACGTCTCCTTGATGCGCTTGTCGATCTCCGGGTACTCGCGGTTCTTGTTGTTTTCGTTCTCGTTGAGCTGATTCGCGTTGTACGGCGGATTGCCGATGATGACGCTGATGCGCTTGGCGTTCTGGCGCTTGATCCGCTTGACGTTGTCCTCGGTAACCGCCCCGAACATGTCGTCGATGTGTCCGGCGTGCTTGCGCAGTCCCGCCGTGTTGTCGAGCGTGTCGACGAAGCACAAGCCGGGAAACTCGCTGTACTCGCCGGTGATGGCGGCGTAGGTCGCCTCGATGTTCAGGTTGGCGACGTAGTACGGCAGGATCGCAACCTCGTTGGCATGAAGCTCGTGCTCGTACTTGAACCTGAGCTTGTCGGGCTGGCCCCGGAAGTGCTCCAGCAGCTCGCAGATGAACGTGCCGGTGCCCGTGGCCGGATCGAGAATATCGACATTGCGGTCGATCAGGTTGCGCCCGAAGTGCTTCTCGCACAGCCAGTCCGCGCTCTGGATCATGAAGCGGACGATCTCGTTGGGGGTATAGACGACGCCCAGCCGGTCCGCCGCCTTGACGTTGTAGACCTTGTAGAAGTTCTCGTAGATCGCCTTCAGGAACGCCTGCTTCTCGTGGTGGCTGCCGATCTGCGCAGCCGCGGCGCGGATCGCCGAGTAGTACGGCGCGAGCGCCGCCAGCGTCTGGTGCTTGGTATTGCCTGTGAAGAACGTCGATTCCAGCTTGAACAGCTCGCGGGCGACGCTGTTGTCCTGGTGGTACTCGGTACCCGGAAACACGGCGGTGAACAGTTCCTCGGTCAGGACGTGCTGGATCAGCATCTCCCGGACGTCGGCTTCGATGAGGTTCGGGTTGATGACCTCCTTGGCGTGGGTAAGGAATCGCTGCGCCGCCTTCCTGAAGACCGGGTTGGCATGGTCGGCGCGCTCGATCATCTCGCGTAACGCCTCGAGGATCGCCGGCAGGTCGGTCTTGAACTGCTCGACCGCTTTGCGGAAGTCGGCGATCTCCGGACGCTGGTAGCTGAAGAAGAGCTTCAGCAGGCGCTCCAGACCGGCTGTGTCATCGACCGGACAGCGAATTACTTCCGCGCGGTTCTGGATCAGGACCGCTTCGCGCGAGTCCTCGAAGATGATGTTGTCCTGGGGATAGCCGCGGCGCTTCTTGGTATCGATCTCGGCGTCGAGGTCATCCTTCTCGTCCTTGGCCTCCCAGTAGCCGAAGGGGACACGCAGCGAGTAGAGGAGCGCGCCATCGACATAGCGGCGTTCCTTGCGCGGCGTCTCGATTTCGTATTCCGGGACGAACGTCAGGTCATGCGAACGCGCCTAGCCCTTCAGGAGGTCCTTGAACGCCTCCCGGACGACGCTTTCCCGGCTCGATCCCGACACCATCTTCAGCTTCGCAAGCTCCGCAAGGTATTGCTGGACGAGAACCTGGCTCATCGGGAGGATCGCGCGGCGTGGAATCGTGGGCTATCGACCAAACAGCTTACCCGACGGGCGCCGGCAGCCGGCGCGCCCACGCGGGCCTACACCTGTTTGCGCGAACGCAGCCGGTCGCGACGAGAGGGCGACGCGCCGACTAGATCACCATCGTGACCATCGGATGCGCAGTGAGCTCGCGGTACAGATCGTCCAGCTGCTCGCGCGACGTCGCGTTGATCGTAACCGTCACCGAGAGGTAGTTGCCCTCGCGCGAGGCGCGCATCTCGATCGTCGATGAATCGAAGTCCGGGGCGTGCCTCATCACGATGCCGAGCATGGTCTGCGCAAAGTCGTCGGCACGGCGTCCCATCACCTTGATCGGAAACGAGGTCGGAAACTTCAGCGCGGACTCGGTTGGGCTGTCCATGGGTGTCTCACTCGCCATTGGCGAGGAACGAAGCATACGGACACCGCCAGGCGATGCGGCGCCGCTCGTGCAAGCGGACGCGGCCCCGTACTCAGCTGGCATCCGCCCGGTACATGTAGTCGCGGGTGAGCGGATGCGGAAGGCTGCCGCCGTCCAGCGGCTTCCCGGCAAGCAGCTGCCACAGCGACAGCCAGCCGCGCTCGAACGCAAGTGCCGAGCCGGCGAGGTAAATGCGCCAGATCCTGAACCGCTCGTCGCCGGCCTCGCGGCGCGCCGCGCTGTCCTGCGCTTCGAGCCGCTCGGTCCAGTGCCAGAGCGTTTTCGCGTAATGCTCGCGCAGCGCCTCGGCGTCGACGACCTCGAGTCCCGCGGTCGTGATCGCTGCCACTACGTTCGACACGTGGGTCAGCTCGCCCCCGGGGAAGACGTAGCGGTCAACGAAATCGCCGAGCCCACTGCCGATCGCGCGCTCCGCGACGGCCCCGTGCGTGATGCCGTGGTTCAGCACGAACCCGCCGGGCTTCAGCAGTCGGTAGATGGTGCCGAAGTACCTGGGGAAGCGCGCCACGCCCACGTGCTCGAACATTCCCACGCTTGCGATCTTGTCGTACTGCGGCGAGTCGGGCAGGTCGAGGTAGTCGCGCAGTTCGACGCGAACGCGCCCGGCAAGTCCGCGCCGCGCGATCTCGCCTTCGACGTACTCGAACTGATTGCGCGACAGCGTGATCCCGGTGGCGTCGGCACCGTAGCGTTCGGCGGCCCAGAACAGGAGCCCGCCCCAGCCGCAGCCGATATCGAGCAGCCGTTCGCCGGGTACCAGGCGCAGCTTCCGGCAGATGTGATCGAGCTTCTGCGCCTGCGCGGCGTCGAGCGAGTCGTCGTCGTGGCGGAAATACCCGCACGAGTACACCATGCGCTCGTCCAGCCAGAGGCGGTAGAACGCGTCGGAAACGTCGTAGTGGAAGCCGATGTTGCGCCGGTTCGGCCGATGCTGATGCAGCCAGAGCCGCAGCCGGGCCGCTACCGGCTCCGGTGCGTTTCTGACATCCCCGACCATGCGCTCGGCAATGCCGAGCATGCGGCGTGCGCTGCCCGAAAAATCCAGGTCGCCGCGCACGTACGCACGCGCCAGCCGCCCCATTGCTGGCTGCGCAAGCGCCCACAGGCCGTTGAATGAGCGTGCAATCACCTGGACTTCCGGCCGATCGGCGAGCCGAACGCTGCGGCCGTTCGGGAACACGAACTCGACCGGCACGCCCAGCGAGCCATACCGGCTTTCGATCAATTTCGAGAGCGACGCGGCCATGCGGCACGAACGGATTTGCGGTGGAGGTCAGCTAGTCTAGCAAGTTCGTCGGAGCGATTGCGCCGGAGGCGCCCGATGTCCGGGCCTTCCCTCCGGCGCGAGCCAAGCCTCCGCTCACCTTGCCAGTTCGCCAGGGCTGAAGCGCGATTGACGGGCGGCACCATCGCCGCCTACCATCCGCTCGCCTTGCGGGGGCCTTTTGGGTGCAATGCTCTTCACTTAGGCCTTTGCTGTCGTTCCCGCGAAGGCGGGAATCCAGTGTCTTGCGGTGAACGCCGCTGGGCCCCCGCCTTCGCGGGGGCGACGAACCCAGATCATCGCGCCCTGCTCCCTTCTGACCCCGCCCATGCCCAAGCCTAGCTCCGCCCGTCACCCCGCACGCCCGGGCTTCACCGAGCGAGCGTTTCGCAACGTACTCTCGGAGTTCGCCACCGGCGTAACCATCATCACCACGCGCGCCGGAAATGAGCGTTACGCGGGATTCACCGCCAACTCGTTCAATTCGGTATCGCTCGAACCCCCGCTGATCCTGTGGAGCCTGAAGCGCGCGTCGACGATGCACATCGCGTTCGAGCAGTGCGAGCGCTATGCGATCAGCGTGCTCGCAGCTGACCAGGCTGCAATCGCCCGGCGCTTTTCGCGGCCGCACGCCGATCGCTTCTTTCGCGTTCCCTACGCGCTGGGATGGGCGCAGTCACCGTTGATCGAGGGCGCGGTGGCGTGGCTGGAATGCAGGCACTTCTCGTGGCAGCCGGCCGGCGACCACACTCTGTTCGTCGGTGAAGTGGTTCACTGCGCGCGACGCTCCGGAGCGCCGCTGGTGTTTCACCACGGTCGCTACCGGACGACCGCTCCTTAGCCGCCCCGCACGACAACAACGCCTAACAGCGTGTTGAAAAAAACTGTGTCATTCCGAGGTACGAGGAATCTGCTGTTCGCAGTTCGTTGATCGCGTCGACAAGCAGATCCCACGCTTCGCTCTGGATGACACCCGCGGGGGAGATCCCCCGACAATCTCGGGATGACACCGGTTGAAGAAGCGACAGGTGAGTTTCAACCGCCTACTAGCGTTTCCGGGACTGGAAAATATCGTAGATGCGGCGGAACGCCGGCCCCGGCACGCCGCCTGCAAACGGCTTGGCGTCGATCGTGGTGACGGCGAGAACTTCCCGGGTCGACGACGACAGCCACATCTCGTCGGCGGCAAGCGCCTCGGCCCTGGACACCGGCCGGATTTCGAGCGGCATGCCAGCGTCGCGCGCGAATTCGATGGCTGCGTCGCAGGTGATTCCGGGCAGGATGAGGTTGTCCTTTGGCGGCGCGACGACTACGCCCTTGGTCACGATCATCACGTTCGAGGCCGACGCCTCGGTGAGCCAGCCGTCGCGGAACATCACGGTTTCCGCCGCGCCAGCATCGGCGGCCAACTGGCGCATCAGCACGTTGCCCAGCAGCGAAGTCGACTTGAGGTCGCAGCGCTTCCAGCGGTTGTCTTCGGCCGTGACCACCGCGACGCCCCGCTCGACCTGCTCGCCTGTGGGCGTGGGGAGCGGGTTGCTCATCATGAACACCGTTGGCGCGACGCCCTTCGGAAAGGCATGGTCGCGCCTCGCCACGCCGCGCGTTACCTGCAGGTAGACGGCCTGGTCGGCGAACGCTTGCCTCGCGACGAGTTCCCGGATCAGCCGTTCCCAGTGCGCATCGTCGTGAGGATTCTGCAGGCGGATGCCCTCCATGCTGCGCCGCAAACGCGCAAGGTGGTGGGGCAGCCGAAAGGGCTTCCGCCCATAAACCGGAATCACTTCGTAGACGCCGTCGCCGAAAATGAAACCCCGGTCGAGCACGTTGATGTTCGCCTCCTCGATGGGAAGGAGCTTCCCGTTGAGATAGACGACCTGCGCGGAATCGCTCATGTCTTGATCCTTGAAAACAGCGAAAGCAGGGTCAGTCCCGGCTTTCATTTGGCGAACCAGAGGCGCACCGTGTCCCACGCACGTCCCGCGATGCTGGCCGGCGGCACGTCCTCGAGCGCGATCAGCGCAAACTCGGCAATTGGCTTGCCGTCGAACGCGACCTTGACGACGCCGACGGACTGCCCGCTCTGCACCGGCGCGATCAGGCGGTCCTGCGCCACCAGCGAGAGCGAAAGCTTGTCGGCCTGGCCCTTGGCGAGCGTGAGGTGGCGATCGGCGAGGAAGCCGGCACGGACCTCCGGCGCCGCGCCCTTCCAGACCGGCAGTCTGGTGACGGGTTTGCCCGACTGGTACAGCGTCACGGTGTCGAACGCCTGGAAGCCGTAGTTCAGCAGCTTCTGGCTTTCCGCCGAGCGCGCGGTATCCGAAGCTGCGCCGAGCACGACCGCCAGCAGCCGGCGCTCGCCGCGCAACGCGGATGCGATCAGGCACCACCCCGCCGCCTCGGTATGGCCGGTCTTCACGCCGTCGACGTGGGGATCGGTCCACAACAGCCGATTGCGGTTCGCCTGCGTGATGTTGTTGTAACGGAACTCCCGTTGCGCATAGATCGGGTAATACTCGGGAAAGTCGCGGATCAGCGCCGCCGCGAGCTTGGCGAGATCGGCGGCGCTCGCGTAGTGCTGCGCGCCGGCGAGGCCGGTCGAGTTCGCGAACCGGGATCCCGTCATCCCCAGCCGCGTCGCCTCCTGGTTCATCCGCACAACGAATTCCTCCTCGCTTCCGGCAACCAGTTCCGCGAGTGCGATCGACGCGTCGTTGCCCGATTGCACGATCATGCCTCGCATCAGCTCGTCCACCGTGACCGACTTCCGGGGTTCGACGAACATGCGCGAGCCCTCGGCCTTCCACGCCTTCATCGAAACCTTGACCATCTGCGACGGTACGATCGCCCTGCTGCGCAGGGCGCCGAAGGTCAGGTACGCGGTCATCAGTTTGGTGAGCGACGCCGGATCGCGCTTCTCGTCGGGGTTGTGCGACACCAGCGTCTGGCCGCTGGTCACGTCCACCAGCAAGTACGACGCCGCGGCGACGGCCGGCGCGGGAAAGGCTCCGGCCGGGGTCGTGATCGCGACCGCTGCCGCGGGGCTAACCGCAGGTGTCTGTGCGGTCGCGAACAGCGCGACGAGCAAGGCGAGCGGGAGGAGCGCGGCCGCCGCGGCGGCGCGAAACACGGATTGCATGGGAACTGACACACCAAAAGCGGTCGATTATAGTCTGCGCTCGCAACTGCCCAGAATAGACGTGACCCCGCCGACCCATGCCGCGCCACTTGCGCTCGCTGTCTCTCTCGTCGCGATCGGCTGCGCGGTGACGCCCTCGCGCGACGCGAACCACCTGGCGCTGGTGGAAGCCGAGCGCGCGTTCGCGCGCCACGCCGAGGCCAGCGACGTGCGCACGGCGTTCCTCGCCGCGTTCGCGGAAGACGGCATCCTGATGACGCCGGCACCCATGCGTTTGAGAGATTTCTACGCCGCCACGCCGGCACCCGCCGATCCTCGCGCGGTGCGTCTCGAATGGGCGCCGCTGGCGAGCGGCATCGCCGCTTCGGGAGACTTCGGCTACACCAGCGGACCGTCGACGACGACCTTCCGCGATGACAGCCAGCCGCCGCGGCACGGCGCTTACTTTTCGGTCTGGAGACGCGCCGGAGGGCTCTGGCAGGTGGTCCTCGACACGGGCATCACGTCGCCCGCGCCGATCCTTCCCGAGTCACTCCTTCGCTCCGCGACGATTCCGCCCGGACCTTCGTCGCCCAATCACGGGGACTTCGATGCTTTGCGGACCGTGGAAAGCGGCAGCGCAATGGATGCGGACGCTTTCACGGCGGTCCTGGTGACAGACGCGCGCCTGTATCGCCATGGTTCGGCGCCGGTTACAGGCTTCGGGCCGATTCGCGCAGCGCTCGCCGACGTGTTCCCGTTCACGCTGTCGACCGCTGGCGGCGCGGTTGCGTCGAGCGGCGATCTCGCCTACACCTACGGGAGCTGGCGCGCAGCCGCTGCGACCGGGCACTACGTGCATCTGTGGACGCGCACCGCTCAGGGCCGCTGGGCGATCGCCGTCGCGATCCGCCTCGGCGCGTCGTAATCCGCGCTACCAAGGCGCGGCAATGAACATGTCGACAATGGCGCCGCTCGTCTTGTCGACGATTACCGCGAAATCACGATTGGGCGCGCGCGCGGCGAGGAACCCGAGCGCAGCCTCGGACCGCCCCGATTGCGCTATCGCGGCATCGATGCGCGCGTGCTGCGCAGGATTGAGAGTGCGCAATTCCAGAATCGGCTTGGCCCGCCCTGCCGCGTCACCGGCGATCTCGTCGTAGCGGACGTAGAAGCGAGTCTGCTGGGTGAGGTCGATGCCTCCGAGCGCGATGAACAGCGATTCCTCCTTGAGCTTCGGGTCGGCGGGGATGCGAACGCCGACGGTCGGCGGTCTTCCGATCGGCCGCTGGTTCCACGGCGCGGGCGCCTTGGCGAGTTCCGCATCGAACAGCGTATTGGCCATGACCAGGTCGAAACGATCGACCGCGTAGACCAGATAGGCGGGCCTTGCAATGAACATGACGTGCACGCCGTACGCCAGTGCGGCAAGCTGCAGGAAGCCGATCACGATCAGGTCGCGCCGCAACCTGACGATGCCCTTGCCGGGGTTGTAGACAGCAAGCGTCAGCAATGGCCCGAGCACCACGTCCACACCCAGCATCAGCAGCACGAGGTCGTTGCCGCCGGCGGCCTGGAAGTACGGCAGCGGGTACCAGACCAGAATCATCGCCGCCAGCACGCTGGCGCCGATCACGGCGGAAATCGTGAGGTGGCCGGCCCCTGCCTGCCAGCGATTGAAGGACTGCAGCGAGAGCATAAGCTTCCCGGTTCGCAAGCCTGTGGTGCGAATTCTAGATCGGCGGCGCGCGTGAAGTGAAGGGGCGGGAATGCCGCTCAGGCGGGCGCCGGCGTACGTTCATCCGCCTCGGCCTGCACCGGGATACAGCTGCAGAACAGGTTGCGATCGCCGTACACGTTGTCCACCCGGGCAACCGGCGGCCAGTACTTGGTCGCCTCCTGCGCGAGTGCCGGGTACGCTGCGACGCGGCGCGAGTAGGCGTGTGTCCAGGCGTCGGCCGTCACCGCAGCCGCGGTATGCGGCGCGTGCTTGAGCGGATTGTCGGCACGATCCATCCGGCCGGCCTCGATAGCGCGGATCTCGTCCCGGATCGCGATCATCGCGTCGATGAAGCGATCGAGCTCCGCCTTCGACTCGCTCTCGGTGGGCTCGACCATCAGCGTGCCCGCCACGGGAAAGCTCATGGTCGGCGCGTGGAAGCCGAAGTCGATCAGCCGCTTCGCTACGTCCTCGGCCTCGATGCCGGCCGTGGCCTTGAGCGGGCGCAGGTCGAGGATGCACTCGTGCGCGACCAGGCCGCCGGGCCCCGAGTAGAGCACGTTGTAATGCCCGGAGAGCCGCTTCGCGATGTAGTTGGCGTGCAGGATCGCGCTCTCGGTCGCCGCGCGCAGGCCGCGCCCCCCCATCATCGTGATGTACATCCACGGAATCGGCAGGATCGAAGCGCTCCCGAACGGCGCCGCGGCGACTGGACCCAGCGACTCGGTCACGGCGCTGCGCCCGGCCGCCCCTACGGCGGCAGAGAACAGTTGATGGCCCGTCGGCATGTAGCGATGGCCGGGCAGGTACGGCGCAAGATGCGCTTTGACCGCGACCGGACCAACACCGGGCCCGCCGCCGCCGTGCGGAATGCAGAAAGTCTTGTGCAGGTTGAGGTGCGAGACATCAGCGCCGAACTCGCCCGGGGACGCAATGCCGACCAGCGCGTTGAGGTTGGCGCCATCGACATAGACCTGGCCACCGTGCGCGTGCACGATTTCGCAGATGCGGACGATGCCGGCCTCGAACACACCGTGCGTCGACGGATAGGTGACCATGATCGCCGCGAGGTCGTCCTGGTGCGCCTTCGCCTGGGCCTCGAGGTCGCCAAGATCCACGTTGCCCGCGTCGTCACAGGCAACGACCACCACCTTCATGCCGGCCATCTGCGCCGACGCCGGGTTGGTGCCGTGCGCCGATGACGGAATCAGGCACACGTCCCGGTGACCTTCACCACGCGCCTGGTGGTAGGCCTCGATCGCGATCAGCCCCGCGAACTCGCCCTGCGAGCCCGCGTTCGGCTGCAGCGACACGGCGTCGTACCCGGTGCACGCGCACAGCATGTCCTCCAGCTCGCTGACGAGTTGGCGATAGCCCGCGGCCTGGTCCTCGGGAGCGAACGGGTGCAGGTCCGCGAACTCGGGCCAGGTCACCGGAATCATCTCCGAGGTGGCGTTGAGCTTCATCGTGCACGAGCCCAGCGGGATCATCGAGCGGTCGAGCGCCAGGTCCTTGTCGGCCAGCCGACGCAGATAGCGCAACATCTCGGTCTCCGAGCGATAACGGTGGAACACGGCGTGGGTGAGGAACGCGGAGCGCCGCAGCAGTGCCGACGGCAACGCGTCAGACACGCGGCCGTCGAGATCCGCGACCTGCATCGGCACATCGTCGCCCGCAAAGCTGGCCAGGATCCGTTCGACATCCTGCGCCCGGGTGGTCTCGTCGAGCGCGATCCCGAGTGTCGAGGCGTCGACGCGGCGGAAGTTCATGCCGAGCGCCACCGCATCCTGGTGGATCCGGTCGGTGCGATCGCCGGTCGCGACGACGAGGGTGTCGAAGAACGCGCGGGTCGGGACCGCGAACCCCGATCGCTCCAGACCGTCCTTGAGGATCGAGGTCAGCCGGTGCACACGCCGCGCGATCGCGACCAGTCCCTCGGGACCGTGCCAAACCGCGTACATGCCGGCCATGACCGCGAGCAACACCTGCGCGGTGCAGATGTTCGACGTCGCCTTCTCGCGCCGGATGTGCTGCTCGCGCGTCTGCAGTGCGAGCCGATACGCGGGATCGCCGTCCACGTCGACGGTGACGCCGACCAGCCGGCCCGGCATCGAGCGCTTGAACGCGTCGCGCGTCGCAAGGAAACCGGCGTGCGGCCCGCCGTAACCTATCGGCACGCCGAAGCGCTGTGTCGACCCGACGGCGACGTCGGCACCCCATTCGCCGGGCGGCTTGAGTAGCGTCAGCGCGAGGATGTCGGCGGCGACGATCACCAGTCCGCCGCGCGCATGCACCGCCTCGGCGACCGCGGCGAGATCGCGCACTTCGCCGTCGGCACCGGGATACTGGAGCAGCACGGCGAACGCGTCGGCCTGCCCGGCGGCTGTCGCGGGGCCGGTATCGATCTCGATCCCGATCGACTTTGCTCGCGTGCGGACCACGTCCAGCGTTTGCGGGAAGACGTCATCGGCTACGAACATCCTGCGGCTCGCGCTTGCGCCCACGCGCAGCGCGAGCGCCATCGCCTCCGCGGCCGCAGTTGCCTCGTCTAGCATCGACGCATTCGCGATCGCCATGCCGGTCAGGTCGCAGACCATCGTCTGGAAATTGATCAGCGCCTCGAGCCGGCCCTGCGAAATCTCCGGCTGGTACGGCGTGTAGGCCGTGTACCAGGCCGGATTCTCGAGGACGTTGCGAACGATCACGCCCGGCGTGACGGTGCCGTAGTAGCCCTGGCCGATGAACGAGCGCAGCGGCCTGTTGTTCGCGGCGATCGCCTTCAGCCGGGCCAGCGCGGCCGCTTCGTCGACCGGTTCCGGCAGGTCGAGCGGCACCTTGCTGCGGATCGAAGCCGGCACCAGCGCATCGATCAGCGCGGCGCGACTGTCGAATCCCAGCACCTTCAGCATCAGCGCCTGTTCACCAGGCGCGCTGCCGATATGGCGCGAGAGGAAGGCGTCGGACGCCTCGAGATCGGCAAGCGTCCTGCGGGCAGCGGATTCGTTCATCGGCATGGATCGTCTAACTCGAGGATTCGCAATTCATCGTTCGTCGCCCCCGCGCAGGCGGGGGCCCAGTGTCGTTTGCGCAAGACGCTGGGTTTCCGCCTGCGCGGGAACGACAAGAAGACTCAGCCTTCGCCGACGCTTGCACGGTAGCCGTCGGCGTCGAGCAGCGTCGCGAGCGCGCCCGGATCGGTGGGCCTGAGCCGGAACAGCCAGGCGTTCCACGCGTCCTCGTTCAGCTTTTCCGGGCTCGCAACGATGAGGTCGTTGGAGGCAACCACCTCGCCGGCCACTGGCGCGTACACATCGGACGCGGCCTTGACCGATTCGACGACCGCGCAGGCCTCGCCGGCCTTCAGTGCACGGCCCGGTTTCGGCAGCTCGATGAACACCAGGTCGCCGAGCGCAGCCTGCGCGTGGTCAGTGATGCCGATCGTCACGGTGCCATCGGATTCGGCGCGGACCCACTCGTGGCTGGCGGTGAACTTGCGGTCGGCAGGCAGCTTCATCGGGAACTCTCCGGGTTGGGATTCATTCGGCCTTGGGCGGCAGGGGCCGCGAGCAGGCGGATCATGTGCAGCTTGTCGTAGCCGCGGCCCAATACGCGTACCGCGCCGGGCTCGCGACCAAAGGCGACGAAGCCTGCACGCTCGTAGAGCCGGCGGGCGCCGTCGTTGGTTGCGGTCACGGTCAGCACCAATGCGTCCAATTCACCGCATCGCTGCGCGTGGGCGATCAGTGCATCGATGAGCATCCGGCCGACTCCGCGACCGGTGCATTCGCCGGCGACATAGGTCCCGACGACGTGGCCGCGATGTCGCACCTTGGCGCGCGGATCGACGATCATGCCGACGACACCGACCAACGCGCCGCCTTCGAACGCGCCAAGCACGACGTCGTGGGGAATCGCGGGATTGGGGGCAAGCCGCGCGCGCAGCTTGGCCAGCCCGGTCCGGGCCTCCTCCTCGGCGCTCGACGAGAAGGCTTCCGGATGTTCGGCGAGGCCGCGCACGCGCAGCGCGTGGTAGCTCGCGAGATCCGCTTCCTCGAGGCGACGGACGCTCACCGCAGCCGGTATCGCGTTCAGACCAGCACCTTGCCGTTGCGCACGAAGGGCGGCTTGACGACACGCGCCGGCAACCTCTTGCCGCGCACTTCAACGTCCACCGTCGTGCCGACAGCGACACCGACCGGCACTCGCGCCAACGCGATCGAGCGGCCGAGGGTGGGGCTGAAGGTGCCACTGGTAGTCTCCCCGCCGCCGTGCGCGGTGTAGACGCCCTGGTGCGCGCGAAGCACGCCGCCGGCGCCCTCGAGCAGCAACCCCACCAGCTGGCGCGCGGGTGCGGCGGCCAACGCCGTCTTGCCGACAAAGTCGCGCGGACTCGCGAGATCGACCGTCCAGGCCAACCCCGACTCGAGCGGCGTCACCGTTTCGTCCATGTCCTGGCCGTACAGATTCATTCCGGCTTCGAGCCGCAAGGTGTCGCGCGCGCCGAGACCGCAGCGCGCCACGCCCGCTTCGGCGAGCGAGCGCCACGCGTCGGCCGCCTGCGACGCCGGCAGCACGATCTCGAAGCCGTCCTCGCCGGTATAGCCGGTGCGGGCGACGAACCAGTCGCCGAACGCTACCGCCGTGAACGGCTTCAACGGCGAGGTCGCCGCCTCGCTGCCCGGAAAGGCGCGCCAGAGTTTCGCTCGGGCGTTCGGACCCTGGACCGCGATCATCGCGAGATCGGTTCGCGGCTTGAGCTTCAGCACAGGGGCCCGCGCAGCGATCAATCGGGACAGCCACGCGATGTCCTTGTCCGCGGTGGCAGCGTTGACGACCAGCCGAAACCAATCCTCGCGCAGGAAATAGACGATCAGGTCGTCCAGCACGCAGCCGTCGTCGGCCAGCAGGCAGGTATACAGCGCTCGCCCGGGATCCCTGAGCTTGTCGACGTTGTTGGCGAGCGCGCCGCGCAGGAAATCGCGGACGCCCGGACCTTCGAGGTCGACGACTCGCATGTGCGAGACGTCGAACATGCCCGCATCGCGGCGCACCGCATGGTGCTCGTCGATCTGCGAGCCGTAGTGCAACGGCATGTCCCAGCCGCCGAAGTCGACCATTCGCGCCCCGGCTTCCCGGTGCAGCGCGCAAAGCGGTGTGGTCTTGAGCACGCGAATCTCTCCGAAAGGAACGCCGATGGGTCGCGAGCGAAGCCTGCGGCGGCAAGCCTCGTCGCCCCTCTGTCCTTGTACCTGAGAGATTTGCGGGTCGTTCCAGTGCGCCGGAACCGGCAACCCCGCGTGCCCCTTCGGTGGGCCTTCGGTGCGGGTCACCCCGCATAAGGCCGCTCTCCAGATGGATTTACGCGCCGTCCGCAGTCCTTTTGCCTGAGCGATTTCGGGCCTTGCGCCTTCGGCGGCGCGCTTCGATCAACCGCGAGCGCGCTCTCTCCTGCGGGGACCGGCGAAGGTTACCGGCGAGCGGCGACGCTGTCAAAAAACGCCGATGCGAAGTCGCCGTCCCGCGATGACAAACGGCCGCGGGCTTCCGCGGCCGTCGTGCTTCTGGACAGCGCGAGCGCTTACTTCTTCAGCGCAAGAATGTAGCCAACCATGGTCTTGATGTCGGCATCAGGTACCGCAGTGTTGGGCGGCATCGGGATCGCGCCCCAGGTGCCGGTACCGCCTTTCTTGACCTTGTCCGCGAGCATCGCCGGGGCACCCGCGTTGCCCTTGTACTTCACGGAGACATCGTTGTACGAGGGACCGACGAGCTTCTTGTCGATCGAGTGGCAGGCCGTGCAGGCGTGCTTTTTCAGGAGGTCGTCGGCGCTCTGCGCAGACGCGGAACCGCTTGCGAGCAGAACCGCGCCAGCCAGCGAAAGCAGGGTCAGTTTCATTCAGGACTCCAAGGAGTAGGGGCGGAGAAGGCCCGCGCATGGTACCGGAAGCCGCCGGGGGCGGAAATGACCATGAACGTCGATAACGGGCAGGGAGCCCCGCGCGTTGACCGAACTGTCAGGACGCGGAGGCGAGTTCCCGCTCGATGCCTGCAAGCGTTGCGATCGGCGGCAGGCAGCGGGTGCCTCGGCACACCCAGGCGGCCGCCCCGGCCGGTATCGCGCCCTTGCGAAGCTCGGGCGGCAGCGCCACGCCACCGACGTCGTAGATTCGCACCGAATGTCGAGGGCGGGCGCGCAGCGCGGCGTGCCACTGCGCGGTCGTCGCCGCAACTCCGGTGAGGAGCACGGTTGCTGGCGGCGCTGAGAGCGCGTCGGCGGCCGCGATCAAGGTCGAAAACCCGCGCGGCGCGGAACCGAGCTGCGGCGAGAACAAGCGTACCGCCCGCTCCGCCGCCTCGACATAGCGCGGCTCGCCGGCCAGGTGCCCGAGCGCGATCAGCGCGCCCGCGGCCACGCCGTTCCCCGAAGGTGTGGCGTTGTCGTGCCCCGGCTTGCCGCGATGAATCAGCGTCTCGTGGTCGTGGCTGGTGAAGAAGAACCCGCCGGCGTCCGGGTCCTCGAACTGGTCCAGCAGTACCTCGGCGATCGCGCGCGCCCACGCGTAATCGTCGGGGCGAAACCGGGTCTGCATCAGCTCGTCGAGCGCGGTCAGCAGAAACGCATAGTCGTCGAGATAGGCGTTCAGGTGCGCGCGTTCACCCTTTCGCGTCGCGAGCAGGCGCTCGCCGGTCCACACCGTGCGTCTGAGCGCGTCGGCGGCCGCGATCGCAAGGTCTGCCCACGCCGGCCTGTCGAGCCGGCGCGAGGCGCGCGCAAGGCCCGCGATCGCGAGCGCGTTCCAGGAGCTGAGGATCTTGTCGTCGAGTCCCGGACGCACGCGCGCCTCGCGTGCAGCGAGCAGCTTGTCACGGGCGGAGGCGAGCCGCGCGTGCGCTACCGCCGGATCGATGCCCAGCGCGGCCGCGATCTCCGCTGGTTGGCGCGCAACCCGCAGATTCCAGGCGTGGCCCTCGAAATTCGGAGCCCCGTCGAGCGCGTAGTACGGTGCGGCGACGGCGTTTTCGTCCGGCGTCAGCAGCGCCCGGACCTCGTCGCGCTGCCAGACATAGAAGCGGCCCTCCTCGCCTTCGCTGTCGGCATCGAGGCTCGAATAGAACGCGCCGTCGGGGGCGCGCATCTCGCGCTCGAGCCAGGCGACGATTCCGGTCGCGGCGCGCTCGAACAAGGGATCGCGCGTCACGCCCGCAAGGTCCGCGTAGAAACCGAGCAGTGGACCATTGTCGTAGAGCATCTTCTCGAAATGGGGAATCTGCCACTCCCGATCGACCGCGTAGCGGCAGAAGCCGCCACCGAGCTGATCGTGTATCCCGCCCTCGGCCATCCGGGTCGCGGTAAGCGCGGCGATGGTCAACGCGCCTGAATCCGGACGCTCGGCGTGCTCGCGCAGTGCGAGCTCGAGTTCGGGGACGTGCGGAAACTTGGGCGCGTTCCCGAAGCCGCCGTGGACAGGGTCGAAGGTCGCACGCATTTCCGCGAGCGCGGTCGCCGATAACCCGGCCGGGAGCTGGGCGCCGGGTTCCGGCCGGGGCTCGAGGCTCGCGAGCGCGCGCTTGACCTCGACGCCCTGTTCGGCGATTGCCGCGCCCTTGTCGCGATAGACCCGGGCGACATGCGGCAGCAGCTCGAGGAATCCGGGCAGGCCGTAGCGCCCCTCCTTCGGGAAATAGGTGCCGGCGAAAAACGGGTCGCCGGACGGGGTCATGAACACGGTCAGCGGCCAACCGCCGCTGCGCCGGGTCAGCAGCGCCTGCGCGGCCTGGTAGATCTGGTCGACGTCCGGGCGTTCCTCGCGATCGACCTTGACGCTGACGAAATGACGATTCATCTCGGCGGCGACCGCAGGATCCTCGAAGGACTCGTGCGCCATCACGTGACACCAGTGGCAGGCGGAATAGCCGACCGACAGCAGCACCGGCTTGCCTTCGGCGCGCGCCTTCGCGAACGCCTCCTCGCCCCAGGGGTACCAGTCGACCGGATTGTCGGCGTGCTGAAGCAGATACGGGCTGGTTTCGCCCGCCAGACGGTTCATGCGCCGATCAGCGGGATTCTTCGAACGCGACGCGCTCGAAATCCGCGCCTCGCTGCAACAGCTTGGTCAGCTTGAAGTTGCGCTCGGGTCCGGCGACCATCGAGCGCAGGATTCTTGCGGGCGCGAAGGTCCGCGGCGGAACGACCAGCGTTGCGAGTTCATCGGGCGATTCGCACAACTCGAGCGCTGGCAGCGGCGGATCCTCGGAGAACGCCGATGTTTGCGGTCGCACGGCGAGCGAACGCGGCGTGCCGGGCCAGCACTTGAGTTCCAGCGCAAGCCCGCCGGAGACGTCCAGAGCCACGCGAGTGACAAACCCCAGCCGGGTACGCTCGTCGTCACGCAGCGTGACCAGCTGCTCGAGGAACCAGCGGTGCTGCGGGCCGCCGACGCGCACCAGCGACGCTTCGCGCCACTCGTAGCGGCCCTGCCAGCGCTCCCATGGCAGGTTGCGCTCCGCGTCCTCGCGATGCCGGTCGTAATCGGTGAGCGCGCCCAGCGTCGCAAGATGCTGCGAGCCCTGGTACGTGAGCCGGCCGAGCGGGTCCTTGCGATCGAAAGTCCGGCCACCGACGCGGAAGTACGCGCCGTTCAATCCGCCGCCGCAAAGCTGTACCGCCATCGTCGCCGCCTCGCCACGGCGCCGGGTCTGATACCAGTGGGCGTCGAGGTGCGACAACAGCAGGATCGACTGCTCGACCGACACGTCGTGGCCCAGCGCCAGCTCCGAGGGTGTCGCGCCCTGGGCGAGTCGCTTCAGCCGGCCGCGCACGCTGGTCGCGAGCTTGCCGGGGTAGCAAAAGCGCATCGACTGCGGCGGATCCCGGGGCGGGGTGATCGCGAGCGCCGCGCCGGACCCCGACTCGAGGTCGACCACCACCGTCAGCCCCTCGGTCTCGCGCTGCTCGGCGTAGGGAAACACCTTGCGCGCCCATTGCGAGAGCCAGCGGTCGGCGACCTCGATCTGCCGGACCGTCATCGAGCACGGATCGGCCAGCGCCAGCAGCAGCGCGTGGCTGTAGGTCGAGTAGCAGGAGATGCCGACCGCGTTCGGCGCAAGATCATCGGAGACTGCCTGCACTGCAGCCTCCATCATCTCGGCGAGGCGGTAGTAGGCATGGATCTCCTGCCACAGCGTCGGCGGCGGGAGGCGCCGCGCGAGGCCGTGGACCAGGATCATCTGCTTGCCGACCGAAAGGCCGCGCTGCAGCAGCTTGGACTTCACGCCGGCCAGCTCGGTGTCGCCCTCGAGCAGCGGCTTCAGGCACATCGAGTATTGCTCCCACACGGCGTGCCACATCGCGATCGCCTGCTCGGCGGCTTCGAGCTCACGATCGCCCGCCGGCTGCGGCTTGCCCGCGTAGCGGCGCGCAAGCTCGGTGTGGAGGTGGAAGGCCGGCTCGCGCATGACCTCGACCAGCGTTGCGCGCTCGCGGGCCGGCAGTTCGGCCGCGGCCATCGCGCGCAGCTGACCGATCAGCGCTTCGTACGCCGGCCCGAGCGGCAGCTGCGGCAGCGCCTTCGCCCAATGCTTGGCGCCGTCGAGGTCTGCGAACGCGAGTGGCGGCGGCTCGTCGGTCGGCGTAGCGAGTTGGGGCGCGGTTTCAGCCATCACATTGACGCTCCGCGCCAAAGCCCGGGGTTGCGCGCGCAACGCCCGGAGCATGCGGACTCTGGCTCGAGAAACTCGCGGGATTCATCTTGTGCGCATCGACTGGTTCGCGAAGCGAAACCTCCACGACGAACACGGCGCGCAGCAACCGGGAGGGGCCGCCGTCGCCGGTGCAGGACGCGCATTCGCGGTTCATCGACGCCCGCCATTCGCCGGCGCCGCGCAAGCCACGCCTGCCAATGCTTATAGCATAAACGCCGCGCGCGTCCGCCCCCGCCAAGGCGGCCCGGCCGCTCGTGACCGACGAGCGGCTTTCAGCGGGCTGATGCAAAAGGCGCAACGACGCCATCCGGTCAGGCACCGACCGCGCGGACGCCTTTTGCATCGGTCTACTACACCAGAACGCGTTCGATGCCGCCGCGGTTCGCGCGCGCCACGTATTCGGCCATCCAGTTCTCGCCGAGCGTGCGCCGGGCGATCTCGACCACGATGTAGTCGGCTTCGGTGCCGGAATCGTCGTCGAAGCGCGAAAGCCCCTGCAGGCACGACGGGCACGAGGTCAGCACCTTGACCGGGCCTGCGAAGCCGTCGCCGCGCAAGTGAGCGGCCCCGCTTCGCATCTCCGCTTCCTTGCGGAACCGGACCTGGGTCGAGATGTCCGGCCGCGTCGTCGCCAGCGTCCCCGATTCGCCGCAGCAGCGTTCGTTCTGCGCGACCGTAGTGCCCATCAGCGCGTTGACGACCTTCAGCGGCGCATAGGTCTTCATCGGCGTGTGGCAGGGATCGTGGTACATGTAGCGCACGCCCTCGATCCCCTTGAGCGCAACGCCCTTTTCCATCAGGTACTCATGGATGTCGAGCAGCCGACAGCCGGGGAAGATCTTCTCGAACTGGTACTTCTGCAGCTGATCCATGCAGGTGCCGCAGGAGACGATCACGGTCTTGATGTCGAGGTAGTTCAGCGTATTCGCCACGCGGTGGAACAGCACGCGATTGGCGGTGACGATCGCCTGACCCTTGTCGTGGAAGCCGGCGGAAGTCTGCGGATAGCCGCAGCACAGGTAGCCGGGCGGCAGCACGCACTGCGCGCCGACGTGATAGAGCATCGCCTGGGTCGCGAGTCCTACCTGCGAGAACAGGCGCTCCGATCCGCAACCCGGGAAGTAAAACACCGCCTCGGACTCATCGCTGACCCTGGCCGGATCCCGGATGATCGGGACGATCGCGTCGTCCTCGATGTCCAGCAGCGCACGTGCGGTGCGCTTCGGCAGCTTGCCCGGCATCGGCTTGTTGATGAAATGGATCAGCTGTGAGCGAACCGGGCGTTCGTTGGAGGTCGACGGCGGGCGTGCGGTCTGCCGGCCCGCCACGCCGAGCCGCTTCGCAATCCGGTAGCCGACGCGCTGAGCGGCGTAGCCCCAGTCGATCATCAGCTTCTTGATCAGGCGTACCGTGGTCGGGTCGGTCGCGTTCAGGAACCACATCGACGCCGCGGTCCCGGCGTTGAATTTCTTCTTGCCCTCGCGGCGCAGCAGGTCACGCATGGCGATCGACACGTCGCCGAAGTCGATGTCCACCGGACAGGGACTGCTGCACTTGTGGCAGACCGTGCAGTGGTCGGCGACGTCGTTGAACTCGTCGAAATGCCTCAGCGAAACGCCGCGCCGCGTCTGCTCCTCGTAGAGGAAGGCCTCGATCAGGAGCGAGGTCGCGAGGATCTTGTTGCGGGGGCTGTAGAGCAGGTTCGCCCCCGGCGAATGAGTTGCGCAGGGAGCCTTGCACTTGCCGCAGCGCAGGCAGCTCTTGATCGAATCGGCGATGCCGCCGATCGCGCTCTGCTCGAGTATCAGGCTCTCGGCGCCGATCAGTGAAAAGCTCGGTGTGTACGCATTGCCGAGGTCGGCGCGAAGCATGGGGTCGCGGAGAAGCTTGCCGCGATTGAACCGGCCTTCGGGATCGATCCGCGCCTTGTAGTCGGCGAACGGCCGCAGCTCGTCGTCGGTCAGGTACTCGAGCTTGGTGATGCCGATGCCGTGCTCGCCCGACACCACGCCGCCCAGCGACCGGGCGAGCGCCATGATCCGCGCGACGACCGCGTTGGCGGTCTGCAGCATCGCGTAATCGTCCGAGTTGACCGGGATGTTGGTGTGCACGTTGCCGTCACCCGCGTGCATGTGCAAGGCGACGAACACCCGACCGCGCAATACCTGCCTGTGGACCTCGGCGATGCGGCTGACAACCGGCGCGAATCCGCGTCCGTCGAAGATCGCCTCGAGCGGCGCCTTGAGTTCTTTTTTCCACGACACCACCACCGAGCGGTCCTGCAGCGCCCGGAAGGTCTCGTCGAGCCGGTCGACGAGATCCTGCCAGCGCGCGCGGGTCGCTTCGATCAGCGCGCGCGCTTCGGTGACGTTGGCCTCGACCAGCTCCCGCGACGGCTGCGCCTCGTCGCCGGGACCCCAGGCGCTCATTAGCGCCGCCGGCGCGAGGCAGTCCGCGAGCGCGTCGGCGAGCTTCAGCTTGTTGGCGATCGAAAGCTCGATGTTGATGCGCTCGACGCCGTCGCTGTAGTCACCGAGCCGGTCGAGCGGAATCACCACATCCTCGTTGATCTTGAACGCGTTGGTGTGCCGGGAGATCGCTGCGGTGCGGCCGCGGTCGGCCCAGAACTTCTTGCGCGCTTCCGGCGATACCGCGACGAACCCTTCCGCCCCGCGCGCGTTGGCGACGCGGACGACTTCGGAGGTGGCTTTGGCGACGCCATCCTCGCTTTCGCCGACGACGTCGCCGATGAGCACCATGCGGGGCCGGCCGTGCCGCTTGGCCTTGGTCGTGTAGCCGACCGCCTTCACGTAGCGCTCGTCCAGGTGCTCGAGCCCGGCCAGGATCGCGCCGTGTGGTGCCGTGTCGAGGTAGCGCTTGATTTCGACGATCGCCGGCGTCGATTCGTGGACCGTGCCGAAGAACTCGAGGCAGACGGTGCGGATGTTCGGCGGCATGCGATGCAGCACGAAGCGCGCGCTGGTGATGATCCCGTCGCAGCCCTCCTTCTGCACGCCAGGCAGCCCGCCCAGGAACTTGTCGGTGACGTCCTTGCCGAGCCCGGCCTTGCGGAATCTCGATCCTTCGATGCGCAGCGTCTCGGTGCGCGCCGTCGCGCGGCCGTCCCGGCCGAGCCATTTGAGTTCGTAGCTGGCCACCGGCGCGTCGTGAATCTTGCCGAGGTTGTGGTCCAGGCGAGTGACTTCCAGCCACTCCGCGTCGGGCGTCACCATGCGCCACGACACGAGATTGTCGACCGCCGTACCCCACAGCACCGCCTTCTTGCCGCCCGCATTCACCGCAACGTTGCCACCGATGCACGAGGCGTCGGCCGAGGTGGGATCACAGGCGAAAACCAGTCCCGCCCGCTCGGCGGCGTCCATCGCGCGTCGGGTCACGACCCCGGCGCCGCAGTCGATGGTCGGCACCGCGGCCTCGCGTCCGGGAATGGCGACGGGCTCGATGGCGGAGAGTCGCTCGAGCTTCTCGGTGTTGATGACCGCGGCGCGCGGCGTCAGCGGCACGGCACCGCCGGTGTAACCGGTGCCGCCGCCGCGGGGGATGATGGTGAGCCCGAGTTCGATGCAGCCCTCTACCAGGCCGCGCACCTCGTCCTCGGTGTCCGGGCACAGCACGACAAACGGATACTCGACGCGCCAGTCGGTGGCGTCGGTGACGTGCGACACGCGCGACATGCCGTCGAACGCGATGTTGTCGCGCGCGGTGTGACGCGAAAGCACCTTCAGCGTGCGCTTGCGCAACTTCGCAGCTTCCGCGAACCCCGCGGCGAACCGGTCGACCGCGGCATGGGCAGCCTCCACGAGTGCCGCGACCTTGGTGTCGCGCGCGGCTTCGGCCGCGGACCCCGCCGCGGGCTGGCGGCGTTTGTCGATTTCGCCGAGGCGATGCGAAAGTGCGTCGACGAGCATCCGCCGGCGCTTCGGGTTGTCGAGGAGATCGTCCTGCAGGTAGGGATTGCGATCGACGACCCAGAGGTCGCCCAGCACTTCGAACAGCATCCGCGCCGACCGGCCGGTGCGACGCTCGCTCCTCAGTTCGCTCAGGACCTGCCACATCGGCGCGCCCAGCAGCCGGATCACGATCTCCCGGTCCGAGAACGACGTGTAGTTGTACGGGATTTCCCGCAGCCGCGGTTCCGGCCAGGCCTCAGTCGTGTCGAGCGACGCGTCGGTGACGGCGTTCATGGTTGCGCTAGGAGAGCGGCGGCTGCGCGGCGAGTTCCGTTTTGATCATACCGCCGTGCAGCAAATCCCCGGGCGCGGGACCTCGCGGCTGCGGCGTTGCCATGCGCGGCCGAAGCCGCGCCCCTGCCTAGCCGGCGAGCGCGCGCACGCCCCACACCAGCGCAACGTAGCGGACGAACTTTCCCGCCGCAATCGCGAGCCCCGCGGCCGCGACGTTGTGGCGCAGCCAGCCGGACGCCACGCACAGCGCGTCGCCGATCAGCGGCACCCACGAGAACAGCAGCACCGACACGCCGAACTTGCGCGCGAGCGCGAGCGCCCTTGCGTACCAGCCCTCCCGCGGCTGTGGCGAAGGCAGCAGCCGACCGACCCCGTACGACGTGAGGCCGCCGAGCGTATTACCCAATGTGGCGACGCCTATCGCCGGCCACGCGAAGTCGAGCCGGTCGGCCACCAGCGCCGCCAGCACGATCTCGGAGCTTCCCGGCAGCAGGGTCGACGAAAGGAACGCCGACACGAACAGCCCCGCAAGTCCGGCGACGGGATCCAGCGTCATGCCCGGATGATAGCCGCCGCCTCGCGCCGTTCGAGCGCGGCCGACAGCGGCCGACAGCGGCCGACAGCGGCAATGAATGGTCGCGCGTGGGCCTTGGGGCAGTCCCGCACTTTGAGGGACTGTCGCCGGTTTTCCACCGCCCAGCCAGGGAAATGGGGGCGCATCGTCGATTTTCGGGGCTTTTTCAGGTCGGACGGCACTTCGCCGGGGCCACGGCGCTGCCTTATACTTTCGGCGCCCCTCGAGGCACCCTCATGGAAGCCGCCACCCGTCACGCCGCAGTCCTGTTCGCCGATGTCGCGGGCAGCACGCGCCTGTACGAGACGCTTGGGGACGCGGTCGCGCTGACGCTGATCGGGCGCTGCATCGAGGTGATCCGCCAGGCCTGCGAGGAGCACGACGGCCGGGTGATCAAGACCATCGGCGACGAAGTGATGGCGTTGTTCCCCAGCGCCGGCAACGCCGGCTATGCCGCCTCCGAAGCCCACAAGCAGATCGCCGCGCTCAGCGAGGGCGGCGGGCCGGCGCTGGCGATCCACACCGGCTTCCACTCCGGTCCGGTGCTGGTCGAAGGGGCCGACGCGTTCGGCGATACGGTAAACGTCGCGGCGCGGCTTTGCTCCCACGCGAAGGCGGGGCAAACGATGATCGCCAGCCAGACGCTTGACGAGTTGCCGGCCACGCTCAAGGCCCGCACCAGGAGCCAGGATTTGCAGGCGGTCAAAGGCAAGCAGGACGACATCGAGCTGTTCGAACTGCTGTGGCAGGACTCCGAGGAGGATCTGACCACGCTCGCACCCCGGCGCGCCGGCCGCCAGGCTCGCCTGGTTCTGCGCTGCGGTCAGCGGGAACTGTCGCTTGCCGAGGGCAACGTGCTCACTTTCGGGCGCGACGGACAGAACGACTGCGTGATCCTCGACCGCAAGGCGTCGCGGCTGCACGCCCGCATCGAGCGCCGCCGGGACAAATACGTGCTGATCGACCACAGCACCAACGGCACGTTCTGCGTCGTGCAGGGCGAGCGCGAGGTCGAACTGCGCCGCGAGGAACTGCTGCTGCGCGGCCGGGGACGCATCGTCTTCGGACATTCCGCCGACGAACCGGGCAGCGATGTCATCGAGTTCGATACCGGCGTTCCGAACTAACCGGGCCGAGGCCGGTGGGCGGCAAGGCCGTGGGGCGGGGTGATTATTCGCTTGCGCGCAACGCCGAATACGGTGAAGCTTCCCCGGCGGGCCGCGACACCGACGCCATGACGGGTTGAACGAATGCGGCGGATGCAGGCACTATTGGCACTCTCCCGGCGACTCGCACGCCTACGCCGACGTTGAATTGCCATGACTCAAGCCAAACCGGATACCGGACTGCGCCACGTCGCGGCCGCCTTCGCAATCGCGACGCTGGTTGCGGCCTGTGCCGCGCCGCAGCCGGCGAGTTCACCAACACCGAAACCCGCGGAATCCACACCCTCCGCGCCGGCCCCGGCCGCTCCCGCCCCGCCCGTCGAAACGCGCGCACCCGCGCCAGCGCCCGTCGATCCAGCCATTGCCCGGCCGCAGGCGCAGAAACTCGCGCTGGAGGCGGTCGATCAGCTTCAGAACGGTGACGAGGCGGCGGCACGCGCGACGCTCGAGCGCGCAGCCGCGCTGGATCCCTCCAACGATCTCGTCCGCAAGCTCTCGGAGCAGATTCGCGCCGACGCGCAAAAGGAGCTGGGCGGCGTGTTCTTCCGCTACACCGTGCAGAAGGACGACACGCTGTCCAAGCTCGCGCAGCAATACCTCGGTGACCGCTACCGCTTCTACGTGCTCGCGAAATACAACGACATCGCGAACCCGTCGCGGTTGGGGGCCGGGCAGGTCATCAAGATCCCAGGCCGCGCGCCGCCGCCAGGCGCTGCGCCTGCACTCGACTCACCGGCCACGCCCGCCGTTGCTCAGGAGGCTAAGCCGCGGGACGACCTCGCCGAGCTATTGCAGAAAGGGGCCGCCCTGGAGAAGGCCGGGAACGTCGAGGGTGCCTACCTCGTCTACAACGACGCGCTGGCGCGCGCTCCCGGCAACGCGGAGGTCACCAAGCGTCGCGATGCCGCGCGCGCGAACCTGATTCGGGCCTACGATCGCGAAGCAACCCAGGCCTTCCAGCGCCAGAACCTCGACCTCGCGATAACGAAATGGGATCGCATCCTCGAACTCGATCCGGCCAACCGCAAGGCCCGGCTCGAACGCGAGCGGGCGATCGATCTGCAGAAGCGGATGCAGGCGAAGTTCGGCAACAAGCCGCAGTAGCGGCCACGCGGCGCCGTCCCGTCGTTGCGCCGGCTATTTAGCGCCTATTTTCTGAAGCTTCTCCTGCGCGAGCTTCGCCTCGCGCAGCCGGGTCTGCAGCGTGATGTTCGACGGGTCGTACCTGACGCCGGTCTCGAATTGACGGACCGCCGCGGCGACGTCGGTCCGGTAGACCTTCATGCCCTGGACGTAGTAGTGCTCGCCCAGCGCCTTGCGCAGCGCTTGCATGCGTGCGCTCCATTCGGGCGCAGTCCCTCCGGCAAACGCCGTCGCCTGTTCGTAGAGTGCGAGCGCGGTCTCGCGCTGGCCGTTGGCGTCGAGGTCGCGCGCGCGCTCGGCGACCAACGTCGCAACGCGCTGGCGGCCGGCGCTGTCCGCCGGATTGGCGTCGACCCACGCGCGAAGCTCCCGCAATCCCGCATTGAGATCGCCGGCGCGGAAGAGCTCGATGCGCTGCTCGAGGTCGTAGCTGTCGCCCGCTGCCCGCGCCCTGGCGCCGGCGATCACACCCTCGGTGGCTCGGGCCCTCGCGGCGCGATCGCTCTGTGCCCTCGACATTGCGGCAAGTTCAATTTCGCGCAGCGCCGTCGCCGCGGCGTCGTTGCCGGGGTCGAGTGCAAGCACGCGCAGGTAGGCATCGCGGGCGGCGGCGAGATCGCCGCTGCGGCGCGCGGCAAGTCCAGCCTGTCCGTGCTCGCGTACACGGTTCCGGATCGCGTTGCGGGTCGCGTCGAGTGCCTTGCGACGCTGCGGATCGTCCGGCGCTAGCAGAACCAGGACTTGCTCGTGCTCCGCGGCGCTCGCCAGATCGTCGGCGGCACGCGCCTTCGCTGCGAGCTCCAGGTGCCGCGCCATGACGGCCTCGCGCGGCGAGGCGCTGTGATCAGGACGAACGGTGGAGCGTTGCGGAGGCTCGGGCACCGGCACTGGACGCGGCGGCACCGGCGCGCACGCGCCTAACGCGACCGCGACGACGCACGCGGCCGCACGGGCGATCGCCGTCGCGTCGGCATTGCGGCTCATCGCTGCCGCGCCACCGGCACACTCGTGACCAGCTTGGCACGGAATGCTTCCAGATCGTCGCCGCCAAAGATCATCGTTCGCCGCAACATGTAAGGCGGCGCATAGAACGCATTGCCCCCCGAGGTCACGGTCACGCCGAGCTTGACGCCTCTGGCGCGCAGCGCGGTGACCACGGTCTCGTTGACATCGCCATAGGGAAACGCATAGGCCAGGCTGGAAACGCCGAGCTGCGCGCGGATTGCGTCGACCGGCGCATCGACCTCCCGGCGCGTGCGCTCGAGATAACGGGCGTCGGACTCGCCGGCGAGGCGCACCGTCAGATTGGCGTGCGTCTTGCTGTGCGGCTGGATCGCGATCAGGCCCGAGGCCGCCATCTCCCGCATCTGCGCCCAGTTCAGCGCGTCGGGCACGCCGACGAAATCGCTGTAGAGGAACACCGTCGCGGGGACCCGGTGCTTCCTGAGGATCGGAAACGCGACCTCGAAGGTCGACCGGTAGCCGTCGTCGATCGTGATCACGACGGCCTTTTTCGGCAGCGCCGCGCGTCCCTCGAGAAACGCCGGCAACTGCTCGAGCGCAATCACGGTATAGCCGTTGTTCGCGAGATAGGCCATCTGCGCTTCGAACGCCGCGGGCGTGACAGTGAGAGTGTTCGCGCGCGGGCCGAAGCGGTGGTAGGCGAGGATCGTGACGGCGCGCGCGCCGCTCGCTCCCACGCCCAGCGGACTGCCCGGCTTCAGCGGAATCGCGACAGCCTCGCCGGCGCCCACGCGTTCGACCTGGTTGAATTCGGCGATTCCGGCAGCGTGCGAGCGCCCCCCGAGCCAGCGTTCGGCGAGCGTTGCGAGGTCCTCGCCGGGCTGGACGACCACCACGGCATAGCTGCTGTCGCGCGCGATCACCGGATCGAAGGCGGCAGCAGCCGGTGGCTGGGGCGCTGGCGCAGGCTGCACCTCGCGTGGCGGCACCTGCGCGCAGCCGGCGAGGATTCCCG
>JBKKAZ010000252.1:0-3044 GCA_046714435.1 Casimicrobiaceae bacterium
CCCTCGGTCGACGCCCAGCCGCAGTGGCAGCCCCCGACCGGCATCAGCCGGTCGCGCTCGACCACCTCGGGAGCGAGGCCACGGCTCGCGATCAGGCGCGTGAAGCCGTCGCCGGTGACGACTCGAATGCTCGCCGCGCGCGCGTCCATCAGCTCGATGAGCGTGTCGAGGAAACCCTCGAGCACCTGCTCGAAGCTGCCGGGCTGGCTGAGGCTGGTGGCCGTCTCGTACAGGATGTCGAGCGACTGGGTCTTGCGCGCAAGGCGCACCGCCGGTGTCTGCGGCAGTGGACTTGCGCGCGCCGCGTGCGAGCCGTCTTCGGCTGGCGCGTCGGGTTTCGGTGCTTCGGGCTCGGGCATGGGCCAATCCAGACTAACCCCATGCCGCGGCGGCGTCCAGCGCTAGAAGCGCCGATGCAAAAGACGTCCGGAAGCTCGGTGGGTGACGGATTTGCTTCGCCGCGCCTTTTGCATCGGGATGGGATTCAGGCGGTCGCCCAGGGACGGCGCGCATTGCCCACTTCGGGCGCCCGCCCCCAACAGCACCAAACAACGCGCGTCCTGCGCGGCGCTGTGCATCTCGAGCCATCATGCATCGCGTTACCTACCTCAGCGCGCGGGCTGCGGCGGTTTGTGCGACGGATCGTTGGGGTTGATGAAAATGAAGCGCCACTCGCCGGAATGGATCTCGACATAGTCGAGCGTGGCGCCGGTCAGCAGCTCGACGCTGCCGGACGAGATCAACAGCGTGACGCCGTTGGTGACCACCTGCGTGTCTCCGTCGGACCGGTCGTCGAACCCCATGCCGTACTCGACCACGCCCTTGTCGTCCAGGCGCGCAGCCAGGCGCAGGTTGCCCACGCCGGCCTGCTGCGCCGACTTGACGATCTCGATTGCAGCCTCGCGCGTGACGGTGATCATGGACTCTCCTCTGGCGCTTCGCACTCAGCCGGTGCTCCATGACCGGGGCCTGCGCATGCCGGCGACCTTGCAGGCCTGCTTGACGTAACCGTAGGGGAACAGCATGAACAAGTCGTTGCGCCCCCCGCTGCCCGCGCCCTTGTACCCGGCCAGATGCTTGATGACGTGGCGCGCATCCGGGGCGACCTGGCGCTGCCCGTAATACTCGCGCATGTACCTGATCACCGCCCAGTGCTCGTCGGAAAGGACGATGCGCTCGCGGCGCGCCAGTTCCTCGGCGACCGCTTCGTTCCAATCCGCGGGATCGACCAGGTAGCCTTCGTCGTCGACCGGCGGCAAACTGTTCGCGACGTCAGGCGGCATGCCTGCAACTCCGGACGAAATCCACGAAGCGCCGCGCCCAGCGGTTGCCGGCGACATCGCGCAGGTGCGCATACGACGCCAGAAGGTTCCCTTGCACGATGCCGTCGTGCCGGCCGTCGATGCCGTAGCCGCGCTCGACGTCATAGGCAAACCGGACGTCCGCTGCCAGGTTCTCGACGCTCGAGTGATGGAATTCGTGGGCGCGGATCTGCGACGCTTCGCCCAGTTGCGCCGCCGGCCACAGCCCGCGGCCGGTTTCGCGCAGATGGACGTAGCCGCGACCGATCGGGCGCGCGTGCATGACAATGTCCGCCGGAAGCGCGCCGACCATTTCTGCGCAGCGCCCGTCCCATTCGATCCGGCGCGCCAGGTACATCAGCCCGCCGCATTCGGCGTACACCGGTAGCCCGTCGGCTATCGCGGCACGCAATTCGGCGCGCAGGCCGCCGTTCGCGGCGAGCACCTCCATGTGCGTTTCGGGGAATCCTCCGCCAATGAACAGGCCGTCGACGGGCGGCAGGTGCACGTCGTGGAGCGCGTCGAAGGGCACCAGCTCCGCCCCGGCTTCGCGCAAGGCCTCGAGGTCGCCTGGGTAGTAGAAACCGAATGCCGCGTCGCGTGCGAAAGCCACGCGCACCGGCGTCGATGCGGTCCTGCGACGTTGCGTGCTCGAGACCCGCGCGAAAGAAGGCAACGGCCCGGCCTGCCTTCCCACGGCGAGTACCGCGTCGAGGTCGACCTGGGCGGCGATGTGCGCCGCGATCTCGTCGACATGCTTGCGCGCCGCCGCGACCTCGTTGCTCGGGACCAGGCCCAGGTGACGCTCGACGATGGTCATGCGCTCGTCGTGCTGCACGGCGCCGAGAACCGCAACGTCGGTGTAGTGTTCGATCACCGCACGCAGCTTGGCCTCGTGCCGCACGCCCCCGAGCTGATTGAGAATGACGCCGGCAATGCGGATGTTCGGCTCGAAAGCCTGGTAGCCGAGGATGAGCGGAGCGATGCCGCGCGTCATGCCGCGCGCGTCGATGATCAGCACCACCGGCGTGCCGATCAGCGCGGCGAGCGCGGCATTGCTGTTGCTGCCGTCGAGATCGAGCCCGTCGTACAGACCCTTGTTGCCTTCCACGAGTCCGAGCGATGCGCCGCTCATGCGCCGCGCGAACTCCGAGCGGATCTCCCCGGCATCGCTCAGGTAGGGGTCGAGGCTGTAGCAGGGCCGCCCGGCGGCCAGACCGAGCCACAGCGGATCGATGTAGTCCGGACCCTTCTTGAACGGCTGCACGACGACGCCGCGCGCGCGCAGCGCCGCGGACAAGCCGATGCACACGGTCGTCTTGCCCGACGACTTGTGAGCCGCGGAGACGAGGAGCCGGTTCACTCCGCCGCCGAACCGGCGTCGCCGTCGGCCAGGCTTTCCGGCAGGAACGGCAACACCTTGAGCGCGACCGCGGTGAGCCCCAGCGCCAACGCGACGCCACCGACGCCGAGCGCCACCTCCGGCAAGCTCGGCGCATAGGCGGCGACGACGCCATCGAAGAAGCTGCTCGTGACTTCCTTGTCCGGAAACATCAACTGCGGATAGGCCTGCCCGCCGATGACGATCACGTAGACCTGTGCGAGGCCGCCCGCGACCACGCAGGCCGCAGCGGCGGCGAGCGCGCTCGCGCGGCGACGGGTGCCGCGCGCGAACAGCAGCGCGAGCGGAACGATGCCTCCGAGCAGCACCTGCCCGAGCCAGAACAGCGCCGTGTACACGCC
>JBKKAZ010000253.1:0-10381 GCA_046714435.1 Casimicrobiaceae bacterium
GGCGCTCGGCTCGACGCCCATCGTCATGGCGGCCGTCGCCGATCCTGTCGGGCAGAAACTGATCGCGAGCCTCGCCAGGCCGGGCGCCAATATCACCGGGCTCTCCAGCCAGGCCGAGGACATCATGCCCAAGATGCTGGAGCTGTTCGCGAGCGTCCTGCCCAGGCCAACGACGGTCGCAGTGCTCACCGACGCGAAAAGCGACGTGCACCCGCGCATGTGGCAAGCGCTCGGCCCGGTCGCGCAAACGCTGAAAGTAAAACTGGTGAAGATCGACGTCGGAAGGCCCAGCCACGAGCAGCTGCCCGCCGCATTCGAGACGGCGGTGCGCGAGAAGGCGGGCGCGATCTTCGTGCTGCCCGACGAACCGCTGTTTCTGACTTGGCGCGCGGAAATCGTGGCCCTTGCGGCCAAGCACCGCCTGCCTGCCTTCTATGGGGCCAGAGAATTCGTGGATGACGGCGGCCTGATGAGCTATGGCGAAAACCTGAGGACCGCCTATTACAACGCCGCCGCCTACATCAAGAAAGTGGCGCATGGCGGGAAACCCGGCGATATTCCGGTCGGCCAGCCGACCAAGTTCGAGCTGGTGATCAACATGAAAACCGCCAGGGCGCTCGGCATCACCATCCCGCAACCGGTCTTGCTCAGCGCCGACGAGGTGATCGAGTAAATCCGCGATCGTTTCAATAGTGCGATGACGGTATCGCCTGCGTGAGCGCCTTGGCTAGTGCCGCGAAGAGATGATGATTCAATGATGAACCGGCGGGCATTCATCGGGATCGTAGCGAGTGGTCTTCTCGCTATTCCCCTTCCCACACAGTCTCAGCAAGCGTCGAAGGTCGCGCGTGTGGGTGCGTCACCGTTTGCCTTCGGCCTTTGACGGGCAACAGCACCTCGCGGAAGGAGGATTGCTCTCCTATGGCTCCATTCGGCTCGAGCGATTCGATCAGGCGGCCGAGTATCTGGACCGAATCCTGCGAGGCACCAAGCCGGCAGATCTTCCCATCGCCCAGCCAACCAAGTTCGTGTTGGTCATCAACCTCAAGACCGCCAAAGCGCTTGGTATTACCATCCCGCAGTCACTGCTGCTGCGCGCGGATCAGCTCATCGAGTGACAGACATAGCCCTGACGGCGCCTAGTGGGATTTTGAATATCATGGCTAACGCGATCGTCAACTCCGGTGCGGCTCGTTCAAGGGCACGCGACTGAAGACCAAGACGCCCCGCTCGGCGTTTCCCCGGCCGGCGAGACCGCAGCGCGCGCTTGAGGATTGGCTCTGCGTACCTGGCCAGAGCCTCCCTACGCCATGATCTCTTGCCATTTGACCGTCCAATCCTTGCGGCGTGCTCCGATCACGTCCGAATCCGGGAACTGGGTGCTGGCCATCTGCGCCTTGGTGACGATCTGGCCCGCGGCGAACTTCGCCGGCAGCTCGATGTCGGGCCGCGTCGGGCTGGTGAAGTAGGCGAGCGCCCATTCGCGCTGCACGTCGCGATCGAGCCGCCAGTTGAGAAACTCGTACGCCAGCTTCTTGTTCTTCGCGCCCACCGGCACGCAGGCGACGTCGAACAGGCCGATGACGCCCTCCTGCGGGATGACCATCTCGAGAGGCAGGCCGCGGTCGATGTAGTAGCCGGTGCGCCCGCTCCAGTACGGCGATATCCATACCTCGCCGTTCTCGAAGTGCGGCACCGCCTCCGCCGAGCCGGTGACCACGACGCCGACATACGGCTTCTGAGCCTTGAGCCGCGCCCAGGCCGGTTCCATGTTGTCCACTCCGCCGCCACCGAGCTGCGCGGCGTGGATCAGCGCGTACACCGAGAGCAGGTTGGCAGGGTTGTAGTTGATGACATGGCCCTTGATCTTTTCGCCGTACTTCTTCTGCGGCTCCCAGTAGTCGGCCCAGGAGCGCGGGCGCTCGATCTTGTCCTTGTTGTACACCAGGGCGGCGAACTGCAGCGTGTGCGGGGCACCGGATCCGGGCGGAATCACCGACCAGGACTTGTCCCATAGATGCTTGAGGTTCGGCACCTCGCGCTCGGTGAGCTTCTCGAGCAGTCCCTCCTTGACGCCGAGGATCACCTCGGGCGGCGTCAGCAGGCCGGCGACGTCGAAACCGGGGGCGCCGCGTGCGGCGCGGATCTTGGCGTAATCCTGCGATGCGGTGCCGGTGGCGTCGTGGGTGATCTTGACGCCGAACTTCTTCTCGAACGGCCGGATCACCACCCGCTCGACCAGCTCCTGGTATTCGCCACCCTGCGTGTTGACGATCAGCGTCTCCTGCGCACGCGCCGTGATCACATACGGCGCCAGGGCGGCAGCGCCGGCACCTCGCAAGAAGCTCCTTCGACTCGACGATAGTTTGCGGGCCATGGGTTTTTCCTCCTGTCCGAAAGATAAACCAGTCGGGCGCCGATTCAAAGCTCCGCGGCCCCGCCGGGGCGAGCGCGGACCCAGGCGCGAGCAGGCCGATGCAAAAGGCGTCCGGGAGTTCGGTGGATGACGGGACTGCTTCGTTGCGCTTTTTGCATCGGGATTGGACTCAGGCGGGCGCCTAGGGGCGGCCCGTCGGCGCCCGCTGGCAACAGCACCGAACAACGCGCATCATGCGCGGCCCTGTGCATCTCGAGCCATTTTGCATCACGCTGCTAGGCGGCGAGCCGCGCGCGAAGGTCGTGGGCGTCGGCGCCGGTGATCATGACGCGCGCGAACGAGCCCGCAGCGAGGGCTGCGCCGTCGTCGACGCGCACGATCCCGTCGATCTCGGGCGCATCGGCAGGGCTGCGGCCGATCGCGACGATGCGTCGGTGACGGCCGCGCCTCGCTTCCTGATGGCTGTCGATGAGTACGGTGGTGGTCGTGCCCACCCTCGAGGCGAGGCGGCCGGCGCTGATTCGCGCCTGGGTGGTCATGAATCGCTCCCGCCGTGCTTCCTGCAATGGCGGATCGATGCGACCCGGCAGCGCGTTGGCAACGGCGCCCTCGACCGGCGAGTAGGGGAAGCAGCCGACGCGATCGAGCTGCGCCTCGCCGAGAAAGGCCAGCAGCTCGTCGAACTCGGCGTCCGTTTCGCCGGGAAATCCGACGATGAAGGTGCTGCGGATCGCGAGCTGCGGCTTCGCGGCGCGCCACGCACGGACCCGCTCCAGCACCCGTTCGGGTGCGGCAGGACGCTTCATCAGCTTCAGGATGCGCGGGCTCGCGTGCTGGAACGGCACGTCGAGGTAGGGCAGCAGTCCGCCACCGGAGCAATCATCCCGCATCAGCGCGATCACCTCGTCGACGTGGGGATACGGATAGACGTAGTGCAGCCGCACCCAGGCGCCGTGCGCGTGCGCCAGCGCGTCGAGTTCGCGCGCGAGTTCGGTCATACGGGTCTTTACCGGGCGCCCCTGCCAGAACCCGGTGCGGTAGCGGATGTCGACGCCGTAGGCACTGGTGTCCTGTGAAACCACGCACAGCTCCTTCACGCCTGCGCGCAGCAGCCGCTCGGCCTCCGCCAGCACCTCGCCGAGCGGCCGCGAGTTGAGGTCGCCGCGCAGCGAAGGAATGATGCAGAAGGTGCATCGGTGGTTGCAGCCCTCGCTGATCTTCAGGTAGGCGTAGTGCCGCGGCGTCAGCTTGATCCCCTGCAGCGGCACCAGGTCGACGAACGGGTCGTGGGGCTTGGGTAGCGCGGCGTGCACGTGCGACATCACTTCGGCGGTCGCGTGCGGACCGGTCACCGCGAGCACCTTGGGATGGGCGACGCGCACGAAATCGCCGCCGTTCTTGGCCCCGAGGCAGCCGGTGACGATCACCTTGCCGTTCGCGTGCAGCGCCTCGCCGATGGCATCGAGCGATTCCGCCACCGCACTGTCGATGAATCCGCAGGTGTTGACCACCACCAGGTCGGCGCCCTCGTAGCTCGGCGACACGGCGTAGCCTTCGGCCTTGAGCTGGGTGAGGATCTGCTCGGAATCGACCAGCGCCTTCGGGCATCCGAGCGAGACGAAGCCAATCGAGGGCGCGCTGCCGCGTGGAGGGGTCATCACAGACTCTGGTGTGTCGCGCGCCGGCCGAAGTGGCGGTGAGCGCTTGCAGTGCAGCATTGCCGGCGCAATCCGCCGATGTTGCGCCGCAGGATTCCGTCAGCGCTTGTTGTTGTCGTCGGCGGCGCCGTTCGGCGCGGTGAAATTCGGGAACGGGAAGGCGGCGAACATCCCGCGCGTCTGGTCCTGCATGCGCTGCTGCATGTCCATGAACAGCCGGGCGCTCTGCTCGAGATAGCTGCCCAGCATGCCCTGCATTGCCGGCGCCTGCATCTGCATGAACTGCTTCCAGAGGTCGGGCGTCAGCAGCATCCGGTCGCCGTAGATCTGCTTGGCCTGGTCCTGCAGCTTGGTCTGGATGGCGAGGAAGGCCTTGACGTTCTGCTCGATGTACTGGCCCATGATCGTCTGCTGCGCGCTGCCGTAGAAGCGGATCATTTGGGTCAGCATCTCCGAGCTGAACATCGGCAGGCCCCCCGACTCCTCCTCGAGAATGATCTGCAGCAGGATCGCCCGGGTCAGGTCGTCGCCGGACTTGGCCTCGACCACCTGGAATTCGATGTTCTCCAGCACCATCTGCTTGACGTCGGCGAGCGTGATGTAGCCGCTGCTCGCGGTGTCGTAGAGACGGCGATTCGGGTACTTCTTGATCGTGCGTACGGTCGCGGCCATGCCTGAAGGTCTCCGGGCGGGCAGCAATTATAAACCACTGATTTTTAGGCTGTTTGGGTTTCGGTTCCAGAAACTTGGTGCGGTGCACAAAAAACCCTTGACCGAGGCGCACCTCGCCCCTATACTTGAATTGTGCAGTGCAGCAAAACGGTCCGGGCAGAGTGGCCATCCCGGCCAGCGCTTTCCGGCGGCTCCACCCGCCGGGTCCGCCAACGAAGTTTGGCCGCTGGCACTTGCAACCGAACCCCAAACCACTCTAGAGGATCAACAATGTACAACCCCACCGAATCGTTTTCCGACATCTCGAAGGCCAACGTTGCCCAGGCATCGAAGTTCGCCGAGATCGCGCTGATCAACACCGAGAAGCTGTTGAAGCTCAACCTGACGGCCACCAAGTCGGCGATTGCGCAGAGCATCGAAAGCGCGCAAGCCGTCGCGTCGGTCAAGGACGTTCAGGAACTGTTCTCGCTTCGCACGCACATCGCCGAAACCGGCGTGCAGACCGCGCTTGCCTACTCGCGCACGCTGTACGAACTGGCCTCGCAGGCGCAAGCCGAGTTCTCGGCCATCTCGGAAGAGACCTGGGCGAACTACTCGAAGGGCGTCGCCAGCTGGGTCGACAAGGCCAGCAAGTCGGCCCCGGCCGGCTCGGATGTCGCGATGAACGCGTTCAAGTCGACGTTCGCTGCCACCTCGGCCGCGTTCGACCAGTTCCAGAAGGCTTCGAAGCAGGTCGTGAACCTTGCGGATGCGAGCGTTCGCGCCGCCGCCGCCTCGGCGGTGAAGGCCGCGCCGGCGAAGGGTCGCAGGGCCGCGTAAGGTCGTTTAGCCACGTAATCGGGCGCCACGAGCGTTCGACTTGCGTGTCGTAGAAGGCTGGGCACGGTCGGCCGGACTTGAAATGCCGGCGGGCGAGCCCAAGCTGCAGCAACGAGCAACTCCTGTATCTGTCTCCTCCTCCTGACAGATGCAGTCTTTGAGCCCCGGCTTGTCAGCTGGGGCTTTTTTCTTTGTGCAGCTGCGCGCTCACCGCTGGATTACGTCAGCGCGCGGGCGAAGGCGTGGACGCACGCGAGCCGCGCAGCTCGTCCTGCCAGCTGCGCATCCACTTCGCCCAGTTGTCGAATGCCTGCTTGACGTAGCCCCAGGTCGAAAGGCCTGCCGCGTAGCTTGCCACCGCGCCCTCGAGCCCGCTTTCCAGCGACAGGCGGGATCCGGCGCGGGAATCGGCGACTTCGGCCAGGATCACGCCGGTTTCCCCGTCGAGAAACTGGATTTCGAGGCCCGCACGGCCGAGATAGGGGGCCGAGCCGGGCGTGTTGCCGGCCAGCGCGTTGGCGGCCATCTCGACGAATGTGCCGTACGGCGCGATCAGCACCAGCGCGCCGATCTCCGCCGAGTTCGGCACCAGCTCGGTGATGACCAGGCGCGCCCGCAGCACCTTCGCGCCGGCTTGTTCGACGAAGCGGTGCCCTCCAGCGAACTCCCGCACGATCGCCTCGCGGAAGTAGTCGGTGAGCATCTTGATCTCGCCCGGATCGATGGGCTGCGTCGTCGCCCCGGCCGCGATCACGACGCGGATCGGGTCCAGCAGCACCGCGTCGTAGTGCTTGAAATCCGCGGTCGGGCTGGTCCAGTAGGTGGTGCTGGAGCCTTGGGCGATCGGCTTCAGCCGAGCGTAGTCGGAAAGGATTCCGCCGGCCGCCTGGAGCGGCGCCGAGGTCGAAATCGCCGCCAGCATGAGCGCGGCGATCGCAAGGCGTGGCAGTTGGCTCATCGGCCGATTAGAACATGTGCTGCCCGCCATTGATCGAGATGTTAGCCCCGGTGACGAATGCAGCCTCGTCGCTCGCAAGGTAGGCCACCAGTCCCGCGACCTCCTCGGGCTTGCCCAGGCGCCCGGTGGGGATCTGCGGAATGATCTTGGTGTCGAGCACCTCCTGGGGGATTGCCATCACCATCTTGGTTCCGATGTAGCCCGGGGAAATGGTGTTGACGGTGACGCCCTTTTTCGCGACCTCGAGCGCCAGGGCTTTGGTGAACCCGTGCATGCCGGCCTTCGCCGCCGAGTAGTTGGTCTGGCCGAACGCGCCCTTCTGGCCGTTGACCGACGAGATGTTGATGATCCGGCCCCAGTTCCGCTCGAGCATGCCGTCGTAGACCTGCTTGGTCATGTTGAACACCGAATCGAGATTGGTCCTGATCACCGCGTCCCAGCTCGCCTTGTCCATTTTCTTGAAGGTCATGTCGCGCGTGATGCCGGCGTTGTTGACGAGCACGTCGATCGGGCCGACTTCGCCAAACACTTTCTTGACGCAGGCGGTGCAGGCGTCCCAGTCGGTCACGTCGCAGGCGTAGGCGTGGAAGCTGTAGCCCAGCCGGCTCATGCCGGCAAGCCATTCGCTGGACTTGGTGTTGCCCGGCGAATAGGTGGTGACGACCTTGTGGCCCAGGGCCGCGAGCTTGATGCAGATCGCCTCCCCCAGCCCCCCCATGCCGCCCGTGACCAGCGCGACGCGCGCGTTCTTCAACGCCATTTCCGCTCTCCTCCGAATATTGGACGACTTGCCGGCCGTGGCTCCGGCTCATTGCGGCGACTCATCTTAGCGTTCGGCGCCGCAGGTGGCCACCAGCATCACGCGACCCGCTCGATCACATAGCGGCCAGGCGCAGGATAAAGCGGCGCAAAGTCAGCGCTGCCCGGCTGCGCGGGCGCCTTGCGGCGGACCCCGGCATGGGGCGCGAGCCACGCGCTCCATTCGGGCCACCAGCTGCCCGCCACGCTGTCGGCGTGCTCGAGCCATCGGTCCGGGACGTCGGCCGAGCGCCGGTTGACCCAGTGGCCGCGCTTGGGCGGATCCGGCGGATTGACCACGCCCGCGATGTGACCCGAAGCGCCCAGCGTGAACGCGCAATCGCCGCCTAGGAGGCGCGTGGTCGAGAACGCCGACCGCCACGGGACGATGTGGTCGTCGCGCGTGGCGAGCACGTACGCCGGGATATCGATGCGGCCGAGGTCGATGCGTTCGCCGAGCATGGTCAGCGCGCCGGGGTCGCGCAGGCGGTTGGACAGATAGAGTTCGCGCAGATAGAACGCAGCCATCGGACCCGGCAGGTTGGCGGAGTCGCCGTTCCAGAACAAGAGGTCGAACGCCGGCGGCGTGTCTCCCTTGAGGTAGTTGTTGACGACGTAGCTCCAGATCAGGTCGTTCGCGCGCAGCGTCGCGAACGCCGTCGCCAGCTCGGCGCCGCGCAGGCGCTGACCAGCGAGGAGCGCGGGCTCGCGGGCGGCGAGAAACTCGGGCGTCACGTAGACGCCGATCTCACCGGGGTCTTCGAAGTCGAGCATCGTGGTGAGCAGCGTGGCGCTCGCGACCGATTTGTCACCGCGCGCGGCCAGCACGGCGAGCGCGCACGCGAGCAGCGTGCCCCCGACGCAAAAGCCCAGTGCGTTGACGGTGCGGCTGCGGCCGATCTCGCCGGCGACACGAATCGCCTGCAGCACCCCGCGTTCGAGGTAATCGTCCCAGCCGAGGTGGCCAAGCTCGGGAGGGATGTTCCGCCAGCTGACGATGAAGGTCGTGTGCCCCTGCGCGACCGCGTGGCGCACGAACGAGTTCGACGGCGAGAGGTCGAGGATGTAGTACTTGTTGATGCAAGGCGGAATCACCACGAGCGGGCAGGCGTGCACGGTCGGCGTCGACGGGTGGTACTGGATCAGCTCGATTAGGTCGTTCGTGAACACGACGCTGCCCGGCGTGACCGCGACATTGCGCCCCACCTCGAATGCGTTGTTGTCGCACATCGAGATGCGGCCCCGGGCAATGTCGCCGGCGAGGTTCGCGGCGCCGGCGACCAGACTCCCGCCGTCGGTGGCGAGCGCGCGCTCCAGCACTTCGGGGTTGGTCGCGGGGAAATTGGTCGGCGCCAGCGCATCGACGTATTGGCGGATCGCGAACCGGAGGCGCCGATGCTCCGCGGGCGGCAGCACGCTATGGTCGGCCAGCGCTTCGAGGTAACCGGCTTGGAGCAAGTAGGCCTGTAGCACCCACGCGTGGAACGGCGAGGCCTGCCAGGCTTTGGCGCTGAAGCGCCGGTCGCTCGCTGGCACGGGAACGATCTGCGGCACCGGCTTACCGGCGGGCGTGGTCGCGAGTGCCTGCCAGAGCATAGCGAGCCGCTGCTGGTAGGCGCCGGTGATGGCGGCAAATTGTTCCGGGGGGATCGCCGGGCACGCTACCGGGTTCACGCCGGCTGCGTCAGCTTCGGGCGTTCGAGCGGCTGGCGCGGGCGGCACACTGCGCGTCCACCATTTCAGCCAGTCGTCGCCGGCCTTGCGCCAGGCATCGACGAGTTCGAGCGCCGCATCTCGTGCGGGAGTAACGGAGTCGGAAGTCGATGCGTCGCGCACGGGCATTCAGCGTTATCGGAAATCGGGCGTGTCGATGTTATCGTGCCCGTCACCCGACCTCAATGCGTTTCTCCAGTGGCGTGTTACAAATCGGCTCGAGATGCACAGGGCCGCGCATGATGCACGTTGTTCGGTGTTGTTGGCGGCGGGCGCCCGGAGCGGCCAATGCGCGCCGCCCCTAGGCGACCGCCTGAATCCTATCCCGATGCAAAAGGCGCAACGAAATCATCCCGTCACCCACCGAACTCCCGGACGCCTTTTGCATCGGCACTGCTAGTGCACATCGTAATCCTTGCCTGGCTGTTCGTGATATTCACGATGGCGCTCACGATGAACTCGCATCTCGCCGGTCTCGCGTGGTTCGTGATCGTCGGTCTCGGTCCGGTGGCGGTCGTCACCGCGATCGCGCGCTCCAGGCAACGCGCCAGGAACGATTCAGTGCGCGAACGCCGCGCGGACCGCGGCGATGACGGCGACGCCCAGTCCGATCGCTAGCGCCTGCTTGGCGGTCTCGACCGGCTCCGGCCGCCGGTGCAGGCTGGGAATCAGGTCCGCGACCGCGACGTAGAGCAGGCTGGACGCGGCGATCGCGAGCACCGCCGGCAGCGCCTGCTGCATGCTCGCGAGCGCGTAGTAGCCCGCGAGCGCACCTGCCAGCGTCGCGAACCCGGCGGAAACGTTGTACACGAATGCCCGCGAGCGCGTGAATCCCGAGTGGAGCAACACGGCGAAATCGCCGACCTGCTGCGGCACCGCGTGGGCCACGATGGCGACCGTGGTCGCGAGGCCCAACCGCACGTCGGTGAGGAACGCCGCGGCGATGACCACGCCGTCGCAGAAGTTGTGGACCGCCGTCCCGATCAGCACCATCAGCCCGGAACGCCCGAAATCGTAGCCCTGGGTGGCGTGCAGTGCGTGGTCGTGCTCGGTTTCGTCGGATTCGTCGTGATGCGCGTCGTGGCCGTGGCTGTGACGCCAGAGCACCAGCTTCTCGAGCAGGAAGAACGCGAGCAGGCCGGCAAGCACGGTCGCCATCACCTCGTCCGCGGCGCCGCTCTCGAGCGCGTGCGGCAACAGCTCGAGAAACACCGCGCCGAGCAGCGCACCGACGGCGAACGACACCAGCCGAGGAATCCACGAGGCGTGCAGCGAAAGGGTCACCGAGGCGGCGAGCACGGCCAGCACGCCGCCGGCCAGCGAGGCGGCGATCGATTGTGCGAGCGGACTCATCGCGCGCTCTGCTGTCGCATTCGGGGAGGCATC
>JBKKAZ010000254.1:0-2707 GCA_046714435.1 Casimicrobiaceae bacterium
CTGAAACCGGCATTCACCGGCTGGTGCGCAAGTCGCCGTTCGATTCGAACGCGCGGCGCCATACATCGTTCGCGAGCGTGTTCGTCTATCCCGAGGTCGACGACACGATCGAGGTCGACATCAATCCGGCGGACCTGCGCGTCGACACGTATCGCGCGTCCGGCGCCGGCGGGCAGCACATCAACAAGACCGATTCCGCGGTGCGCATCACGCACTTGCCCACCAACACCGTCGTCTCCAGCCAGAACGACCGCTCCCAGCACCGGAACCGCGCCGAGGCGATGGCCATGCTGAAGGCCAAGCTCTACGACCTGGAGGAGAGGAAGCAAAACGAGCAGAAGCAGCAACTGGAGGACACCAAGACCGACATCGGCTGGGGCCACCAGATCCGCAGCTACGTGCTCGACCAGTCGCGGATCAAGGACCTGCGCACCAGTTACGAAGTGGGCAACACCCAGGCCGTGCTCGACGGCGACCTCGACGATTTCATCGCGGCGAGCCTGAAGCAGGGCGTCTGATGGCCGCGTTCATTTTCGACATCGACGGCACGATCATCGACTCGATGCCCTGGCATGGCCGCTCGTGGCAGGTGTTCCTCGAGCGCCACGGCCTCGCGTACGAGGGCGATGGCTTCCTGCGCCGCACCGCCGGCCGCAGCGGCGTGGAGATGATGCGGGAGCTGTTCGGACCGATGGACGACGCGGCCGCCTGGACGCTCGCGCACGAGAAGGAATCGCTCTATCGGGAGCTCTTCGCGCCGGCATTTCGCGAGATCGCCGGTTTCCGCGAGTTTGCCCGCCGCGCACGCGCCGACGGCATCCGCATCGCCTGCGCGACCGCAGGTGATGCCGAGAATATTGCTTTCGCGTTGCGGCACCTTGGCATGGAGGGCGAGTTCAACGGCGTTGCCGGCGCGCACGACGTGTGTCATGGCAAGCCGGCGCCCGACCTGTTCCTGCTCGCCGCCAGGCGCATCGGCGCCGACCCTCATGAGTGTGTCGTGTTCGAGGATGCGCCGCTCGGCATCGAAGGCGCTCGCCGCGCCGGCATGAAGGCGGTGGCGGTGACCTCCGGCGAATCCGCGGCAAGGCTGGCCGGCGCGCATGTCCTCACCGCGATCGCCGATTACCGCGAAATCGCTCCGCAAACCGTCGTTAAACTCGCGCAACGCGCGGACTCGCGCCACGCGGCCCATTGATCGGACTGCCGACTTCATGACCGACTCCAACGCGCCGCCGCAAGACGAAAACCAGATCATCGCCGAGCGCCGCGCGAAGCTCGCGGCGCTGCGCGCGCAGGGTCAGGCGTTCCCGAACGACTTTCGGCGCGACGCGCTCGCGGCCCAATTGCACGCCACCCACGGCGCCAAGGACAATGCCGCGCTGGAGCCGGCCGCGATAAGGGTCGCCGTCGCCGGACGCATGATGCTCAAGCGCGTGATGGGCAAGGCCTGCTTCGCGACGCTGCAGGATACGAGCGGCCGCATCCAGCTCTACGTGACGCTGGACAGCGTCGGCGCGGCCACACTCGACGCGTTCAAGCACTGGGACCTCGGTGACATTGTCGGCGCGGCCGGCGCGCTGTTCAAGACCAAGACCGGCGAGCTGTCGGTGAAGTGCGAATCGGTGCGGCTGCTGGCGAAGGCGCTGCGCCCGCTGCCGGAGAAATTCCACGGCATGACCGACACCGAGCAGCGCTATCGCCAGCGCTACGTCGACCTGATCACCAACGAGAAATCGCGCGACGTGTTCGTCAAGCGCTCGCAGATCGTGCAGGCGATTCGTGAATTCTTCGTCGCGCGCGGCTATCTCGAGGTCGAGACGCCGATGATGCACTTGATCCCGGGCGGCGCGGCCGCGCGCCCTTTCGTCACCCATCACAACGCGCTCGACACCGAGCTCTTCCTTCGCATCGCACCCGAGCTGTATCTGAAGCGGCTGGTGGTCGGAGGCCTCGAGCGAGTGTTCGAGATCAACCGCAATTTCCGCAACGAGGGCATTTCGACCCGGCACAACCCGGAGTTCACGATGCTCGAGTTCTACGAGGCGTACAGCGACTATCGCGACTTGATGGACCTGACCGAAACGCTGTTCCGCGAGCTCGCGCAGGCGGTGCAAGGATCGACGACTATCAGCTACCAGGGCGAGACGATCGACCTCGGCAAGCCGTTCGACCGGCTGACGATGGCACAGGCGATCGCCAAGTACAAGCCGAAGTACCCGCTTGACGAGCTCGAAAAGCCCGCGTACCTGCGCGTCGCGCTGGCTTCGTTTGACGTCGAGGTGTTTCCGACCGACGGGCTCGGGCTGCTGCAGCTCAAGCTGTTCGAGGCGACGACCGAGGAGCTGTTGGTGCAGCCGACCTTCATCGTCGCGCACCCGACCGACGTGTCGCCGCTGGCGCGCGCGAACGACGCCAATCCGGCGGTCACCGACCGATTCGAGCTGTTCATCACCCGCCGCGAACTCGCCAACGGCTTCTCCGAGCTGAACGATCCCGAGGATCAGGCGGCGCGATTTCGCGCACAGGTCGAGGCGCGCGAAGCCGGCGACGAGGAGGCGATGTTTTACGACGCGGACTATGTGCGTGCGCTCGAATACGGCCTGCCGCCGACCGCGGGCGAGGGCATCGGCATCGACCGGCTGGTCATGCTGCTCACCGACAGCCCGTCGATCCGCGACGTCATCCTGTTTCCGCAGCTCAAGCG
>JBKKAZ010000255.1:0-1856 GCA_046714435.1 Casimicrobiaceae bacterium
GCGAGCATTACCGTCAGTCGCCCATACGCCGGTGTGCCCGGGTCCGCGGTCATGCGTTCGACCACTTCCCTCTGCAGCATGACGTGCAGATCGGTTAGCGAAGGCGCGAACCCGGCGAGATGGAACATGAGCGGCGAGCTGATGTAGTAGGGCAGATTGCCGACTACGCGGAGCTTCTCGCCGAGGGCGGCGAAGTCGAACAGGAGCGCGTCCCCTTCGATCAGCGTGAGCTGCAAGGGCGTGAAGCGTTCGCGCAGGCGCGCGACCAGATCGCGATCGATCTCGACGGCGGTGATGTGACCGGCGCGCTCGATCAGGCGGGCGGTGAGCGCGGCCAGTCCCGGGCCGATCTCGACGATGGTCTGGCCGGGTTGCGGATCGATCGCGGCCACGATCCGCTCGACATAGTGGGGATCGGCGAGAAAGTTCTGGCCGAACCGCCGACGGGCCGGGTGAGCGTGCATGCCGCAATGGGGTCAGGTTGGTTTCAACGCCGTGGCTCGCAGGCGTTGCGTCGCCTGCGGAAACTAACCTGTTCCGTTGGAAGCGGCCGCAAGCGCAACGGCGAGTTCGACCGCGGCAATGAGGCTGCCGGGATCGGCCTTGCTCGCAAGCGTCGCGTCGCGCGCGAGGTCGAGTGCGGTGCCGTGATCGACCGAAGTGCGGACGAACGGCAGCCCGAGCGTGACGTTGACGCCGCCGCCGAAACTCGCTGCCTTCAGGACCGGCAGTCCCTGGTCGTGGTACATGGCGACGATCGCGTCGAAGCCGCGCGCGAACGCCGGTACGAACACGGTGTCGGCGGGTAGCGGTCCAGTTGCGTCGATGCCTTCGGCGCGACACGCGGCAATCGCGGGCGCGATGGTCGCGATTTCCTCGCGACCGAGGTGCCCACCTTCGCCGGCGTGTGGATTCAGACCGCAGACCGCGATGCGCGGCGCGGCGATGCCGAAGTGCGTAATCAGTTCGCGATGGACGATGCGAAGCGTCTGGGCGACCGCGTCAAAGGTGATTTGCTGCGCCACGTCGGCAAGCGGCAGATGGGTCGTGACCAGCGCGACGCGCAGTGGCGAATCACTCGCGCCACCGACCAGCATCATCACCACTCGCGGCGTATGCGTGTGCTCGGCGAAAAATTCCGTGTGCCCGGTGAAGGCAACGCCAGCATCCAGGATCGCGCTTTTCTGCACTGGCGCGGTCACCAGCGCATCGAAGGCGCCCGTGGCGCAAGCGTCGGCGCCGTAGCGTAGCGTTTGCAGAACGGCTTGCGCGTTCGACGGATCAGGGTGGCCCGGGGTCACTTGGGTCGCCACCGGCACGTTCCACACTTCGATGACCGCGGATTGCGCGACCGGTGCATCGGGCCGGTACGCGAGGTAGCCGGGTTCGATCCCGATCCGCGCCGCGCGCGCCGAAAGCAGGGCAGCGTCGCCGATCAGAATCAGCCTCGCCGCGAACGGTTCGCGTGCGTGCCGCGCGGCGAGCATTGCGCAAAGCTCGGGTCCGATGCCGGCCGGCTCGCCGGCGGTAATCGCGATAATGCCGCTCATCGTGTTAGCTCAGGGGCGCGGTCGGGACGCAAAACTCCTGCCCCCGCAATTCAGGCACTGAAGGGGCAGGCTCCGCGCGAACCACCCGGCTACTCTACAGCTTGCCGACCGGCAGCGCGTCGCCGAAAAACTGGACCTGCACGCTGTCCGCGGCACGTACCGATGGCTCGCGCCCTTCGGCGATTTCGATGGCGAATTGCCGCGTTTGCGACGCGGCCGCGGGCTTGCCGAACACCCAGAGCTGCTCGACCGGCGCAGCCTCATCGATTTCGCCGGTTTGCTGGACCGCGCGGCCGAGGGGCAACG
>JBKKAZ010000256.1:0-3079 GCA_046714435.1 Casimicrobiaceae bacterium
ATGTCCCACCTCTCCGTCGACCCGCCCGCGTTCTTCCACCGCGGCCCGTCGCCGGCGGCACGCCTGGTGTTCTTCGGCGTGCTCTCGATCGCGCTGCTGTTTCTCGACACGCGCTACCGCTATCTCGAGCAGGTGCGACAGGCGGTCGCCGCCGCGCTCTACCCGCTCCAGCGCGCCGCCGGGATTCCCGCGCAGGTGTTCGAGACCATCGGCGGGTACTTCATCTCGAAGCGTGCGTTGGCCGACGAAAACGAAGCGTTGAAACGCAAGCTCGTCGAGCAGGGCGCTGCCGCGCAGGGTTCAGGGTCGATGCAGGCCGCGAATGCGCGTCTCAAGGCGCTGCTCGACATCAAGACCTCGCAGCGAGGGAACGCCATCGCGGTCGAAGTGCTCTATACCGGACGCGACGCCTTCACGCAGAAGCTGTTCGTCGACAAGGGCCGCGAGGCGGGTGTGGTCGCTGGCTCGGCGGTCGTTGACGTCGACGGTGTCGTCGGGCAGGTGACGCGGTTGTATCCCTACATGGCGGAAGTGACGCTGATCACCGACAAGGACCACGTGATCCCGGTGAAGCTCGAGCGCAGCGGCGTGCGCGCGGTCATGGCCGGCGCGGGGGCCGGCCGGGCGCCGGTGCTGCGGTTCATGCCGCCCACGGCCGACGTGAAAGTCGGTGATCTGCTGGTCACCTCGGGCCTGGACGGCACCTATCCGCCGGGGCTCAAGGTGGCGCGCGTGACCACGCTCGAGCGCGATACTGGCCAGATGTTCGCGGAAATCACGCTCGCGCCGGTGGCCGGCGTCGATCGCGGCGAGCAGCTGCTGGTGCTTGGACGAAGCGCGGAGTTGGCGCCGCGACCCGACGAGCCGGTCGAGGCCGAGGTAGCGAAAAAGGGCGCTGGCAAGGCAAGGGCGCGGCGCGGCGGATGACCATGGCAATCCGGTTTCCCTCGCTATCCGTCGCCGATCCGAACGAGGTGCTGCGCCCGGTGAATCCGGGCTTTGTGGCGTTCACCTTGTTGGTCGCGCTGTTCCTGAACCTGCTGCCGCTCGCCGACAGGGCACTGCTGCTGCGGCCGGATTTCCTCGCGCTGGTGCTGCTGTACTGGTGCATCCAGGCGCCGCGCTACGTCGGTGTCGGCATTGCCTGGTGGATGGGCCTGCTGATGGACGTCGGCGACGCGACCGTGTTCGGGCAGCACGCGCTCGCCTACGCGTTCCTGGCCTACGCGGCCGAGTATTTCCGGCGGCGTGTGCTGCGCTTCCCGCTCTGGCAGCAGGCTGCGCAGGTTGCCGCGCTGTTGGTGCTGTGCGCGGCGCTGGTGCTGCTGGTGAGATTCGTCGGCGGCGCGCCGCTGCCTGGCTGGATCTATCTCGTCCCGCCGCTGTGCGGCGCGTTGCTGTGGCCGCTGGTGTCGGTGCTGCTCCAATCGCCGCAGCGTCCGGCACGCTCGTCGGCGACCCTTTGAATCCCGGCCAAGGCAAGCGCAAAGTAGCCTCATGAGCCCCTCACCCCTTCCCCCTCTCCCCGCGGGAGAGGGGAAATGGAATGCGCGGCGCTTGACGCCGCGGCCAGACGCATGAGCCGACGCTTCCTGTTCACGCGCAGCCGGTACAGCAGTACGTCGGGAGGGTTCGAACGCCACGTGGTCCGCAACGCCGAGCGCGAACTGCTCCAGTTCCGGCGCCGGCTGTTCATTGCCGGCACGCTGGTGTTCGTGGCGTTCGCGGGACTCTGCGCGCGCTTCGTCTACCTGCAGGTGGTCAGGCATGGCCACTACGAGACGCTGGCGGAATCGAACCGCATCGCGGTGGTCCCGATCTCCCCCAGCCGCGGCATGATCACCGATCGCAATGGCGTGGTGCTGGCGCAGAGCGACTCGGCCTACACGCTGGAGATCCAGCCGTCGCGCGTGGCCAATCTCGAGCAGACCATCGACGAACTCTCGGCGATCGTCGAAGTGACACAGCGCGATCGTCGGCGATTTCGGAAGCTGATCGAGGAATCCAAGAATTTCGAGACCCTGCCGCTGAGGACCCGGCTCAGCGACGACGAGGTGGCGCGCTTCGCCGTCAACCGCTACCGCTTCCCGGGCGTCGAGATCAAGGCGCGGCTGTTCCGCAACTACCCGTTCGGCGAGATCGGTTCGCACTTCCTCGGCCACATCGGACGCATCAACGACCGCGACCTCGAGAAGATCGCCGAGTGGGAGTCATCCGCGAACTACAAGGGCACTGATTACATCGGCAAGGTCGGCCTCGAGCTTTCGTACGAGCGAGAACTGCACGGTACCACCGGCGTCGAGGAGGTCGAGGTCGACGCCGGCGGCCGCGCGGTGCGCGCGCTGTCGCGCAAGCCCCCGGTGGCAGGCAACAACCTACGCCTGTCGATCGACATGCGCCTGCAGCAGGCGGCGGAGGCGGCGTTCGGCGATCGCCGCGGCGCGCTGGTCGCGATCGAACCCGCGACCGGCGAGGTGCTCGCCTTCGTCAGCAAGCCCGGCTTCGACCCGAACCTGTTCGTCGACGGCATCGACCCGGGCAACTGGCAGGCGCTGAACGAATCGCCCGACAAGCCGCTGCTGAATCGGCCGTTGCGCGGCGCCTACCCGCCGGGCTCGACGATCAAGCCATTCCTGGCGCTCGGCGCGCTCACGTTGGGGAAGCGCACGCCGGCGCAGACGATTTCCGACCCGGGCTATTTCCAGATTCCCGGCCACTCGTACCGCTTCCGCGACGACAAGCCGGGCGGGCACGGCAGCGTCGACATGATCAAGTCGATCGTCGTCTCCTGCGACACCTACTACTACGTGCTCGCCTCGGAATCCGACATCGACGAGACCCACGCGTTCATGTCGACGCTGTCTTTCGGCGGGCTCACCGGTATCGACATCGACGGCGAGGCACTGGGGGTGCTGCCGTCGCGCGAATGGAAGCGGCGCCGCTTCGCCGGCAAGAACTTCCGCGACGACCATCGCAAGTGGTATCTCGGCGACTCGATCTCGGCCGGGATCGGCCAGGGCTATACGGCGTTCACGCCTGTGCAGCTCGCCCACGCGATCGCGACCATCGCCAACGGCGG
>JBKKAZ010000257.1:0-7430 GCA_046714435.1 Casimicrobiaceae bacterium
GCACAAGATGGTGCGCAAGGTCCAGGCCACCAACGAGCTGTACGGCAAGGTCATGGGCACGATCGACACCAAGGAGAAGTTCGAGGCGAAGCGCCTCGCGCTCGCCCGGAGCGAATGGGCGCGCATGAAGGCGTCCGATTCGCGTGAATGCCGCAACTGCCACAGCTACGACGGCATGAATACAGAGGCGCAAAAGGCACGCGCGAAGAAGTCGCACGATCTCGGACAGCGCGACAAGCAGACCTGCATCGACTGCCACAAAGGCATCGCCCACAAGAAACCGCAGGGCATGACCGAGGCGGACGAGGGCTGACCGCGTGCCCACGGATAGGAACGAAGCCGACAAGCGCATGACGACGCGTGAGCGGGAGAGATTTCGCGCCGCGTCTGGTTCTTGCGGGCGAATCCGGACTTGTTTGAGGGTTGTTGACTTGCGTCAACGAGCGGAAACCGTGACGGAGGGAGACTAACGTCGTCAGCGCCGCTGAACGGGGTCCGCGCAAAACGGGCGGGAATGCGGCGTTCGCATGACCTTTCGACGACGATTTCCGGAGGATTCCCACGATGAACAAGACCCTTGTCGCAGTTGCCGTCACGGCGCTGCTGGCTGCACCGGCGTTCGCGTCGCCCGACTGGAGCAAGGTCCCGGCGAAGAAGGTGAACGTGTTCTATCCGGGCGTGGCGAGCATGGAATGGGTGCTGAGCGGTCCTGACCATGGCGGATCGCGCGGCATGAAGAAGGGCGAGACCTGCGCCTCCTGTCACGAGGAGGAGTCCGCCGAGTTCGCGAAGAAGATCGTCGCGGCGCAAAAGGCCGAGCCGAACCCCGACATGGCCAAAGGCCGGGCCGCGAGCATACCGGTGACGGTGCAGGCCGCGATCGACGACGGCAAGCTCTACCTCCGGTTCCAGTGGAAAGCGGGGTCGGGCGCGCCGAAGAAGATGGACGAGAAGAACGCAACCAAGATCGCGGTGATGCTGGACGCTGGCAAGGTCGAGTACGGGGCGATCGGCGGCTGCTGGGCGGCGTGCCACGACGACCTGCGCAGCATGCCCGACGTTGCGGCTGCCGCGAAGGACCACCCTCGCGCGAAGGAGCTCGACATCCGTTCCGACGGCCCGACCAAATACCTGAAGGAGAGCCGCACGGCGATCTCGACGACGAAGCCGCGCGGAGGCTGGGACAAGCTCAAGCCGACCGCGGACTACGAGGCGATGCTCAAGAACGGGACGTTCATGGAAATGTGGCAGTGGCGCAGCGGCGAACCGCCGCGTGCGGGTACGGTGTCCAGCGCGCGCATGCTCGTTGCCTCGAAGGAACTGGCCGAGGGCAAGCTCGACAATGGCATGTACACGGTCGTCTTCAAGCGCCCGCTGGCTGGTGGGCCCGGTGTGCACGAACTCGTACCCGGCAAGACCTACAACATCGGTTTCGCGATCCACGACGATTATTCGAACTGGCGCTACCACCAGGTGTCGCTCGGGTACACGCTGGGCATCGCGACCAAGGCCGACATCACCGCGGTCAAGCAGTAGGCGCGGGCGGGGCGCGGTCCCGCGGCATCGAAGTGAGCGTATCGCCGTTTTCGCCTTGCGCAACCGATTGCCGATCGCTTGCGCGTCTTCGCAATTCGTCGATGCGGGCAGCCTGCTTTCCGACGGTGCTGCGGATCCGGTTGCGCCGGAAGGCGACGTTCGCTCCCGGCGCGAGACATTCCACCGGCGCGGTGCCCGGGGCCGCAGGCCGGCCCGGCCCCTGCAGCGCTACTTTTTCGGCAGCGCCCCGACGAACGCGTTGTCGACCAGCGGCGGCGCGTCGAATTGCGGCACGTGGCACAGTTGGCAGGCGTGCCGGCGCGAATCCGGCTGCGCGAGCTTCCGCCCGGTAGCGCTCACGTAGTGCGCGTCCCCGATGCGGGGCGACGCCTTCTTCACGTAGTTCTGTTCGCTGTGGCACTCGAGGCACTGATTGTCGGCGAGTGTCACCTCGTCGAAGTTGTCGGTCGCGTGCGGGATCAGCGGCGGCTGTCCGACGAACGTCAGCGCGATATTGCCCTGCAGGCCGGGCTTCTTGCCGACCTGCTGGCGTACCGCCGGCGCCTGATCCTGTGCCGCGGTATCGCTGCCGCGCAGGCTCGCGACCGGCGTCGTCGGCGTGGTGGGGAACGACACGCACGCGGCGAGCCCCAAGCCCGCGGCGAGCGCGGTCCATTTGCTTCGGCTGTTCATCGCTGTCCCTCCTTGCTTGCTGTGGGCCTTCACGCGCGGCCCGAGCACGCCGCGTGCGCGCCGGCCCCGGCTATCGCCGGGGAGCACGCCTCTTCGCGACGGTCGTACCGCAGTCCGAATCGGAAAACGTCCTTCGAGCACACGTCGATGCAGCGCCCGCAGTTCGTGCAGTTGGGCGACAGGATCACCGGGCTGGTGCCGCGCAGGGCGCCCTTGAGCGCGGGCTTGATCACCTGCACCTCCGGGCAAACCGCGTAGCAGTCCATGCAGTCGTTGCAATGCGCCCGCCGCGCCGCGGTGACGCGCACCGGGCTCTTCAGCGCTAGCACGCTGTAGAACGCGCCCACCGGGCACACGTGCCCGCACCAGCCGCGATCCGAGAACAAAAGGTCGAACAGGAACACGGCGAGCACGACGGCCCACGCCGCGCCGATCCCGAAAATCAGGCCGCGGTGGAACATCGACACCGGGTTGACCAGCTCCCACGCGATCGTACCGGTGGCCCCGGCGAGCACCAGCGTCGCGCCGAGCACCCAGTAGCGCACGCTGCGCGCGATGCGCACCGATGTCGTGATCCCCAGGCGGCGCCGCAGCCACGCCGCGAGGTCGGTGACCAGGTTGACCGGGCACACCCACGAACAGTAGGCGCGGCCGCCGACAAGGATGTAGAACGCGAGAACGATCCCCGCGCCGATCAGCGCTTTGCGCTCGGGCGCGTGCCCGGCGATCGCCGCCTGCGCCAGCACGTACGGGTCGGTCAGCGGCAGGAAGCCCAGCGTGTAGCTGAAGTTCAGATTGCCCTTGACGATCCAGATGCCAGCCAGCGGACCGAGCAGGAACAGCGCAAGGATCGAGAGCTGCGACATGCGCCGCGCGATCAGCCAGCGATGGCTGGCGAGCCAGCCCTTGACCGCGGTCGCCTCGGCGCCGGGGTGCTTCAGCGCGGCCATCACTTCGCTCCCTTGCCGGGCGCGCCGGGTATCGTCGCAAGCTCGGGCGCTTCACGCACGAGTCCGCGTCCGCCGTACTCGTACTTGTAGCCCTCGGGCAGGTTGTACTTGTGCTCGGCGTCGGGCGCGACGAGGCTCTCGCCCGCGCGCTCCTTCTCCTTCCAGCCCAGCCGGAAGTGGCCGCCGATCTTGCCCTTGGCGAGCGCGGCCGGCAGGACCTTGATGGCCGCCGTCTCGAGCACGCACGCCTTCTCGCACTTGCCGCAGCCGGTGCACGCGTCGGAGTGCACGATCGGGATGAACAGTGCGTGCTTGCCGGTGCGCTGGTTGTGCCGCGGCTCGAGCGTGATGGCCTTGTCGATCAGCGGACACACGCGGTAGCACACGTCGCAGCGCATGCCGAGGTAGTTGAGGCAGGTCTCGTGGTCGATCAGCACGGCGAGGCCCATGCGCGCCTTGCCGATGTCGGTGAGCGAGGGGTCGAGCGCGCCGGTCGGGCACGCTTTCACGCACGGGATGTCGTCGCACATTTCGCACGGAAGGTCGCGCGCGACGAAGTACGGCGTGCCCGTCGCCACCGGCTGCTCGGGTTTCGCGAGATCGAGGATGTGGTACGGACAGTCGCGCACGCACAGGCCGCAGCGTATGCACGCGCCCTGGAAGTCGGCCTCGGCCAGCGCGCCCGGCGGACGCAGGGCACCCGGCGGCAGCGCCTTCGCCTGCTTCGCGTAGAGGGCGAGCCCGCCGGCGGCGAGGCCAACGCCGCAGGCCATCTTCGCCGCGTCCAGCACGAACTGGCGGCGCGCGGCGCTGGCCGGAGAGGGAGTGTCCTGCTCGCTCATGGTTGGTCCGCCGGTGAAGCGCTCGCACGCCCCGCGGCGTCCTTGCCTTCAGGCGCCTTTCGTCACACCTTGACAACCTTGACCGCGCACTTCTTGAAGTCGGTTTCCTTCGAGATCGGGCAGGTCGCGTCAAGCGTGAGCTTGTTGACCAGGCGCCCTTCGTCGAAAAACGGCACGAAGACCATGCCCGGCGGCATCCGGTTGCGTCCCCGCGTCTCGACGCGCGTCGTCATCTCGCCGCGGCGGCTCGCGATCTTCACCGTGTCGCCGCGCGCGAGGCCCCGCTTCTTCGCGTCCTCGGGATTCATGAACACCCATGCCTCGGGGAACGCGCGATGCAGCTCGGGAACGCGGCGCGTCATCGTGCCCGTGTGCCAGTGCTCGAGCACGCGACCGGTGGACAGCCACAGGTCGTACTCGCCGTCCGGCGATTCCGCTGCGGGCTGGTAGGGCAATGCGAAGATCCACGCCTTGCCGTCAGGCTTGCCGTAGAAGCGCACGCCCTCGCCCTTCTTCACATACGGGTCGTAGCCCTCCCGGTAGCGCCAGAGCGTTTCCTTGCCGTCGACCACCGGCCAGCGCAGGCCGCGCACCTTGTGGTAGGCGTCGAACTCGCCCAGGTCCTTCGCCTTGCCCAGCCCGAACTGGCGGTACTCGTCGAAGATGCCCTTCTGCACGTAGTAACCGAAGTCCCGCGCCTCGTCGTTGGTGTAGCCCTTGCTGTTGACGCGCTCGAGTTCCGCGACCGGGTACTTGTTGACGACGCCGTTGGCGAACAGGACGTCGTAGAGCGTCTTGCCGCGGTACTGCGGGGCCTTCGCGAGCAGATCCTCGGGCCACACCTCCTCGACCTTGAAGCGCTTCGAGAACTCGAGGTATTGCCACAGGTCGGACTTCGACTCGCCCGGCGCCTTCACCATCTGGCGCCAGAACTGACCGCGGCGCTCGGCATTGCCGTACGCGCCTTCCTTTTCGGTCCACATCGCCGACGGCAGGATCAGGTCGGCGGCGAGCGCGGTGATGGTCGGGTAGGCGTCGGAGACGACGATGAAGTTCTCGGGACTGCGGAAACCGGGGTAGCGCTCGGTGTTGATGTTCGGCCCGGCCTGCATGTTGTTGGTCGTCGACGTCCAGTAGAAGTTGAGCTTCCCGTCCTTGAGCATCCGGTCCTGCAGCACCGCGTGGTAGCCGATCTGGCCGACGATCGTGCCCTCCGGCAACTGCCAGATCTTCTCGGCGACTTTCCGGTGCTCGGGATTCATCACGACCATGTCGGCGGGCAGCCGGTGCGCGAACGTGCCGACCTCGCGCGCGGTACCGCAGGCCGACGGCTGGCCGGTCAGCGAGAACGGGCTGTTGCCCGGCTCCGAGATCTTGCCGACGAGCAGGTGGCAGTTGTAGATCTGGTTGTTGACCCAGGTGCCGCGCGTGTGCTGGTTGAAGCCCATCGTCCAGTACGACGTGACCTTGGTCTTCGGGTCGGCGTAGGCCTTCGCCAGCGCTTCGAGCTTGTCCTTCGGCACGCCGGAGAGCGCGCTCACCTTGTCGGCCGTGTACTCGGCGACGAACGCCTTGAATTCGTCGAAGGACATCGGCGACGACGCGTCGGGATTGCCCTTCGGCTTGCCGTCCGCGCCCGGGTAGCCGTTGTTGTTGGCGACCTGTTCGAGCGGGTGGTTCGGCCGCAGCCCGTAGCCGATGTCGGTGACGCCCTTGCGGAACGCGACGTGCTTGGCGACGAAGTCGCTCGCCACCGCCCCGTTCTGGATGATGTAGTTGCAGATGTAGTTCATGATCGCGAGATCGGTCTGCGGCTTGAACAGGATCTCGACGTCGGCCAGCTCGCTCGAGCGATGGCCGTAGGTGGTCAGCACGAAGATCCTCACGTGCTTCGCGGTCAGGCGCCGGTCGGTGATGCGCGACCACAGGACCGGGTGGTTCTCGGCCATGTTCGCGCCCCACAGCACGAACGCGTCGGCATGCTCGGCGTCGTCGTAGACGCCCATCGGCTCGTCAGCGCCGAACGTGCGCATGAACCCGGCGACCGCCGAGGCCATGCAGTGGCGCGCGTTCGGGTCGACGTTGTTCGAGCGGAAACCGGCTTTGAACAGCTTGTTGGCCGCGTAACCTTCCCAGATCGTCCACTGGCCCGAGCCGAACATGCCGACCGCCGTCGGGCCCTTGGCCTTCAGCGTCGCCTTGCACTTCTCTTCCATCACGTCGAAGGCCTGCTTCCAAGTGACCGGCGTGAACTCACCTTGCTTGTCGAACTTGCCGTCCTTCATGCGCAGGAGCGGCGTCGTGAGCCGGTCCTTGCCGTACTGGATCTTCGCGAGGAAGTACCCCTTGATGCAGAGGATCCCCTTGTTCACCGGCGCGTCGGGGTCGCCCTGCGTCGCGACGACGCGGCCGTCGCGCACGCCGACCAGCACGCCACAACCGGTGCCGCAGTAGCGGCACACGCCCTTGTCCCACTTGATGCCGTCGTCGGTGAGGGTCTGCGCGAGCGCCTCCCGTACGCCCGGGACGCTCACACCCGCGGCGGTGGCCGTGGCGGCGATGGCGCTGTTCCTGATGAACTCCCGTCGGGTGATGGACATGGCTCGCTCTCCTCGTCAGCGATTCGCTTCTTCGGTCAGCGCTTCGTCGTGGTGGTAGACGAGCGCGGTGGACAGGACGCCGTCGATCTTCGCGATGGCGTCGAACGTCTCGGTCGCGGCGCGGTCGTCGAACGGCTCGACGGTCACGACCATGCGGCCCTCGGGGGTGACGGCGTGGACCTCGACCCCGCCGATGCTCGCGAGGGCACCACGCACGGCGCCGGAGCGGTCGGGGCGGGCGTAGACGATGATCCCGGTGATGTTCACGGCAAGATAGGGATCGACCGGGCGGCTGCCGGATCGGCCCTGCGGTTCTGAGAGCATTCTGGAACGGCGGCCGGAACGGCGAATTGATGCGCATCAAGGTCTTGACGCAATGCGGCATCGAGAATGGAGGCTGTTTCGCCGAATCCCGGAGGGCACTGAGGTGACCGCCTGTCGATCGATCCGTCGCTGTCTGGGCGTGGCGCTGATGCTTGCCGCCAGCCTATGGCTTGCGTCAGCGCGGGCCGATGCGCAGTCCGCCGAGGTGCGGATCGTGGGCTACGCCTTCGTGCCGGCGGAACTGACGGTCAAGGTGGGCACGGCGGTGAAATGGACCAACGGCGAGAAACGCACCAGCCACTCGATCCTGTTCACCGGCCCCGGCGGATTCGAATCCGAGCGGCTCTTCCCCGACGAGAGCTGGGAGCGGCGCTTCGAACAGCCCGGCCGGTATCCCTACACCTGCGGTCCCCACCCGGAGATGAAGGGACTCATCATCGTCGCGCCCTGAACGCATCGCGCAATTGACTCGGATCAAGGCCCGC
>JBKKAZ010000258.1:0-2662 GCA_046714435.1 Casimicrobiaceae bacterium
CGGATCACCGCCGCATCGGCCTCGGGTGTTCCGGGCCATCGCGCGATATCTCCCAGCGCGACCGGCTGCAATGGAAAGCGCACGCTGGGATAGCCGACGTCCGCTGGCGAAACTCCTCGCGCGCGAGCACAGAGCTCGATCAAGGTGAGCGAGCAGAATCGCCCCTGGCAGGGGCCCATGCCACAGCGCGTTGCCGACTTGACCTCGCCCGGAGTCCTCGCCCCCGCCTCGATCGCCTCACCAATCGCCTGCGCCGTAACCTCCTCGCAACGGCAGGCCAGCGTCATCGCGTCGGGAAGCCGGAATGCATCGGCGGGTCGATAAAGCGCGTCGAGAAACGCGCGCCCACGCAGCGCACGCACCAGTGCGCGGCTGGGTTGCGTTGCGTCCCGGTCGCGGCGTGCGGCGTCGATGCGCCCCAGCGCGTTGGCAACCGCGAGGCCGGCGAGCTCACCCCGAGCTTGCGCGGCCACCGCGCCCGCGATGCCGGCCCCGTCGCCCGCGATGAACAGATTCGGCCGCGTCGTTCCGCCCCATGCGTCGACCACGGGTTCGAAACAGGCCTGCCCGTCGTTCCAGCGCAGTTCGCAGTCAAGCGCCGCAGGAAGCTGTACGTTCGGTACCACCCCCACCGAGAGCAGCAGGAGGTCGGCGGATTGCTCGCGCCACGCGCCATCCTGCCGGTAGCGGACGCGCTTCAGCCGATCGGAGCCCTGCGCTTCGATCGCCTCGACATGTTCAACGAACCGCGTGCGGCGGCGGATGTTGCGCGAAAGTTCGACACCGCGTGCGAAATAGTCGGACAAGACAAAGCCGGGCGCGTGACGCAGGACCCGCGCCAGCCGTCCCCGCGGCGTGGTTTCCAGCACGACGTCGATGGCCGTGCCCGCGTTCTGCATCTGCTCGGCGACCAGCCACAGCAGCGGTCCGCAACCCGCCAGCACGACGCGCCCTGCGGGTCGCAAGCCGGCTGTCTTGAGCAAGGTCTGCGCCCCGCCCGCGGCCATCACGCCGGGAAGCGTCCAGCCGGGAATCGGAAACGGGCGTTCGGTCGCCCCGGTGGCCATGATCAGTGCGCGCGACACCAGCGGTTCGGCGCTCGAGCCCGCGACACCGATCGCATGGTTCGCATCCGGCCTGCGCTCGACCGACCAGACCGACGTCGCCGGCCGGTACTCGGCGCCGGAAGCCAGAAACTGCTTCACGTGTTGCGCGCCCTTCGAGTAGGAGTGTCCCAGGATCGCATGGCGAGACGACGGTGCCGTGGTGATCGCGCGATAGATCTGCCCGCCGGGCGAAGGCGCCTCGTCGAGGACGATCGTCGCAAGGCCGAGCGACGCAGTCGTGGTCGCTGCCGCCAGACCTGCAGGGCCCGCGCCGATCACCGCGACGTCGAACGCGCCGCTGGTCACGTCGATCGCCCTCGAAGCCCGGTCTCGACCCGCATGCCGGCGGCGACCGTCACCAGGCAGGCGCGACGATTCGGCGCGCCGTCGATGGTGACCGAGCAGTCGAAGCAGGCTCCCATCAGGCAATAGGGGCCGCGCGGCGCGTTCGACACCGGGCTTGTTCGGCAGGCGAGACGGCCGGATGCAACGATGGCCGCCGCGACGCTGTCACCCGGTCTCGCCACGACCGGCGTGTCGTCGATCGTAAGCGCGACTTCGCCGGCTGCGGCGTCAGGCAGCCGGGCGAACATCGGCGAAACGACGGGTCGAAAACGGAGCGAGTCCACGCGGCCAGTCGTCGTTCAGCATCGCCGGCGCGAGCTGGTACGCGTGCGCGGCTGCGAGCGTGACCCCGCTGTGACAGGCGACGACGAAGGCGCCGGGATGCGAAGTCGAGCGCTCGTAGACCGGGAAGCCGTCCGGGCTCATCACCCGCAGCGCAGCCCAGGCACGCAGCGCACGCACGCCCGCGAGCGCCGGAAACACCTGCACGGCGCGGCGCGCGATGGCGCCGAGGATCGCCAGATCGAGCGAGGTGTCGGAGCAATCGCGCTGCGAGTCTCCGACCAGCACCGTGCCTTCATCGGTCTGGCGAATGGTTTCGAGCGCAAACGAAAGGAACGGCGGAACGCGCTCCAGCACGATCACCTGTCCCTGGTTCGCGCTGACCGGCGCGCTGACACCCACCATCGGTGCGAGGCGCGCGTTGGCAAGTCCCGCGGCGAGCACGACTCTTTCGGTGTCGATCGGGCCTTCGGCGCTACGCAGACTGAAACCGCTGGCGAGCGGCTCGACCGCAGTCACGCTGCGCCCGCGCAGGCGCACCACGCCGGAACGCGTCAGCGCCGCGTGCAATGCGCGCAACAACCGGAGTGGATTGCACTGCCCATCCAGAGCGCAGAAGCTCCCGCCTGCGACGTCTCTTCCGATGCCCGGCAGGCGGCGCACGAGCGCGCTACGGTCCAGCATGTCGACATCGATGCGCTCGAAACCCGGCTGCGCACACAGCGCTTCCATCGCGCGCGCGCGCGCGTCCAACTCTTCCGCCGACAAACAGACGTGCAGGCCGCCCGTTTGCCGCAGCGCGACGTCGACCCCTGTCGACGCCAAAAGCTCCGCCGCGAGGCGAGGCCAGGCGCGCGCCGAGTCCTGCGTCCAGCGCCCGTACGCCGGCATTCCCGCGCCCTTGCCCTGCACCCAGATCAGGCCGAAAT
>JBKKAZ010000259.1:0-4109 GCA_046714435.1 Casimicrobiaceae bacterium
CCAGGCTGCCGAGAGCCGCGGCCAGGACGGCGCGAACATGCGCCGCCCGACGTTGTTCCGCAGGTTCTTGTTTTCCTCCGTCCCGCACGCGCGAAGCCTAGTCGTCTCCCGCGGGGCGCGCAAGCCCTTTCAGTACCTGCCCCCAACTAGGGTCACGGGGCCCGCCGCCTTGGCGTTGCATCGACGGCAAACACTTCGACCGCCACCGCCTTGCCCTTGATCGCAACCGAGCCGAGCGTCTCGACCGAGACGCGCTCGCCCAGCGCGGCGCGGGTGGTTTCGTCGATCAGAATCGGCCGCTGCGCGAGCTTGGTGTGCGACTCGAGGCGGGACGCGAGGTTCACGATGTCACCAATGCAGGTGTAGGTCGCGCGCTCGTTGGTTCCCGCGTAGCCGGCCACCATGTCGCCCGAGGCGATGCCGATGCCGATCTGGATCGCCGGCTTGCCAGCGGCAATGCGCTCGACGTTGAACAGCTGCATGATTTCGATCATGTCCAGCGCAGCGCGCACCGCGCTCTCGCAATGGTCGGACAGCGGCACCGGCGCGCCGAAAATCGCCATCAAGCCGTCGCCGATCATCAGGCTCACGATGCCTCCGTGCGAGCCGATCGCGTCGAACATCAGCGTGTAGTAAGTGTTGAGGAGCTCGATCGTCTCCTCGGGCGGCTGCGATTCCGAGAGCGAGGTGAAGCCGCGGATGTCGGCGAACATCACCGACGCGTTGACGCGCTTGCCGCCCAGCGAAAAACCCGAATTCTGCAGGTCCTGTGCGACTTCGCGGGTGGCGAAGCGTCGCACGAACTCCTTCTGCTGGTCGCGCAGGCGCTTTTTCTCGAGGCTCGCGGAAAGGCGTGCTTTCAGCAGCACCGGGTTGACCGGCTTGGTGAGGTAATCCTCCGCGCCGAGCTCGATGCAGCGCACCACGTTGTCGATGCCTTCCAGCGACGAGGTGATGATGACCGGCAAGTCGCGCAGCGCAAGGTCGTTCACCATCTGCTCGAGGACCTGGAACCCGTCCATCTCCGGCATCTCGATGTCGAGCAGCACCAAATCGAAGCCCTCGCGCCGGAGCATCTCCAGCGCCACGCGACCGTTCTCGGCACTGGCGACGCTGTGGCCCTGTAGCTCCAGGTTCCGTGTGAGCAGCAGCCGGTTGACCTTGTTGTCGTCGACCACCAACAGTCGCGCACCACTGAATCCCCGGTCACGCATTGCGAAGGACCCCAAGCGCCGCCACCACGCGTGCGTATTCGTCGGCAAGGGCATCGAGCGATCGGCGGTTGCCCGCCTGGACGATGTTCACCGCGCCATGCTCGAGTTCGCGCGCCATCGCGCCCATACCCAGCGCACCGAAGGTCAGGCAGTTGGATTTCAGCGAATGCGCGGTGCGGCGGAAAGTTTCGGTATCGCCGGACGAAAGTGCGGCGCGCAATTCACCGAGCATCCTCGGCCCCTCCTCGAGGAAGGTACCGGCGAGTTCCGCGACGAACTCGGCGCCGGCCGAATCCTGCAGCGCGCGCCAGGTATCAAGGTCGATCGCCGCCGCTCCCATGTCATCGCCCCTCGCGTGGAGGCACCGCGCGCAGCGCCTCGACCAGCCGCTCGACGCGAATCGGCTTGGTCAGGTAGTCGTCCATCCCGGCTTCAAGGCACATCTCGCGGTCGCCCTGCATCGCGTTGGCGGTCATCGCCACAATACGAGGCCGCTGGTGCGCCTCCCGGCGCGCGCAGATGCGCCGCGTCGCCTCAAGCCCGTCCATCTCCGGCATTTGCACGTCCATCAGCACCACATCGTAGGTCTGCCGCTCCACCGATTCGACAGCCTCGATGCCGTTCGACGCAAGGTCGGCGCGATAGCCCATTTGTTGAAGGATGCGAAGCGCGAGTTTCTGGTTCACGACGTTGTCCTCGGCGAGCAGGATGCGCAGCGGATGCGCGCTGGCCATGCCGGGGTCGATGTGCGGTTTCGCAGGCGTTGACTCGCGCGGAGCGGCCACGTGAGCGACCAGGCTGACCAGCGTGTCGAACAGCTGCGACTGGCGCAAAGGTTTCACAAGGTAGGCGGCAAACAGCGCTTCGCTGTCCCCCGCTTCGCGCCGGCCGAGCGAACTGAACAGCACCAGCGGCAGCGCGGTATGTTGCGCGCGGATGCGCCGCGCCAGCTCGATGCCGTCCATTTCCGGCATGTGCATGTCCACTATGGCGAGGTCGAAGGTTTCGCCCGCCGCGAGCCACAGCAGTGCCTCGCCCGGCGAACCGGTCGCCTTGCACTGCATCCCCCACTTCCCGGTCTGCAGCAGCAGCACGCGGCGGTTGGTGGCGTTGTCATCGACCACCAGCACGCGCCGACCCTTGAGCTCCGACTGGACGCCGACGAAGTCTCGCTGCCGCGCCGCCGGCAACGCGGCGGCGGCGGTCCGGATCGTGAACAGGAATGTGGAGCCCTTGCCCAGCCCGTCGCTTTCCGCCCACATTCGCCCGCCCATCAGTTCGGCCAGGCGCCTGCTGATGGCAAGTCCGAGGCCCGTGCCGCCGTACTTGCGCGAGGTGGAAGAATCGGCCTGCGAGAACGACTGGAACAATCGACCCATGCCCTCGGGCGTCAGCCCGATACCGGTGTCGCGCACGGCGAAGGTCAGCTCCACCTGGCCGTCTGCTATCGGCTCGGCATTAACGGTCAGCACCACCTCGCCAGCGTCGGTGAATTTCACCGCGTTGGCGAGCAGGTTGAGCAGGATCTGGCGCAGGCGCGTGACATCGCCCTGCACGGCGGGGGGAACGTCGCCTTCGAACAGATACGCGGCGTCGAGCTGTTTCTCGACTGCGCGCCCGGCGATCAGATCGAGCGCCGATTCGACGCAATCGCGCAGGTCGAATGGGTGCGATTCGATGTCCATCCGCCCGGCCTCGATCTTCGAGAAGTCGAGGATGTCGTTGATGATGGTCAGAAGCGCGTCGCCCGAGTCGCGGATGGTGCCGGCATAGTCGCGCTGCTCGTCGTTGAGCGAAGTATCCAGCAGCAGCCCGCTCATGCCGATCACGGCGTTCATCGGCGTGCGGATCTCGTGGCTCATCGTGGCCAGGAACGAGCTCTTGGCCTCGTTGGCGGTCTCGGCCGCGGCGCGCGCTTCCTGCGCCTGCTTGAACAGGCGTGCGTTCTGGATCGCGATCACCGCCTGGTCGCTGAACGTGTTTAGCAGCGCGAGTTCCTTGTCGGAGAACGGCTTGGGCGGCTGGCGCAGCAGGGTGAGCGCGCCGATGCCGTGGTCTTCCCACAGGAGCGGCGTCCACACGATCGAGCAGTTGCCGATGGAGTCCACGACATTGCGCACTGCCTGCGGAGCGTCGGGCGTTGCGACGGCGTCGGGAAGATGAATGGCTCGCCGCTCGCGGATGACCCGGCCGGTCATCGTCTGCTCTAGCGGCATCGGGAAGGTGCGCGCGATGGCGTCGAAGGCCGATCCGCGCCATGCGGCCGTGTGCGCTTGGCCGTCCTCGCCGACGAGGAAGATGCCGAGCTGTTCGGTGGCGAACAGGTGCTGGCAGCTCTCCAGGATCTTGTCGAACACCGGCGCGGTATCGTCGACCGAGCTGCTGATCACCTGCAGCACTTCGGCGGTCGCGGTCTGCTGCTCCAGGGCCTCCCTGGTCTCCTTGAACAGCCGCACGTTCTGGATCGCGATCACCGCCTGGTCGGCGAAGGTCTGCACGAGCCCGATCTCCGTCGCGCTGAACGGGCGTACCTGGTTGCGGAACAGGGTGATCACGCCGATGGCCAGGCCTTCGCGGAGCAGCGGTACCGACAGCACGGTGCGAAAGCCATTGCGCGCCTGTATCGTGCGCACATCGGGGAACTCGGTGTCGAGCAGCGGCACGATGTCCTCGACATGCAAGCTGCGGCGTTCCAGGAAGGTCCGGCCGGCGACCGAAGTCCGGCGGATCGGCAGCACCTCATTCAGCGGATCGGGTGCGAACGTCGGACCGTAGCGGGTCATGGGGCGCAGCTCCCCGTCGAAAGCCAGCCACACGCGGCTGCCCTCGGCCCGGCACAGGAGGCCCGCCCGCTCGGACACGGCATCGAGCACCGGCTGCACATCGGTCGGCGAA
>JBKKAZ010000260.1:0-9470 GCA_046714435.1 Casimicrobiaceae bacterium
TGCGCCCGGCTCGCCCCCAGCGTGCGCAGGATCGCGAGATCGTAGCGGCGCTCGTCCAGCGCCTGCGCGAGCGCGACGAACAGCATCAGCGCCGAGGCGACGATCAGCAGGGCGGCGAATGCGCGCACCAGATCGATGCCCACGCCGAACACTGAGAGCAGCCGCGCGGTCTCGTAGGCCGGTGAAGCGGCGACTAGGTCGGTGGTCTGGTTCAGCTCGCGCGGCAGGCTCGCGGCCGCGAGCGGGCTCCGGTAGCGAACCAGCACCATGGTCACCTCGCGATCCGTAAGCCGCGCACTCTCGTCCGGCTTGGCTTTCGCGGCGTGCTGGTCGTGGTCCTCATCGGCAGGCTCGGCAGCGTGACGTGCGTTGTGCACGGCCCACACGCTGTCGATGGCGGTCAGCACCATCCGGTCCATCACCGTACCGGACGGCGCCAGTACGCCGACCACGAGGTAAGGCGCATCGCCATGCTCGCCGCCGCTTGTCGAGAGGCCGTGCGAACCGGTGAACTGCGCGCCGATCGCCAGTCCCGACGCGCGCGCCACCTCGCTACCGAGGACCGCCTGCATCGGCTTCTGCCACAGCGCCCCGCTCGCGAGCCGGCCGCGGTAATGGTCGACAAGCGCCGGCTCGGTTCCAACGATGCGATAGCCGCGGAAACTGTCGCCGAGCGCGAGCGGAATCGCCTCGGCGATCAGCGGGTGGGCCCGCAACGCAGCGACCGAACCCAGCGGGATGTTCCCCGGCGGCACGTCCACGTGGTAGACGCCCGCCAGTACCAGCTGCAATGGGCTGCCCTTGGCGCCGACGACGAGGTCGATACCCTCGGCGTCGCGGTTCAGCCGCGTCTCCAATTCGCGCGTGACGATCAGTGTCAGCGCGACCACCGCCGTGCCGGCGGCGAACAGCAACACGACCAGTAGCGTGGATAGCGGTCGCCGCCGTGCGTACGCCAGCGCGAGCCGGATCATGCCCACGCCGCTTGCTGCGCCCGGGCCGGAAGCGTGAACGCGTGCGGCAGCAAGGGACGCACGCGCGCGTCGTGCGAGGCGACCACCAGCGTCGCGCCCGCTTCCAGCGCCTGCGAGCGCAGGAGCTCGAGGGCCGCGGCAGCATGCACGTCGTCGAGGCTGGCCGTCGGCTCGTCGGCCAGCACCAGCGCTGGTCGGTTGACGACTGCGCGCGCGATCGCGACGCGCTGCGCCTGACCGTGCGACAGCTCGCGCGGGAAGCGTTGCGCGAACTCGGTGATCTGTAACGTCTCGAGCAACGCGGCGATGCGTCCTTCGTCGACGGGAAGCCCCGCCAGGGTCTGCGCGAGGCGCAGGTTATCGACCACCGTCACCGCGCCGATCAGATGCAGCCGCTGCGGAACCAGCCCGACCGTGCGGCCGCGCCAGCGATCGATCGCCGACGAGGCGAGCGACGTGACTTCGGCGTCCGCGACCACGACCCGGCCCGCGCTGGGGCGCATCAGCCCCGCGAGGAGGTGCAGCAGCGTCGACTTGCCGCTGCCGGACGGCCCCGCGAGCAGCCACGCTTCGCCCGCTTCCGCGCGCCAGCCGGGGACGTCCAGCACGCGGGTGCTGCCGTAGTGGTGCTCGATTCCGGTGAGTTCGAACATGGCGCGACTTTAGCCTATGGGGACTGCAAGCCGCTGTTGTGGACCGTCCCCGATCAGCGTCCGTTCAGTCGCTGGGTTCAAGCTCGCGCCTGGCCGCAGTGCAAGACTGGCCGGCGCGCAGGCGACGCTTCGGTACGCGCGACCTCATTGCTTCGATTCGTTTTCGCGGTCGCGCCAGTTCTCGATCTCGCGCTCGATCGCTTCCGCGACAAACGCGCGCAGCAGTTCGCCAATGTGCTCGTTGATGTGCGCCACCAGCTCGGCGCTCGCACGGTCGACCGCAGGCCGCAACCGCTCGACCAGCTGCGCCCGCAGGCTGGTGTCGGCGAAAATGTCGATCCGCTGCAATACCTGCATGCTGATCTCTTCGGCGACTTCACGAATGCGGTCGTTGTTGAAGCGCTCCTCCGCAGGGAGGTCGCGAGGCTGGTCGCGTTCGACCGCAGCGCCGTCATCCGGCGACACTTCGGCGACGACGGGTGGGGCCAGGGCGTCGGCGATGGGTGGCGCCACCTCGTCGGTACGGGTTGCGGTGTCAGCTGCATCCGATCCGATGTGCGAGGGCGCGCGCTCGACCCACAATGCGTCGGGAATCGGCGGGAGCATCGTCGCGCGGCGCGCGGTCTCGGCGGCGGCAGCGCTTGCCGTGTCGGAGGGCACGAAGCCCCGTGGTGGCTGGTCCAGTCCGAGGGGATCGCGACCAGGCGGCGGCAGGTCCGGGGGCGGCACGACCACCAACGTGTCGGGGGCCGGGCCCAGCACGCTCGACTCCCCGCGCGCGGTCATCTCCCAGATCGAGGGTTCGCCCCCGGCGATATCGTCCACGATCGGGACGTCGATCTCCTCGACCGCGTCGGTCAGGAGCGGCACGTCGTCGATGCTCTCCCGCGACGTTGGCAGGTCGAGCGTATCGAAGCTGGCAGCGCTCGCCTCGGGAACCGCTTCGGTGAGCAGCGGTACATCATGCTCGCCGCTTTGGGGCGGCTTCAGCGAAGACAGCGGCGCCGAGGGTGCCGATGCGGAAGCCATGGCGGCGGGCTGAATCGGCTCGCGCTGGATCGTTCGCGGCGAGACCACCGCGTTAGCCGCCACCGGCGCGCGCGCCCGGGTCTCGGTGTCCGGCGGCGACTCGCGGCGCGAGACCTCGACGGCCGAGGCCGCGCGATTGCGGCGCATCAGCGCGTCGGCCTGCTCGAGGAGTTCGCGCGCGGTGGGCATGCGTTCAGGTCGTTTCACCCAGCTTATGGGTGCGAAGTTCGTAGCCTCGTTCGCGGTAGAACCGGTAGCGGTCGCGGCCGGCGGTGACCTGCGCTTCGTCGCGTCCAACGATCTCGGCCAAGCGCTCGAAGCGGCTGAAAAAGGGTGGGGGCGAGCCGTGCAGGTTGATCAGCACGGTCGCGGCGCCTTCGTGCTCGAGCACGTGATCGACAATGACCGGCGTTTCGAAGGCGAGCGGGCTTGCGAGCCGGCAGTGGGGGACGAAACCGGTCGGCGGCCGCGTCCACAGCAGCCGGTCGAGCGCATCGGTCGCCTGCGCGTCGGGAGTCAGCACCCGCACGCTGCCGTGCTGCGCGTAGGCCTTGGCGACGAGTCTCGCCGCGACCACCAGGCAATCGTCGACGTGCGAGTAGAAGTCGATGGTCGTCATCGCGCGGAGCTACGCGGCAACGGCGTCCTGCGAGAGCAGCCAGGTCACCAGCAGCGGCACCGGCCGGCCGGTCGCGCCTTTCTCCTTGCCGTTGCGATAGGCAATTCCCGCGATGTCCAGGTGCGCCCAGTCGAACTTCTTCGCGAACTTGGAGAGAAAACACGCCGCCGTGATGCTTCCGGCCGATCTTCCGGCGATGTTCGCCATGTCGGCGAAATTGCTGGCGAGCCCGTCATGGTAGTCGTCCCAGAGCGGCATCGGCCAGCCACGGTCGTAGGCCTCGTCGCCCGCCGCGACCAGCGCGCGACCGAGCGCGTCGTTGTTGCTGAATACGCCGCAGGCCACATGGCCGAGCGCGATCACCATCGCGCCGGTGAGCGTCGCCACGTCGACGACCGCTTCCGGCTCGTAGCGCTCGGCATAGGTGAGCGCGTCGGCGAGGATCAGGCGTCCTTCGGCGTCGGTGTTCAGGATCTCGATGGTCTGCCCCGACATGCTCTTCACCACGTCGCCGGGCTTGGTGGCGCGCCCCGAGGGCATGTTCTCGCAGGCGGGGACCAGCGCCACGACCGAAATTGGCGGCTTCAACTCGAGCATCGCCCGCATCGCGCCGATCACGCTCGCTGCGCCGCACATGTCGAATTTCATGTGATCCATGTCCAGCCCCGGCTTGAGCGAAGTGCCGCCGGTGTCGAAGGTGATGCCCTTGCCCACCAGCACGTAGGGCCGTGCCTTCTTCGGCGAGTTCATGTACTCCATCACAATAAACCGCGGTGGCTGTTCGCTGCCGTTGGTGACCGACAGGAACGAGCCCATGCCGAGCGCCTCGATCTGCGGCCGATCCAGGACCTGGACCTTGAGGTCGGGGAATTCGCCGGCGAGTGCCAACGCGCGCTCGCCGAGGTAGGTCGGCGTGCACACGTTCCCCGGCAGGTTACCAAGGTCGCACGCGAGTTCCATGCCGTGCGCAATCGCGAGCCCCTGCGCCGCGGCCTTTTCGCCGGCCGCCAGATCCGAGCGCTGCGGCACCGACAGCGTAAGCTTGCGAAGCGGCCGCCGCACCTCGGTGGGCTGGCTTTTCATCTGCTCGAAGCGGTACACCGCCTCCATCGCGACCACCACCGCATGCTCGACACGCCAGCCCACTTCGCGCCGCTTGACCTTTTCCTCGGTCAGGTAGACGACCGCCTCGTAGGATCCGGTTTCGTTCAGCAGCTTGACGGTGGCGCGCACCGCCGCGCGGAACTCCTTGTCGCGGAAGTCGCGCTCCTTGCCGAGGCCGACCAGCAGCACGCGGTCGGCGAGCGTGCCGCGCACATTGTGGAGCAGCAGCGTCGACCCGAGCTTGCCCTCCATGTCGCCGCGGCGAATGATCTCGCTGACGTAGCCGTTGCTCGCGCGGTCGATCAGCTCCGCGGACAGCGAAAGCTTGCGATTGTCGAACACGCCGACCACCACGCAAGCACTGCGCTGCTTCTCGGGACTGCCGCTTTTTATGGTAAATTCCATAACGCTCCCTCGGGACGGACGCGGCCTATTCTTACCGATAGTCGGTATTGCGGCCAATATTCACAAGTTCCGGCGAAAAAGTCAAAGATTTTCCCGCCGTCATGATTTTTCGCCGCAGCCTGGTGCGCGAACTCACGCTGACCGCAATCGGGCTGTTCCTGATCCTCCTCGCGATCCTGTTCACCAACCTGGTGCTGCGCCTGCTCGCCCGCGCGGCGGGCGGCAGCATCGCGCCGGACGGTATCGCTGCGCTGCTCGGGTTCAACGCGCTTTTTTACCTGAACATCCTGTTGACGGTCGCATTGTTTCTGACCGTGTTACTGACGGTGACGCGCTGGTACCGCGACAGCGAGATGATCGTGTGGTTCACCGCCGGCCAGTCGCTCGCGGCCTGGCTGAGGCCGATCCTGCTGTTCGCGGCGCCGTTCCTGGTCGCGATCGTGGTGCTGTCGCTGTTCCTGTCGCCGTGGGCGGAGCGCCGCAAGCTCGAGTTCGAGCGGCAGCTCGAATCGCGTGACGAACTCATGCTGCTCGCCCCCGGGCTGTTCCGTGAATTCAAGCGCGCGAAGCTGGTGGTGTTCGTCGACAGCGTGAGCAGCTTCGACGGCACCATCCGCAACGTCTTCCTGCAATCGACCGATCCGGCCAGGGACGAAACCACGGTCGCGCGGCTCGCGCGCCTCGAGGAGATGCCCAACGGCGACCGCTTCATCGTGCTCCAGGAAGGCCGCCGCTACGAAGGCAAGCCGGGGAGCCTCGAGTACCGGATGATCGAATTCGAAAGGCTCGGCCGGCGGATCGAGCCGGCGGAGGCCCGCATGCTGCCGGCGTCGCGCAAGGCGATTCCCACCGAGGCGCTGCTGGTTTCCGACGGCAGCCTGGAGCGAAGCGAGCTGTTCTGGCGGCTCTCGGTCCCGATCCTGGCCTTGCTGGTCACGCTCGCCGCGATTCCACTCGGCCAGGTCAATCCGCGCATGGGCCGCTCGTTCAACCTGCTCTCCGCGGCGTTCTTCTACATGGTGTACAGCAACGGGCTCAACATCATCCAGAGCCTGGTCGCGCAGGGGAAGCTCGATTTCTGGGTCGCGCTGATCGTTCCGCACGCACTGGCGGCGCTGGTCGTCACGCTGCTGTTCAGTTACCGGATGCGCCTTCCCGCGCCTGCCTGGCGCCGCACCCGGGGCAGCGCCCCGGCGCCGGCAGGATGAGGCGATGCGCACGCTGACACGCTACGTCGGGCGCGAAGTGCTCGCCGCGACGCTGGTCGTTTTCGGCGGGCTGCTGATGCTGTTCGCGTTCTTCGACCTGATCAACGAACTGGGCGACGTCGGCATGGGCAGCTACGGCATCGGCAACGCGCTGACGTTCGTGGCGCTGCACCTGCCCGCCCGCGCCTACGAGCTGTTCCCGGTGTCGGCGCTGATCGGCACGTTGTTCGCGATCTCGCAGCTGGTCGGCAACTCCGAGTACACCGTGATGCGGGTATCCGGGGCGTCGCTGTTCCAGGTCGGCTGGGCGGTGATCCGTGTCGGCATTCCGCTCGCGCTGGCGACGTTTCTGGCGGGCGAGTTCGTGGCGCCCAAGGCCGAGCGGCTTGCGCAATCGCTGCGGGCGGCGGCGAAAGGCGATTCCGCAAGCGTGGTCGCGCAGCAGTTTGACTCCGGATTCTGGTTCAAGGAGGGCCTTACCTTCGTCAACGTCCGCTCGGTGCTGGCCGACCTCACGCTGGTCGGCGTGCGCGTCTACGAATTCGACGACACGCTGAGGTTGTCGCGGGTGCGCAACGCGGAATCCGGGCGCTTCCTGCAGGCCGGACGCTGGCAGCTCGCCAACGTCCGCATCACCGACTTCGGCAGCGACAGCGCGCGAGTGACCCACTTTCCGGAGCTGGTCTGGGACACCGTGCTGCGGCCGTCGATCCTCACCGTCTACCAGGTCGCGCCGGAGCGGCTCGAGCTCGACACCCTGTACGACAACATTCGCGTGCTGTCGGGCAACGCCCAGAAGACCTCGCGCTTCGAGATCGCGTTCTGGAGCAAGATCTTCTATCCGGGCGCGGTGCTGGTGATGATGGTGCTGGCGCTGCCGTTCGCGCATTTCCAGACCCGCTCGGGCGGCTTGGGGCTGCGCATCTTCACCGGCACGATGCTCGGCCTGGTGTTCTTCCTGCTCGGCCGGCTGTTTTCCAACCTCGGCGTGCTCAACGACTGGCCGCCGCTGTTCTCGGCCGCGTTTCCGCTGGTCGTGTTCACCGCGATCGGGATCGCGCTGATGTGGTGGATCGAGCGCCGATGAGTGTCAAGCGCCAGGAGGTTGTTTCCGAGAGTCGTGCGAGGTTCTCGCAATTGCTGATTCCGTCGCCCCCGCGGAGGCGGGGGCCCAGCGTCTCTGTTCTTGCAGCTGGAGCTGACCCCGTGTCAACGACACTGGGTTCCCGCATTCGCGGGAACGACAATTGAGGTGTGATGGATCGAGCGGCGCAAGAGCGCTGCGTCGTCACGATGAACAAGGCCCCGCGGGTCGCCCGGCGGGGCCTCGTCGATGCAACGATGAATCGCGCAGTCAGGCCGGTGCCGGCACGCCCTCGACCACGTCGGCGTACTTGTCGCCCTTCGGGCCGCGCACGTCGTATTTGACCTGCCCGTCGGTCAGCGCGAACAGCGTGTGGTCCTTGCCCATGCCGACGTTGACGCCGGCATGCAGCTTGGTGCCGCGCTGGCGAACGATGATGCCGCCCGCGCGGATCGACTCGCCACCATAGACCTTCACGCCCAGCCGTTTCGATTCGGAGTCGCGCCCGTTGCGCGAGCTTCCGCCTGCCTTCTTGTGTGCCATGTCGGTTTCCTGCTCAGTTTCCTGTCGCCCCGCCGTCAGGCGACGATGCTTTCGATCACCAGCTCGGTGTAGTTCTGCCGATGTCCCTGATGCTTCTGATAGTGCTTGCGCCGGCGCATCTTGAAGATCTTCACCTTCGGATGCCGGCCCTGGGCCAGCACCTTGGCCTTGACCGCCGCACCGGCAACGGTGGGCTGGCCCACACGGACGCTTTCGCCTTCGCCGACCATCAACACGCAATCGAGAATCACTTCCGCGCCCACGTCCACCGGTAGCTGTTCGACTTTGAGTTTTTCGCCGGGGGCAACCTTGTACTGCTTGCCGCCGGTTTTTACGACCGCGTACATGAGTGGAACTCCTTGTTCTGCCGTGATTGCGACTTTTTTCGGGCGGTCGAGCGATCCTCGTCCAACCGGAGAAAAGTTTTGAATTATAAGGGGTTACCGGCCTGGTTGTCAAAGTCCCCAAAGGGGTCAGGTTACTTTCGAGGCGCCAACCTGCCGTCTCTAGCGCCGTGCGCGGGCGAAACTAACCTGACCCCTTTGCGCAGCGCGCAAGCGCTGTCGCCGATCCGGTAGAATCGCGGGCCATTGCACCGGCGCCGTGCCGGTCCGGGGCGTCGCGCGCCGCCCAGGGGCCACCCCGGGCAATCCATGACTCTCGAATCCCTGAAGCCCGTCATCGGCCCCGGCCTGGCCGAAGTCGACCAGGTGCTTCGCGCCGCGCTCGACTCCGAGATCCTGCTGGTACGCCAGATCGCCGACTACATCATCGGCGGCGGCGGCAAGCGCCTGCGCCCGGCGCTGCTCCTGCTCGCAGCCGGCGCCTGCGGATATCGGGGCCGCGACCAGTACACGCTGGCCGCCGTCGTGGAGATGATCCACACAGCGACGCTGCTGCACGACGACGTGGTCGACGAGTCATCGCAACGCCGCGGCCGCGCCACCGCCAACGCCGCATTCGGCAACGCGGCCGCGGTGCTGGTCGGCGACTTCCTGTACTCGCGCGCGTTCCAGCTGATGGTTTCGACCGACCGGATGGCGGTGCTCGCGATCGTCGCTGACGCGACCAACGTGATCGCCGAGGGCGAGGTGCTGCAGCTGATGAACTCCGGCAACGCCGGTCTCGATGAGGCGGCCTACCTGAACGTGATCCAGCGCAAGACCTCCAAGCTGTTCGAGGCGGCCGCGCGGCTTGGCGCGTGCCTGGGCGACGCCCCGGAAGTGCGCATCGAAGCGTTTGCTCGCTACGGCCGGCACGTCGGCACGGCGTTCCAGATCATGGACGACGTGCTCGACTACTCGGGCGACGCCACCGCGATCGGCAAGAGCCTTGGCGACGATCTCGCCGAAGGCAAGATGACGTTGCCCTTGATCCGCGCGCTCGCAGTGGGCAGTCCCGAGGACGCGGCGACGATCCGCCACGCGATCGTAGGCGGCGGGCGGCTGACCGACTTCGCACCGGTCGTTGCCGTGCTCCGGCGCACCGGCGCGCTGACCTACTCGCAGAGCCGCGCCGCCGACGAAAGCCGCGTCGCTGCCGCCTGCGTGGCCGACCTCCCGCCTTCGCCCTACGCCCGAAGCCTGCTAGAATTGGCCGCTTTCGCGTCCGACCGCACGTTCTGACCGCGGGTCGGTAGCTGACGGACCAAGCTGCTCGCGGCACGTCAGCGCGAAAATCGCAATGAGTCCCTCGGGGTGTAGCTTAGCCTGGTAGAGCGCTACGTTCGGGACGTAGAGGCCGGAGGTTCAAATCCTCTCACCCCGACCAACGATTCCACCCAAGCGCCGCGGCCTGCCGCGGCGGTTTGTTTTCGGCCTCGCCCTCAAGCCTGGAATAGGGCTCTGCGCT
>JBKKAZ010000261.1:0-10845 GCA_046714435.1 Casimicrobiaceae bacterium
TGCAGCGCGGCGTCGAAAAGGAGAGCCTGCGCGTGCGTCCGGACGGGACACTCGCGACAACGCCGCATCCGCCGCTCTTAGGGTCCGCGCTCGCCCACCCGTTCATCACGACCGACTTTTCCGAGTCGCAGCTCGAGCTGATCACCGGCGTGCACGCCACCGGCGAAGCCTGTGTGCGAGAGTTGACCGAGATCCATCAGGTCGTCTACCGCGCGATCGGCGACGAACTGCTGTGGTGCGGGAGCATGCCGTGCAAGCTGCCCGCGGATGACGCGATCCCGATCGGCCACTATGGCAGCTCCAACATCGGCCACGCGAAGCGCGTGTACAGGAGGGGCCTCGCTCATCGCTACGGCCGGCGCATGCAGACGATCTCCGGCATCCACTACAACTTCTCGCTGCCGGAGCAACCCGCCAATGACGCGTACTTCGCGCTGATCCGCAACTTCCGCCGTCATTCGTGGCTGCTGCTCTATCTGTTCGGTGCCTCGCCCGCGGTGTGCGCTTGCTTTGTCGAGGGCCGCCCGCACGAGCTCGAGCGGTTGAGCGCGGACACGCTCTACCTGCCCTACGCGACGTCGCTGCGCATGGGGCGCCTGGGCTACCAGAGCGACGCGCAGTCGTCGCTGTCGGTGAGCTACAACAACCTCGAAAGTTACGGCGCTTCGCTGCAGCTGGCGCTCACGCGGGCCTATCCGCCCTACGAGACGCTCGGAATTCGCGATGGCGACGACTACCACCAGCTCGCGGTGACGCTGCTGCAGATCGAGAACGAGTTCTACGGCACCATCCGGCCCAAGCGCCGCATTCGCCTCGGCGAGCGACCGTTGCACGCGCTACGCGAGCGTGGCGTCGAGTACGTGGAGGTGCGCCTGATGGACCTCGATCCGTTCCGCGCGGTGGGCATCGGCGCGGACACGATGCGCCTGCTTGACGTGTTCCTGCTGCATTGCCTGCTGAGCGACAGTCCACCAGACAGTGCGCAGGAAATCGCCGCCAATGGTCACAATCAGCATCGTGTCGCGTCGCGCGGTCGCGAACCGGGCCTGCGCCTGACCCGGGGAGCGCACGAGGTCACACTCGTCGCATGGGGTGCCGAGGTGCTGACAGAGTGCGCGCCGATCGCCAGGGCGCTCGATGCGGCCAACGGCACGCCCGCGTATGGGGAGGCGCTCGCCTCCGCCGTGGCCGCGTTAGACGATCCATCGTCGACGCCCTCCGCACGCGTGTTACAGGCGATGGCGGGGGAACATGGGAACTCCTATGCGCGCTTCGTGCTCGCGCAATCGATCCGTCATCGCGACGCTGTCTGCGCGTTGCCGTATCCGACCGACCTCGCTGGAGGCTTCGCCCGTCTCGCCGAGGAGTCGCGCGTCAGGCAGCGCGAGATCGAGGCGGCGGATACGATGCCGTTCGAGCTCTACCGGCAGCAGTATCTCGATCCGGCGCGGTTGAGCGTGTAACTGGCTTCGGTGCGCCGGAATAGTAGTCGTTCCGCAGTTCCGGATCGCGGCCCTTGACGCCGGATCCGGCCCGGGACTACAGCCCGCGCGCGATCCGCGCGTAGGCGGAGTGGTTATGGATAGATTCGAAATTCTCCGCCTCGACCACGAACCCGTCGAGCCGGGCATCGGCATCGAGCCGGGCGGCGACACCGCGCACCAGGTCCTCGACAAAGCGCGGATTGTCGTAGGCGCGCTCGGTAACGTACTTCTCGTCGGCGCGCTTCAGGATTCCGAACAGCTCCGAGGACGCTTCTTCCTCCGCGACGCGCAGCAGGTCGGCCACGAACACCGGCTCGCGGGTGCGCGCGGTGATGGTAATGACCGAGCGCTGGTTGTGCGCGCCGTATTCGGAAACTTCCTTCGACGACGGGCACAGCGAAGTCACGGGAACGGCGACCGCGATCGTCTGCGCATAGCGGCCGAGGCGTAGCTCGCCCACCAGCTTCGCCTGGTAATCGAGCAGGCTCGCCACGCCGGACACCGGCGCGGTCTTGCGCACAAAGAACGGGAAGGCGAGCTCGAGGCGTCCGCCGGGGGCATCGAGCCGCGCGATCAGCGTATCGAGCAGCGTGCGCAGGTTGGCCACGCCGATCGGCTCGGCGCCGGGCAGCGCGCGCTCCTCCAGCAAAGCGACCAGCCGCGACATGTGCGTGCCCTTGCGCTCCGCGGCGAGCGCGACGAACACGCTGCAGTCGGCGATGGTCGTCTGCACGCCGTCGCGATCGGCGATCGACAGCGGATAGCGCAGCCCGCGGATGCCGACCTGGTCGATCGCAAGCTCGCGCTGGTCGGACGCCGACTGCACGTCGGGCATCGGCACCACGCCTCCGGGAGACTCCGGGTGATTCATCGCCCTATTATGGCAAACGCTCGGGCTCGCGGCCCTACGCGGCGGCCGGCTTCTTCGGCCAGGCTTCGGCAGCCAGCGGGCCGAAACGGCGCGCGATCGATGCCGCGATGCCTTTCGGATCGAGCCCGCATTGCGCGATCAGAAACTCGGGATCGCCGTGATCGATGAACTCGTCCGGAAGCCCGAGCATCACTAGCGGTGTCGTGACGCCCGCCGCTGCGAGGGCTTCGCCCACCGCGCTGCCCGCCCCGCCCGCGATCACGTTCTCCTCGATGCTGACCAGCGCGTCATGATCGCGCGCCAGCGCGAGCACCAGATCGACATCGAGCGGCTTCACGAAGCGCATGTTCGCGACCGTTGCGTCGTGCACATCCGCGGCCTCAAGCGCGGCGGCGAGCGGCGCGCCGAACGCGAGGATCGCGACCCGGTGGTTGCGACGCCTGGTCTCGCGCACCAACATACCCTTGCCCACCGGCAACGAAGTCAGCGCGGTGTCGATCGCCACGCCCGGCCCGCTGCCGCGCGGGTAGCGCACCGCGGCGGGCGAACCCAGCCGGAACGCCGTGGTGAGCAGCTTGCGGCACTCGTCCTCGTCGGACGGCGTCATCACCGCCAGGTTTGGCACGCAGCGCAGGTACGACAGGTCGAATGCGCCCAGGTGCGTGGCACCGTCGGCACCGACGATGCCCGCACGATCGATCGCGAACATCACCGGCAGGTTCTGGATCGCGACGTCGTGGATCAGTTGGTCGTACCCGCGCTGCAGGAACGTCGAGTAGATCGCCACGACCGGCTTCATGCCTTCGCAGGCGAGTCCCGCGGCGAACGTCACCGCGTGCTGCTCGGCGATGCCGACGTCGAAATAGCGCTTCGGGTGCTCCTTCGAAAAGCGCACCAGTCCCGAGCCTTCGCGCATGGCCGGTGTGATGCCGACCAGCCGCGGGTCCGCGGCCGCCATGTCGCACAGCCAGTCGCCGAACACCTGCGTGTAGCTCGGCTTCGACGGAGCCTTGGCAGCGATGCCGGCCGCCGGATCGAACCTGGTCACGCCGTGATAGAGGATCGGATTGTCCTCGGCGCGCGCGTAGCCGAAGCCCTTGCGGGTGATCACGTGCAGGAACTGCGGCCCCTTCAGTGCGCGCACGTTGCCGAGCGTCGCCACCAGCGCATCGACGTCATGGCCGTCGATCGGACCGATGTAGTTGAAGCCGAACTCCTCGAACAACGTGCCGGGTAGCACCATGCCCTTCACGTGCTCCTCCGCGCGCCTGGCGAAGTCCTGCATCGGCGGCAGCTTCGACAGCACTTCCTTGCCGCCGCGCCGCACGCTGTTGTAGAAGCGCGACGACAGCACTTTGGCGAGATGGCGGTGAAACGCGCCCACCGGCTCGCTGATCGACATCTCGTTGTCGTTCAGGATGACCAGCAGGTCGGCGCCCGCGATACCAGCGTTGTTGAGCGCCTCGAAGGCCATGCCCGCGCTCATGGCGCCGTCGCCAATCACCGCCACGACCCTGCGCTCCTCGCCCTTGAGCTTGGCCGCCATCGCCATGCCGAGCGCCGCCGAGATCGACGTCGAGCTGTGCGCGGTGCCGAAGGTGTCGTACTCGCTCTCGCTGCGGCGCGGAAACCCCGACGGCCCGCCCCACTGGCGCAGCTTGGCCATCGCGGCGCGACGTCCGGTCAGGATCTTGTGCGCATAGGTCTGGTGGCCGACGTCCCACACCAGCCGGTCGTGCGGCGTAGCAAAAACGTAGTGCAGCGCGATCGTGAGTTCGACCGTGCCGAGGTTCGACGACAGGTGGCCGCCGGTCTGCGCGACCGATTGCAGCAGGAACGCGCGCAATTCGCGAGCGAGCTGCGGCAGTTTCTCGCGAGGCAGCGCGCGCAGCGCATCCGGCGAATCGATGCTTTCGAGCAGGCGGTCGCTCATCGGGTCAGTGCCGCCGCAGCGCAATCCAGTCGGCCAGCTCGGTGAGCCGGCGAGCGCGTCCGCCATAAGCTGCAATGGCCGCGTGCGCGTCGAGGCGAAGCCGCTCGGCGCGCAGCTTCGCCGGTTCCAGCCCGACGTGCGCCACGTAGGTGGGCTTGCCACTGGCGGCGTCCTTGCCAGCGGTCTTGCCCAGCGTCGCCGAGGACCCCTCGACGTCGAGCACGTCGTCGACGATCTGGAAGGCGAGCCCCGCGGCGGCGGCGTACGCATCGAGCGCACCCGCTTCGCCATCACCAGGAGGAGCGCCGCAGGCAGCGCCCAAGCGTACCGATGCGCGGATCAGCGCGCCGGTCTTGCGACGGTGCATGTCTTCGAGCGACGGCAGCGACAACGAGCAGCCGACGGAGTCGAGATCGATCGCTTGCCCGCCGGCCATGCCGAGCGCGCCGGACGCCTCGCCGAGAATCGCGCAGCCCACGCCCGCATTGCGCATCGCGGAGCCCCCGAGCACTTCGAATGCCAGCGCCTGCAGTGCGTCGCCGGCCAGCATCGCTGTCGCCTCGCCGAACGCGATGTGGCAACTCGGCTTGCCCCGCCGCAGGTCGTCGTCGTCCATGCACGGCAGGTCGTCGTGGATCAGCGAGTAGGCGTGGATCATTTCCACCGCCGCCGCCGCCGCGTCGACGACGAGCGGATCGGCACCGGCAAAATCGCCCGCCGCGTAACAGAGCAACGCACGCACGCGCTTGCCACCGCCAAGCGTCGAATAGCGCATGGCCTCGGCGAGTTTCGCAACGGGACTTTCGGGTTTCGGCATGGCCTGTTCGAGCACATGCTCGACCCGGCGCTGGCGTTCGGACGACCACACTTCCCAGCCGAGGTCGTCACGCATCGCCGCTTCCCGGCTCGAACGGCTTCAGCATGCCCTTCTCGAGGATCTCGACCTGTTGCTGCGCGTCCTTGAGTTCGCTCTGGCAATAGCCCAGCAGCTTCGCGCCTCGCTGGTAGGCTGCGAGCGCCTCCTTGAGCGGCAGCTGGCCGCCTTCCATCCGCGCGACGATGTCCTCGAGCTCGGCGAGCGCCGCCTCGAAACTTGCCGGCGTGTCGGGGATCGGTGCCATGAAAGGAGAAAGTCAGCGAAACCCGGGTTCGTCAACCCGCTGCCGTAGCAGCGTAGCCGGGGCGCAGGTGCGGGTCAAAGCGCTCGGTTCGCACTGCCCGACAGGGTCCGGCAGCCGCTTTTGCCGACGAGCCTTGACCCGGCGGCCCAAGATGCAATATCCTAACATGTTTGTCGTTTAGCGCGGCCCTTTCACGTGGCCGACTTGGCATAGCGGTCCGGACCCGCGGCGGCCTCCCGGTAGGTAAGTAAGGGGAAGCCTTCGAAAGTCCGGGTTGTTGGGTTGGGTTGGGTTGGGTTGGATTCATCCACGAAAGGACCCTGATTCATGTCGGATCTCGCCACGGCTGAGCGACTCGCCCAGGCCGTTTCGCAGTTTCCTCCCGCCTGGTACTGCGACCCTCGGGTGTTCGAGGCGGAGATGCGTGGGTTGTTCGCTCGCGCGCCCGGCTACGCCGGCCACGAGCTGATGGTGCCCGAGGTCGGCGACTTCTGCGCGTTGCCGGGCCGGGACAACGGCCAGGCACTGGTCCGCAGCGCGGGAGGCATCGAGCTCCTGTCGAACATCTGCCGGCACCGCCAGTCGGTGATGATGAAGGGTCGCGGCAACGCGCCCAACATCGTATGCCCGCTGCACCGCTGGACCTACGACCTGACCGGCCGCCTGCTCGGCGCGCCGCATTTCGCGACGCAGCCCTGCGAGAGCCTCGCCCGCTCGCCGATGAAGCGTTGGAACGGGCTGCTGTTCGACGGGCCACGCGATCCCCGCGCGGACCTTGACGGCGTGTCGACGGCGCCGTTCGACTTTTCCGGTTACGTGCTGGACCGGATCGAACTGCACGATTGCAACTACAACTGGAAATCGTTCATCGAGGTCTACCTCGAGGACTACCACGTCGGCCCGTTCCATCCCGGACTCGGCCAGTTCGTGACCTGCGACAACCTGCGCTGGGAGTTCGCGCCCTGGGCGTCGCTGCAGACGGTCGGCATCAACAACCAGCTCGCGAAACCCGGCACCCAGGCCTACGCCAAGTGGCACGCGGCGGTGCTTCGCTACTACGACGGCAAGATCCCCAACCACGGTGCGATCTGGCTCACCTACTACCCGAACTTGATGATCGAGTGGTACCCGCACGTGCTGGTGGTGAGCACGCTCTACCCCAAGGCTCAGAATCGCACGCTGAACGTCATCGAGTTCTACTATCCCGAGGAAATCGCGCTGTTCGAGCGCGAGTTCGTCGACGCGGAGCAGGCGGCGTACATGGAGACCTCGGCCGAGGACGACGAGATCGCAATGCGCATGGACGAGGGCCGCAAGCTGCTTTTCGCGCAGGGCCGCAGCGAGGTCGGTCCGTACCAGTCGCCGATGGAAGATGGCATGCAGCATTTCCACGAGTTCTACCGGCGTGAGATGGCGCAGGCGCTGGAGGGACTCGGGGCATGCACAACACGCTGATCTCAACCGCTGAGCTCGCGTCGCGACTCGACGATCCCCGAGTCGCAATCTTCGACGTCCGCCACGACCTCACCAAGCCGGACCGCTGGGGCGAAGACCGCTTTCTCGAATCACATGTCCCGCAGGCGATTTTCGTCCACCTCGACCGTGATCTGTCGGCCCCGAAGACCGGCCGCAACGGCCGCCATCCGCTGCCCTCCCCTGCGCAGTGTGCGTCGCTGTTTTCGCGCCTCGGGGTGGATTCGACGAAAGACGTCGTTGCCTACGACCAGGGCGGCGGCATGTTCGCCGCGCGGCTGTGGTGGATGCTGCGCTGGCTTGGACACGATACGGCGGCTGTGCTCGATGGGGGTTTCGCGAAGTGGACGGCGGAGGGCCGGCCGGTGACGGCAGAGCCTTCGGTTCCGCGACCGGCGTCGTTCGCGGCGCGGCGAGTCGGGTCGACGGTGAATGCCTTCGAAGTGTTGCAAGGTCTCGGGACGCACAAGCCGCTGCTGGTCGATGCGCGCGTGCCGGAGCGCTTCCGGGGCGAGATCGAGCCGCTCGATCCGGTCGCCGGACACATTCCCGGCGCGCGCAACCGCCCGTACGGACTGAACCTGAACGCCGACGGTACTTTCAAGCCGGCGGAAGTGCTGCGAGCGCAATTCGCCGAACTGCTTGGCGCGACCGCGCCCGAACACGTTGCCCACTATTGCGGGAGCGGTGTTACGGCCTGCCACAATCTGCTCGCGATGGAGGTCGCGGGTCTGGGCGGCACCCGGCTCTACCCCGGCTCGTGGAGCGAATGGTGCGCCGACCCGACCCGGCCGGTCGCAACCGTGTGAGTACCCGCCTGGAGACCCGCATGAAATCATCGCAGCGCCTCGCCGGCCGGATTGCCATCGTGACCGGTGCTGCGCGAGGCATCGGTCTTGCGATCGCCGAACGCTTTGCGGCCGAAGGTGCGCGTGTCACGCTGGTGGACGTGACCGAGGACGCTGGTCGTGCGGCCGCGGCGAAAATCCGTAACGCGACGTTCACGGCTGCCGACGCGGCGAATGGCGACGATGTCGCGCGCGTCGTACGCGAGACCCTCGCCCGCGAGCGCCGCATCGACGTGCTGGTGAACAACGCCGGCATCACCCACGCCTGCGAGTTTCTCGACCTCGCCGAAGCGGACTTCGATCGGGTGCTGCGGGTCAATCTGAAGTCGATGTTCCTGTTCGGTCAGGCGGTTGCAAAGGCGATGGTGGCGGACCAGGTGCACGGCGCGATCATCAACCTGTCGTCGGTGAACGCCGTCCTCGCGATCGCCAACCAGGTCCCCTATACGGTCAGCAAGGGAGCGGTCAACCAGCTGACCAAGGTGATGGCGCTGTCGCTCGCGCCGCATGGCATCCGGGTGAACGGCATCGGACCCGGCACCATCGCGACCGAGATGGCGCGCCAGGCGGTCCTCGGCGACGAGGCGTCGCGCAGGAAAATCCTGTCGCGCACGCCGATGCGCCGGCTCGGCGAACCGGCGGAGGTCGCCGCGGTCGCCGCGTTTCTCGCCAGCGACGATGCGTCGTACCTCACCGGGCAGACGATCTATCCGGACGGCGGCAGGCTGGGCCTGAACTACACGGTGCCGTTGGACTGAGCGGCGGCGAGCCGCCAGCCGGCCAGCTCGCGGTATTGGGAGCCGCCGGGGGCAAGTGTCGAAACAACAAGCGACAGCCGGTCAACCCGCCATCCGATCGGCGCGATCGGTCCGCGGTGCGCTGAACGAACGCAATCGCGCGCAAGCGTGACGTGTGGCCGGAACATTCTCCGCTCGAGTGCGTATCCCCCGGCGTCCAGCGCCTCGGACAGCGAGGCATGCAACGCGTGCAGCGGCTCCGGCGACCTCGGATGCGCGAGCCAGGCGACCCCGTACCCCCGCCCGCCGATCCGTTCCAGCGTGAGTTCAAACTGGGAGGCGGTCGTCGCCACCTGCTCGCCGATCGCCACCAGAGGGTCGACGCGCGCGCGCGGGACGTCGCCGAGGAAGGCGACGGTCAGGTGCAGGCTGGCTTCGCGGGGTGCGCGACCATGCCCCTCGCGCGCCACTTCCTGCGCGAGCCGCGCCAGCGCCGCCCGCGCAAGCTTGTCGGGCCACAGCGCGAAGAACAGCCGCAACGCGGGGTCAGGTGTCTGGGGCTTCTCGGCCATGGAGTCGATAGTGTGCTCGAAAAAAAACCGCGCCTCTCGCGAAGCGCGGCTTCCGTCAGGTTAACCGACGCGATGCCGGGACGACCTAAGCGTTGGCCGCCTGCTTCACGAGTTCCGGCTTGGCGGGCTTGGGGTCGAAGAACTGCTCGTCTTCCGTCGAGTGCTTGAGCGCGATCGTCGACGACTGGCTGCCCTGCACCGTGGTCGTCACCGCGTCAAAATAGCCGGTCCCCACCTCGCGCTGGTGCTTGACCGCGGTGAAGCCCCTTTCCGCGGCGGCGAACTCGGCTTCCTGCAGCTCCACGAACGCGCTCATGTTGCTGCGCGCGTAGCCGTGCGCCAGGTTGAACATCGAGTAGTTGAGGCTGTGGAAGCCGGCCAGCGTGATGAACTGGAACTTGTAGCCCATGGCGCCCAACTCCTTCTGGAACTTGGCGATGGTGGCGTCGTCCAGGTTCTTGCGCCAGTTGAATGACGGGGAGCAGTTGTAGGCCAGCAGCTTGCCCGGGAACCTGGCATGGATCGCATCGGCGAAGGCCTTGGCGAAGGCCAGGTCCGGCGTGCCGGTCTCGCACCAGATGAGGTCCGCGTACTCCGAGTACGCCAGGCCACGGCTGATCGCCTGCTCGATGCCGTTCTTGCTGCGGTAGAAGCCTTCCACCGTGCGCTCGCCGGTGAAGAACGGCTGGTCGATCGGGTCGACGTCGCCGGTCACCAGGTCGGCGGCTTCGGCGTCGGTGCGGGCCAGCAGGATGGTGGGCGTGCCCATCACGTCGGCGGCCAGGCGGGCGGCGACGAGCTTGGAGCAGGCTTCACGCGTCGGCACCAGCACCTTGCCGCCCATGTGGCCGCACTTCTTGGCGGCGGCCAGCTGGTCTTCGAAGTGCACGCCGGCGGCGCCCGCTTCGATCATGGCCTTCATCAGCTCGAAAGCGTTCAGCACGCCGCCGAAGCCGGCTTCGGCATCGGCCACGATGGGCGCGAAGTAGTCGATGTAGCCTTCGTCGCCGGGGCCCTTGCCTTCGCTCCACTGGATCTGGTCGGCGCGGCTGAAGGTCGCGTTGATCTTCTTGACCACCTTCGGCACCGAATCGACCGAGTACAGCGACTGGTCCGGGTACATCTCGCCATTGGTGTTGGCGTCGCCTGCCACCTGCCAGCCCGACAGGTAGATCGCCTTCAAGCCGGCCTTGACCTGTTGCATGGCCTGGTTGCCGGTCAGGGCGCCCAGCGTGTTGACGAAGGGCTCGGTGTTGATCAGGTTCCAGAGCTTCTCGGCGCCGCGTTGCGCGATCGTGTGCTCGATCTGCAGCGAGCCGCGCAACTTGACGACGTCCGCCGCGCTGTAACCGCGCTTGATGCCTTTCCAGCGCGGGTTCTGGGCCCAGTCCTTTTCGAGTTGGGCAATCTGCTGTTCGCGGGTCAGGTGGGTCCAGTTGCTCATGAAGTTCACTCCGGTTGATTGAAAATTGGCTCGGCGAAGCGGGCTGATGCTGCTGCGGTCCGATGGGTCAACTGTAAGTCTTGTACAAGACTCTGTCATCTCTTATGTCTTATAGAAGAGATTATTTGTTTTCCAATGGAATCAACAGCTTGCAGCAGTAATGCCGCATTGTGAAATCATATTTCTCATATTGAGAAAAAATGCGGCATCGCACCATCTGACAAATCCACGATATGAAATCGTTTTCCAGGCGCTCACGGAAGGCGTCCTAGTCACTGACGGCGGTGCGTTTCGAATTGCGGCGCTCTGCGGGAGTGGAAGGCCTGCTGCATCATCTGCGCCTGGCGCGCGCCGCCCCCGAT
>JBKKAZ010000262.1:0-3903 GCA_046714435.1 Casimicrobiaceae bacterium
GTGGCCGTCGACTATGCCTGCGCGCCGGAAGCGCGCTATCCCGCGGCGCTCGACGATGTGGACGCGGCTTGGCATTGGTGCCGCGAGGAGGCGCGCGCGCTCGGCGCCGATCCCGCGCGCATGGCCATCGCCGGCGACAGCTCCGGGGGCAATCTCGCCGCAGCGCTGACCTTGCGCCTGCGTTCCCGGCGCGAGGCGCAGCCGGTAATGCAGATGCTGTTCTACCCTGCAGTCGACGCGCGCGCCGCCTCCGCCTCGTACGCCGAGTTCGCTACCGGGCACAACCTGACGGCGGCGAAGATGCGCTGGTTCTGGCAGGCCTACGCGCCAGGCGCAAACCTCGACGACGCCGAACTCTCGCCGTTGGCCGCCCCGGAGCTCGCCGGACTGGCGCCGGCGGTCGTCGCGTCGGTACCAGCGGATGTGCTGCGCGACGAGGGCCTCGCCTACGCGCAAAAGCTCGCCGACGCACGCGTGCCGACGCGCATCATCCAATGCCCGGGCATGATCCACGGCTTCGCGCGCTGGGGCGGTGCCGTTCCCGCTGCGCGCGTCCTTGTAGACACGCTGTGCACGGCGGCCTGGCCCCTGCTGCAAACCGGTTCAGCGGGCAGGACATAACCATGGAAGCGCGGCTTCTAACGACACCGCACCGCGCGTGCTAGCCTGATCGGCCGCCCGAGAGCCCGAAACCATGAAACACCTTTCCCCCACCGAAGCCCAGAAGCTGCTGCAGGACAATCCACAGGCAGTCTTCATCGACTGCCGCAGCGAAATGGAGTACCTGTTTGTCGGCCATCCGGTCGGCGCCCAGCACGTCGCCTGGAACGACGGGCCCGACTGGGACATCAATCCGCATTTCGTCGGGCAGGTGAAAAAGGTCGCGAGCATGAATCGTCCGGTGGTGCTGATCTGTCGCAGCGGCCATCGCTCGGTCGATGCGGGCCTGGCGCTCGAGGAAGCGGGTTTCAAGGAAGTTTTCAACGTGCTCGAGGGCTTCGAGGGCCCGCTCGACGACGACCATCACCGAGGCACGCTCGGGGGATGGCGCCGCGGAGGTCTGCCCTGGGAGCAGCTCTAGCAGGCCGATAGTTGCGCAACTCCAGCCGCTCGAAGTTCGATCCCGCCGGCACTGCCTGCGGCCCCATCGGTGCCGCTTTCGATGCGGCCGATGGCGAGGACGCGGCCGATGACGAGATGCTCTGGTACGCCGACCGGCTGCCGCGCGACGCGGGGCCGGTGCTGGATGCGATGTGTGGGACCGGCCGTCTGCTCGTTCCGCTCGCAATGCGCGGCCTGCACGTGCACGGCGTGGATGCGTCGGCCGCCGTGCTCGCGGTGTGCGAAGCGCGGCTTGCCGCCTCCGCGCAGGCGCCCAAGCTGTACCGTCAGCAGCCGACCGAATTGAATCTGCCGTTCCGCTACGGCGCTGCCTATCTGGCGCGGGGCTCGTTCCAGCGCATCGCCGACCCGGCGTCGGCGCATGTAGCGCTCGAACGGCTGCGCGCGCACCTTGTGTCGCCCGGATTGCTGTTGCTCGATCTGGACATTCCCGAGTTCGCGCTCCATCCGCCTGGCGCGGCGGTCGTCGAGATTCGGGCGGTGAAGTTGCCCGGCGGCGGCAGGATCACGCTGCGCAGCGAAACCACCGTCAACGGCGACCTGCGCACGCTTGCTGCGCGACGCCGCCTCGAACGGCGCGAACCCGATGGCGCGCTGGAACGCGAGGACGAGCTCTCCGTGTCGACGTGGTACGACGAAGCGCAGATCCGCGCGCTCCTCGAAGAGTGCGGCTACGTCGATATCGCGATCGAGCCGCCGGCATCGCCCAGCAACGGCGGGCGCGTGTTCGGCGTGCGCGCTCGGGCGACAGCCTGATGTCCCGACAGGGTTTTCTGTGTCATTCCGAGCAACGAGGAATCTGCTGTTCGCAATCAATCGACCCCGTTGAAAAGCAGATCCCGCGCTTCGCTCGGGATGACACGGAAAAGTGGTGGCTGACCCTACCGCTTTTCACCAGCTCCCCGACGCGCCGCCGCCGCCAGAACTGCCACCGCCGCCGGAAAATCCGCCGCCTCCGGAGGAGCTTCCCGACGATCCCCGCGAGCTGCCACCGCTGGTAATCACCATCCCGCCGAAGGTTGCCGTGCCGGTGCGCTTCAGTTGCTTCACCGCCTCGGTGTAGCCCGGGCGTGAGCGCATGATCAGCTTCGCAATCGGAAAGCCGATGACGTAGATCGTCAGTATCAGCAGTGCGCCCCTCACGCCGACCACGATGATCGGAAACATCGCCCAGAACGGGATCAGGAACAGATACAGGAACCAGCCCATTCCCGGCGTCATCACGCCGACGATGGTGAACAATCCGATGATGCCGAAGATGAATGCGCCGAGCAGGATCCTGAGCGGCCAGGGCGGCAGGTCCTGCTCGAATCCCTTCAACCCAGGCGAATCGAGGAAGTTCGCGAGGCCGCCCGGACTCGCCGCGCCGGCCGCGCCGGCGGATCCGCCGCTGCGGCCTTCCAGCGTGGCGATGATCGCCGCCACGCCCCGCGCGACACCGCTGTCGTATTCGTTCGCCTTAAAAGGCGGCGTCATCACTTCGCGAATGATCCGCGCGGCGGCCGCGTCGGTGAGCGTGCCTTCGAGTCCGTAGCCGACCTCGATGCGCATGCGCCGGTCGGCCGGCACGACGATTACCAGCACGCCGTTGTCCTTGCCCTTGCGGCCGAGCTTCCAGGCGTCGAACACGCGGACCGCGAAGTCCTCGATGCTCTCCCCGCCGAGCGTCTTCACCGTCAGGACGGCCAGCTGGTTGGAGGTGCGGTCCTCGTACTCCTTCAACTCGGCGGTGATTTCCGCGCGCGTCGCCTCGCTCAGGATCTCGGCGTTGTCCACCACGCGCCCAGTGAGGAACGGCACTTCGGCTGCGATCGCCGCGAACGCGATCGCACCGGCGACGACGAACGCCGCCACAATGGAACCGGACCGAACGCTCATCGCGCGTCTCCGCGCACCAGTCCATCTGGCAACAGGTTGGACTTCGCCGCGCCAGTGAAGCCCTTGTCGAGCAACAGCGCCTCGATCGCCGCGATTCCTGCGATGAACGCGTCGGCCGCGCGACCCTCGCGAAGCCTCGGTGTCATGACCGCGACCACCGCTTCCCACTCTGCGGTGCCGACCCGTCCGCGGTAGGCGACGTCGGGAACGATCACGACGCGGCGTTCGAACTCGCTCACCTGCACCAGCAACGCGTTGCGCCCGGGCGTGGCGAACAGCTCGCGGCTCAGGAACAGAACCTCGGCGCATTGCCGCACTTCGGCCACGGCGCGCGTTCGGCGCAGAAACAGGCTGCCGAATCCGGGGATGCGCGCGGCAGCAAGTCCCATGACCGCAGCACCGCCGAGAATGACGAGGGCCTGCACCAGCAATCGCTGCGCGGACAGCCAATCCGGCCGACCGGCGTCGATCACGAGCGCGATCAGTGCCGCGAGCGACGCGCCGAGCGCAAACGCCCGCCACGCCAGCTCCGGATAGGCACCCGAGCGCGGAACGATCGCTGCCACCAATTGCACGCCGGTGCGACCCTCGACAGCCGCGATCGCGCGCTCGATGGTCACGGCTTCCTCGGCGGTGATCGGCGTCATCGTCCAGCTCCTTCGTCGACGCTGCTCGGCGGTGCGGTACCTGATAGCTTCAGCGTCATATAGACCGGCGAACCCAGCGGGTTGTGATAGTAGGGCGCGGATTTCACGAACCCGAGGCTCCGATAGAGCCCCACGGCCGCGGTCATTCGCGCCAGCGTGTCGAGCTTGAGTTCGCCGTAGCCGATCGCGCGCGCCTCATCGACAATCGTACTCGCAAGCCGCCTGCCCCAGCCCTGGTTGCGCGCGCGCGGCTGAA
>JBKKAZ010000263.1:0-9934 GCA_046714435.1 Casimicrobiaceae bacterium
ACAGTCGTGACGGGCGGCGCTTTTTGTTCATCCGGGGATCCATTGCGATGCTCTACGCCGTCGGCGACATTCAGGGCTGTCACGCCGAGTTCTGCCAGCTGCTGGAGCTGATCGGATTCTCGGCGCGCGACGACCGCCTGTGGCTGGTCGGCGATCTGGTCAACCGGGGGCCGGACTCGCTTGCGGTGCTGCGCGAGGTGAAGGCGCTTGGCGACGCCGCAATCACCGTGCTCGGCAACCATGACCTGCATCTGCTCACTGTCGCGGCGGGCCACCGGGTACCTCATCGCGACGATACCGTCGCAGACATCCTCGCCGCACCCGACCGCGACGAGCTGATCGGCTGGCTGATGCTTCGTCCGCTGGTGGTCGTCGATGGCGAACGCCTGCTCGTGCACGCGGGCCTGCTACCGGGATGGACGCCGGCGACCGCGCTGATCCTCTCGCGAGAAGTCGAGGCCAAGCTCGCCAGCGCGGACGCCCTGCGCTTCCTGTCGGTGCTCTACGGCGACCAGCCGAACACCTGGCGCGACGATCTCGACGGGGACGATCGCCTGCGCGCGATCGTCAACGTCTGCACGCGGCTGCGCTATTGCACGCCCGAGGGGCGCATGGAGTTCCGCGAGAAGCGCGGTCGCGGGCACGCCCCGGAAGGCTACCGGCCCTGGTTCTCGCAGCCGGACCGGGCGAGCGCCGGCATGCTCGTCGTCTGCGGCCATTGGTCAACGCTCGATCTTGACCTGGCGCCGAACGTGGTGATGCTCGACTCGGGCTGCCTGTGGGGCGGTTCGCTCACCGCGCTGCGCCTGCCGGACCGGCGTCTGTATCAGATTCCGTCGCGTCAGCCGTTAAGCCCAAAGCCGTTTGGATAGCGCTTTCGCTCAAGCGCGCCAGTTCGCGCCGATGGACGCGGTCCGCCGCAATCAACGGTGTCGCGATCAGCTCGGCAACCAGCCTGCGCTCGCCGCACACCCGCCAGAACGAGGTGATGAACGATTCATCGCCGACATACGCCGGCGCCGTCGAACGCACGCCGTGGGCGCTCTCGTAGCGAATCGCCACCGGCTGCACGCGTCCGCGTGATTCGACGATCGGCTGCAGCAGCGCCGTGCGGAAACGCAGCACGGTGCCGCCGTCGGTGGTCGTGCCCTCGGGGAACACCGCAACGATATCGCCGCCAACTAGCGCCCTGGAAGCGTCGTCGTTCACGCGGCGGGCGTCCCGGCGGCGCTCGCGCACCACGAAGATCGTGCCGGCATTGCGGATCATGCGTCCGGCGAGCGGCCAGCGCGCGATCTCCGACTTGGCCACGAAGCGGGCCGGCTGATGCGCGTTGAGCACGAAGATGTCAAGCCAGGAGATGTGGTTGGCGACGATCAGGACATTGCCGTCGCCGACCTCGAACGCTCCGGTGACCCGCGCCTCGACGTTGAGGAAGCGCAGCAGCTGCGCGCTCCAGCTTCGGATCCGATCGCGTCTCCCCGACGGATTGGCGAATGGGAAGACGACGACCGTGGTCCACAAGCCGGCGACGAGATGCAAGGTCACGCGTGTGACCCGCCACAGCCGGGGCAGCATCCGAACTTGCCCGGTCCGGCCGAAGTCGGAACGTCGCGACAGCGCCGGCCCCGCAGAGGCCACGCTCGCCTTTTCCTTCACCACAGTTCCCCGCCGAACTGTTTCGAGTACAGCGACGCAACCGCCTCGCTGCTGACCGGGTGGTTCTGGCCGCCGCGCGCAGCGATCTTGATCGAACCCAATACCGATCCCAGCCGCGCGCATTTCTGCCAGTTCCAGCCCTGCGCCATGCCGTGCAGCAGGCCGGCGCGATAGGCGTCGCCGCAACCCGTCGGGTCCACCAGCGCCTCTGGGTGAACCGCCGGAACGTCGATCGTCGCGCCGTCGGCGTGAACCCGCGAGCCCTCGGCGCCAAGCGTCACGATCACCGCTTCCACGCGCCGGGCGATCGCCGCGGGCGAAAGGCCGGTACGCTCGGACAGCAGCTGCGCCTCGTAGTCGTTGACCGCGACCACCGTGGCACCGTCGATCATTTCAATGAGCTCGTCGCCCGAGAACAGCGGCAGGCCCTGACCGGGATCGAAAACATAGCGGATCCCCGCTTCGCGAAACTGTACGGCGTGCTCGCGCATGCCATCGCGGCCGTCCGGCGCAACGATGCCGAGCCCGATGTCGGCTGCGGCGTCGATGCGGGTCTCGTGCGAGCGCGCCATGGCACCCGGATGGAATGCAGTGATCTGGTTATCGTCGAGGTCGGTAATGATAAACGCCTGCGCGGTATAGGTCCCCGGCAGCGTGACCACGCCTTCGGTGCCGATTCCGAGCGCGACCAGGCGCTCGCGGTACGCTGCGCCGTCATCGCCGATGGTCGCCAGCACCACCGGTTCGCCGCCGAGCGCCTTCAAGTTGTAGGCGATGTTGCCGGCGCAGCCTCCCCATTCTCGGCGCATGTCGCCAACGGTAAACGAGACCGAGATCATGTGGGTCTTGTCTGGCACGATGTGGCGCCCGAACCGGTCGGGGAACACCATGATCGTGTCGAAAGCGAGCGAGCCGCAGATGAGCGTGCGCATGGAACGTGAGGAGGTGAGGAAGTAAGGAGGTGAGGAAGTAACGAGGTGAGGAAATCGGTCGCCAGACGCGACAAGGCCGCGACTTCGAGCCGCGGCCCTCACTTTCTTACCTCCTTACCTTCTTACTCTCCCAGCCGCTCCCGCCATTCTACCGCGGGCGAACCCTCCGCGCCTGTGCTAGGCGGCGACTTCCCTTCCGATTTCGCGCACCACGAACTGTTGGCGTCGCGACACCGGCAGCGTCTCGACGACGCCGTGCAGCAGCACTTCCCAGTGCGCGTCGCCATCGTCGTTGACGCGGCGCTCGAAACCGCGAATGAAATCGCGCGCGACCAGGCAGTTGCGGTGCACACGGACAAACCGGTGTCCGAACTCCTGCTCGAGGCGGGTCAGCGACTCCTCCAGCAGGTGCTCGCGGTTGGCGGTCCGGATGGTGATGTATTTCAGTTCGGCCTTGAGGTAGACCACCTCGTCGATCGGCACCAGCACGACTCGCGAGCGCTCGGTGACCGAGAGGAAGCGGCGCGAAGAAGACGGCAGGTCGGCGAGCCTCTCGGTGGTCAGCGGCCGCAGTTTCGGCACCTTCTGCAGCGCGGCCAGCAGCCGCTGCACGCGCACCGGCTTCACCAGGTAGTCGACGGCGTTGACCTCGAAGGCCTGCAGCGCGTGCTCGTGAAAGGCGGTCGTGAACACCACCACGGGGGTGTGCGGCACCTTGAGCACGTGCCTCGCGAGCTCGAGCCCGTCCATGTCGGGCATGTGAATGTCGCTCAGCACCAGGTCGACCGGCACCGATTGCAGCAGTTCGACGGCCTCGCGGCCATTCTGGGCCTCGCCGACCACGGCGAGCGGCAGCGCGGCCGCGCAGTCATCGAGCAGTTCGCGCAGTCGCCGGCGCGCGGGCGCCTCGTCGTCGACAATCAGCACACGCAGGGGGACTTCAGCCACGGGCCGCCTCCAGCCGTTTGAGGGTGGTACGAAGGCGCGGCTTGCCGCGCTCGTTGTCAAGGTGAACCACGTTGCCGGACGCTCCGCGCTCTTCGGCGCCCGCCTGGGTCGGCGCGACCGTGCGATAGGGCATGCGAATGTGCACTTCGTAGCTGTCCTGCAAGACCCGCGAGTCGAGCGAGGCTTCGGCGTCGAAGTGCAAGGCGAGGCGCTCGCGGATGTTGGCGAGCGCCATCTTGTTGCCGGCGTGATGACGCCCGCCGTCGGCACGATAGGGATTGCGAAGGATGGCGTGGACTTCGCCGCGGGTGGCGAAGATGTTGATCGAAATCGTTCCGGGCTCGGGATTGGGCTCGATGCCGTGGTAGACCGCGTTCTCCAGCAACGGCTGCAGGAACAGCGGCGGCACCAGCGCATCCTCGGGCATGCTCTTCACGTTCCAGTCGACGCGGAGACGCTCGCCCAGCCGCAGCTTCTCGAGATCCAGATACTGGCGGCACAGCGTCACCTCATCGGCGAGGGGCGCCAGGTCGCGGTTATCCCGCATCAGCACGCGGAACAGGTCGGCCAGATCGTGCAGCGCTTCCTCGGCGCGGCGCGGGTCGCTGCGCACCAGCGAGAGTACGCCGTTGATGCTGTTGAACAGGAAGTGCGGCCGGATGCGCGCCTGCAGCGCCTGCAGCCGAGCCTCGGTGATCGCGGGCGACAGCGCCCTGGCGCGCAGGCGGAAATAGCCGAGCAGCAGTACCGTCACCAGCAGCGCCAACAGAACATTGCGCAGCAGCGCACCTTCCGGCTGCGGCGCGATGCGCTGGATCAGCGCGAAACCGGCAAGCGTCGCGAGCACGGCGATCGCCGCGACCGCGAAGGCCCCGGTGCGGTAGGGCTGGCGAGCGAGCCAGGGGGCGAGGCCCCACAGCAGCGCGAGCGCGAACAGCAGCGGGGGCTCGACCGCCCCAGCCGCCTCGATGAGCACCGCCGGCATGGCCTCCAGACGCGACTCCCCGGCCAGCGCGGCGAACACCGCCGCGGCGTTCACCGCGAGCAGGATTCGAAGCGTCGTACCCAGGTTGCGCAGGTCCGGCAGGCCGGCCGGAACGCCATTTTCCCTTATAATCGACCGCATATCAGTCCGGCATGCAAGCATCATGCCCGCTTTCCCGTGATTGCGCCGGTGGGGCGCATTCCCGAGGGCGGTAGCAGGTAAATCGAGCCCGGCAGCGGCGCTCGTACGCTGCGCGGCGAATCCCGACCATTTTCGACAAGCACCCCTGGCGAAGCAAGACGCACGCCGCCATGTCCGAACGTCCCCCGTCCGACCCCCCGCAACCGCCAGCCGCCGGCTGGTCCGGACGCTTCTCCGAAGCGCCGACCGAGCGCGTCAAGCGCTTTACCGCGTCGGTCGATTTCGACTCGCGCCTCGCCCAGGCGGACCTCGCCGGTTCCCGTGCCCATGCGCGGATGCTCGCGGCGCAGCAGATCATCGGCGCGGACGACCTTGCCGCGATCGAGGGCGGACTCGACGCGATCGCGGCGGACATTGCCGCCGGGCGCTTCGAATGGTCGCGCGATCTCGAAGATGTGCACTTCAACATCGAACGGCGGCTGATCGAGCGCATCGGTGACGCGGGCAAGCGGCTGCACACCGGGCGCTCGCGCAATGACCAGGTCGCCACCGATCTTAGACTCTGGCTGCGCGGAGCGATCGACGCGCTCGCCGCGCGGCTGGTCGCGATGCGCCATGCGCTGCTTGACCTCGCCGAGCAGCACGCCGCTACGATCATGCCCGGCTTCACCCACCTGCAGGTCGCGCAGCCGGTCACCTTCGGCCATCATCTGATGGCGTACGACGCGATGTTCGGACGCGACATCGAGCGCATTGCGGACGTGCGCAAGCGCGTGAACCGACTGCCGCTCGGCAGCGCGGCGCTTGCCGGCACCGGCTTTGCGATCGACCGGGAGTTCGTCGCGCGCGAGCTCGGCTTCGACGCCCTGTGCCCCAATTCGCTCGACGCGGTGGCCGACCGCGATTTCGCGATCGAGTTCGAAGCGGCGGCGGCGCTGATCATGATCCACCTGTCGCGCTTCGCCGAGGAGCTGGTGCTGTGGTCGTCGCCGCGTTTCGGATTCGTAACGCTCGCCGATCGGTTCTGCACCGGCAGTTCGATCATGCCGCAGAAGAAGAACCCCGACGTGCCCGAACTGGTCCGCGGCAAGTCCGGACGGGTGGTCGGTCACCTGGTGGCGCTGATCCTGGTGATGAAGGCCCAGCCGCTCGCCTACAACAAGGACAATCAGGAAGACAAGGAGCCGCTGTTCGACACCGTCGACACGCTCGACGACACGCTGTCGATCATGACCGATCTGGTGGCAACCGGTATCACAGCCAATCCCGACCGCATGCGCGCCGCCGCACGCGAGGGCTTCGCCACCGCGACGGACCTCGCTGACCACCTGGTCCGCCGCGGCGTAGCGTTCCGCGACGCGCACGAGGCAGTCGCGCGCGCGGTGCGCCACGCCGAGGCGAAGCATTGCGGGCTCGAGGATCTGGCGCTGTCCGAACTCCGGCAGTTCGCGCCGCAAGTGGGCGACGACGTGGCAAAAGTGTTGAGCCTCGAGGGTTCGGTGGCGAGCCGCGATCATCCCGGTGGCACCGCCCCGGCAAGGGTTCGCCAGGCGATTGCCGCTGCTCGCGCGTCGCTTCCACTGCGTTGAGCGGTTCCACGCCTTCCCCCATTTCCTTGTCTTGGAGTCGAGTCGATGGCAGCAAGAAAACTGGCGTTCCTGGGCCTGGGCGTAATGGGCTACCCGATGGCCGGGCATCTCGCCCGCGCGGGTTTCGACATGACGGTGTACAACCGCACCCCCGCGAAATCCACGCGCTGGGTCGGTGAGTACGGCGGCCGCGCGGCGAGCACGCCCGCGCTGGCGGCAGCGGGCGCCGAGGTCGTAGTAATGTGCGTAGGCAACGACAACGACGTACGCCAGGTCGTGCTCGGAGCGGAAGGCGCGCTGTCGGCGATGTCCGCCGGCACGACGCTGGTCGACCACACGACCGCTTCGGCGGAAGTAGCCCGCGAGCTCCACGCCGCGGCGCAGGCGAAGCGCGTGGGCTTTCTCGACGCGCCGGTGTCGGGTGGCCAGGCTGGCGCGGAAAACGGCAAGCTCACGATCATGGTCGGCGGCGATGCCGACGTCCATGCGCGCGTCGAGGCAGTGCTGGCGCACTACGCGCGGGCGGTGACGCTGATGGGCGGACCGGGCTGCGGTCAATTGACCAAGATGGTGAATCAGATCTGTGTCACTGCCGTCGTGCAGGGACTCGCCGAAGGCATCAATTTTGCGCAGCGAGCGGGGCTGGATGCCGAGCGCGCCATCGACGTCATTGCCAAGGGGGCGGCCCAGTCGTGGCAAATGGATAACCGGGCCAGGACCATGATCGCGGACAAGTACGATTTCGGCTTCGCCGTCGACTGGATGCGCAAAGACCTCGGCATCTGCCTCGCCGAAGCGCGACGCAACGGCGCAGAGCTGCCGGTTACGGCACTCATCGATCAGTTCCTCGCTCGGGTTCAGCAGTTGGGCGGCGGCCGCTGGGACACTTCGAGCCTGATGCGCGCGCTGCGGACCACGCCATGACGCGAACGCTGGCATCGCTCATCGGCCTCGCCATCGCCGCCCACGCGGGGGCGCTGCGTGCCGAGATCGCGCTCGAAAACGCGTGGATGCGGCCCGTGTTCACCGGCCAGGCGCAGGCCAGCGTTTACGTCGACATCCGTTCGACCGAGGCGCTGAAGCTGGTCGGGGCCAGCTCACCGGTCGCCAAGCGCGCTGAGCTGGTGCTGGTCGATCCTCCGGGCAACGATACGTCGAAGCACAAGGTCGTGGCGTCGTTGCCGGTCAGTGCGAGCGCGCCGACGCGGCTCGCGTACCTCGGCAGCCACGTCCGGCTCGTCGACCTGACGCGCAACGTGCTGCCGGGTGAATCGATCGCGCTGGAACTCGTGTTCGTCGATGCGAAGGGCAAGCGCCTCAAGGCGGCCACCGAAGCGCGCGTGCGCGGGATCGTGGCCCGCCAACCGGAGGTGAAACCGTGAACGAGTGAACGGGTGAACGAGTGAATGAAAGCGCGCGATGCGCGCGCCGGTGCTCACTTCACCCGTTCACTCGTTCACTTGTTCACTCGACGCTTGCGGGCACGCGATCCCCCTCGATGATCTCGATCGCGACGCTGATTGCCGCGGTTTTTGCGAGCATCACCGTCGCCGAGCAGTACTTCTCCTTCGACAGGGTGACAGCGCGTTCCACCTGCCGCGGATCGAGCCCACGGCCGGCGACCCTGAACCGGTATCGGATCGAGGTGAAAACGCGCGGCGGATGCTCGGCCCGCTCGGCCTCGGCTTCCACCACACAATCGGCAATCGGCTGGCGCGCCTTGCGAAGGATCATCACGACGTCGAAGGCGCTGCACGCGGCTGCACCCGCGAGTACGAGTTCCATCGGCCGCGCGCCGAGATCGCGGCCCCCCGCATCCGGAGCGCCATCCACCACGATGGCATGGCCGCTGCCGGTTTCGGCAACGAAGCTCACACCCTCGACCCATTTGATCCTCGCCTTCATCGCAGCCCTGTCCTGGTTGAACCTCGTCCCTGCCAATGGCGCGGCCCCTGCCGTGGCCGATCGCTGACGGCGAGCCTGGCCGCGCGCGCCACATAGCGCATGGTGCACCCTCCCGGGCAACCCGCGACTTTCCTGGCTCACGGCGCCGGTCCATCCCGGGGACCCGTCCTGCCCGCGCTCGATGCCGGCAACATTGACCCGAAACCCGGAAATGATATACAATGTAAGACTTTGCCAACGGCGCAGAAGCTCCCCACTAACTGGGCGCTTTCGACCTTCGAGCCGGCACCGACACCCATGAAGACTTTTTCGGCCAAGCCCTCCGACATCACCCAGGACTGGTTCGTCGTCGACGCAACCGACAAGATCCTCGGTCGCCTCGCCAGCCAGATCGCCCTCAGGCTGCGCGGCAAGCACAAGTGCATCTTCACGCCGCACATGGACACCGGCGACTTCATCGTCGTCACCAACGTCGAGAAGATCCGCGTCACCGGCAACAAGGCCGAGGACAAGCTCTACCACCGTCACTCCGGCTATCCGGGCGGAATCCGCACCACCAACTTTGCGACCATGCAGGCCCGCTTCCCAGGCCGCGCGCTCGAGAAGGCGGTGAAGGGCATGCTGCCCAAGGGCCCGCTCGGCTACCGGATGATCAAGAAACTCAAGTGCTACGCAGGCGCGGCGCATCCCCATTCCGCGCAGCAACCGAAACCACTCGACATCTGACATGATCGGCAACTACTACTACGGTACCGGGCGGCGCAAGACTTCGGTCGCGCGCGTGTTCCTGAAGCAGGGCAGCGGCAAGATCGTCGTCAACGAGAAGTCGATCGATGACTTCTTCTCGCGCGACACCGGGCGGATGGTCGTGCGCCAGCCGCTGGTGCTCACCAATCACCAGCAGACCTTCGACATCATGGTCAACGTGACCGGCGGCGGCGAGTCGGGCCAGGCCGGCGCGGTGCGTCACGGCATCACCCGCGCGCTGATCGACTACGATGCGCAGCTCAAGCCGACGCTGTCGAAGGCCGGGCTGGTCACCCGCGACGCTCGCGAGGTCGAGCGGAAGAAGGTCGGCCTGCACAAGGCGCGACGCCGCAAGCAGTTCAGCAAGCGTTAAGCCCGTAGCAAGGCCTGAGGCCGCCCGCGGGCGGCCTTTTTCATCTGGGCAAGGCATCCCCGCGACGCCTCCACGTTTAGCCTGGAAAGGATTGAAAGCAATGATCAAGGTCGGCATCGTTGGAGGTACTGGCTATACCGGGGTCGAATTGCTGCGCTTGCTCGCGCAGCATCCCGAGGCGCGGATCACGGCAATTACCTCGCGCAAGGAAGCTGGCATGCCGGTGGCAGAGATGTTCCCGAGCCTGCGCGGACGCGTCCTTCTGAACTATTCGGATCCGGCCGCAGCCAAGCTCGACGCCTGCGACGTGGTGTTCTTTGCCACGCCCCACGGCGTGGCGATGGCGCAGGCTCGTGAACTCCTCGCCCAGGGGGTCAAGGTAATTGACCTGGCGGCCGACTTCCGGTTGCAGGACACGGCGGCATTCGAAAAGTGGTACGGGATGCCGCACTCGTGTCCGGATCTGTTGAAAGAAGCCGTGTACGGGCTTCCGGAGACGAATCGGGAGGCGATCCGGAAGGCGCGCCTCATCGGCCTGCCCGGCTGCTACCCCACCGCGACGCAACTGGGCTTCCTGCCGCTGGTCGAAGCCGGTATTGTCGATGCGGGGCACCTGATCGCCGACGTGAAGTCGGGCGTCTCGGGAGCAGGACGC
>JBKKAZ010000264.1:0-9581 GCA_046714435.1 Casimicrobiaceae bacterium
GGCGTGGGGCAAGTCGCAATGAGACGTTATTAACACAGTAATACTAACGATCGATGCAGAATGCACGGCGGCGCGGCTGGAAGGAAGCCGAAGCATGGTCGCTATACGAAGGTGGCGATTGAATCTCGGCGCGAGGTTCGCGCGCTAACTCAACGACAAACGGTGAAACGGGGCCCATCAGCCGCGGGGCTGATTACGCGAAAGTTACGCGAAACACCCGGAGTGTGACCCGGCTCAGAAGTAACTCGTTGATTTATTGGCGTCCCCAAGGGGATTCGAACCCCTGTTACCGCCGTGAAAGGGCGATGTCCTAGGCCTCTAGACGATGGGGACCTGTTCGCGGTGCCGGCACGCGAAGGCTTCGTGCACGGTCAGGTCGGTGTGGTGGAGGTAAGCGGGATCGAACCGCTGACCTCTTGCATGCCATGCAAGCGCTCTCCCAGCTGAGCTATACCCCCACGGCGAACAGGAAATTATACAGGCGGGGCCCACCGGGTGCAATTTGCGGGCGCAACTTCGCCGTTCACGACGCTAGAGACATCCGCTCGCACGGCAGCAAAGCAGCGAAGCCCTCGCGACCGCTCTCGTCGACACCGCACGTCGGAACGTCGACCAAGCACGGCGCAGGTGTCCGCTATGATGGCGCCCGCATTGCCTCCGCCTCCGCTGGCACGCGCACCCGCCGCCCCATGCCACTCCCCTCCCCGGCCGCACCCGTTGTCGCGGACCTCGGCAATCGCGTCGTACTCGTTACCGGCGCGACCGGTGGCTTGGGTCGTGCGCTTGCATTCGGAATGGCCCGAGCCGGCGCGACCGTGGTGATCCATGGCCGTGTCGTGTCCAGGCTCGAAGTGCTGTACGACGAACTGCTGGCGGAGGGTGTGCCCGAGCCGGTGATTCTGCCGCTCGATCTTGGCAAGGCCGAAGCCGCCGATTTCGCGAATGTCGCCCAAGCGCTCGAGGTGCAATTCGGACGGATCGACGGCCTGATCCACGCCGCGGTGAAACTCGGAACGCTGGGGCCGCTCGAACATCAGTCATTCGACCACTGGCTCAACGTGCTGCGAGTGAACCTGGCTGCTCCGATGGGCCTGACCCGGACGTTATTGCCGCTGCTTAGCAACTCCCCCGACGCAAGCATCACCTTTACCCTCGATACGCGCGGCGAGGATCCTCGCGCCTACTGGGGCGCCTACTCCGCAGCGAAGGCGGGACTGGGAGCGCTCGCGAGCATTCTCGCCGACGAATCCGAAACCCGCGATGCGCTGCGCATCAACGCCGTCATCCCCGGGCCGATCCGATCGCCGCTGCGCAATCAGACTCATCCTGCCGAGGATTCCGCTTCGCTGCCGCTGCCGGAGGCGCTGGCTCCGCTCTACCTGTACCTGGTCAGCGGACAGCCGAAATCCGAGAGCGGCGTTCGCATCGACGCTCAAGCCTGGCTCGCCGGCGCGCCGGCCGTCACCTCCCTCCTTCCATAGCGCAACAGGACGCGGGCGCGTCGATACTCGTCGACGCCCAGCATGTCGGGCAGCAGCGGAATCGTGCGGGACCAGCGCTCGCCGTCGGGACGCCAGACGATCGACGTGAACCACGGATGCACGAACGTTCCGGCGCGGACATGGCCTGCGATCAAGCGCCCGTCTCGGCGGCGAACGACGATCAGCGCATCGCTCGAGAGCATGACTTCAACGATGGCGCCGGCCGCGGTGCGCATCCCGTGGCGTCGAAGATGATGGCGCGCCCATCCGGCCAGGCAAACAGCCACCACCAGATCGGCCACCAGCGGCACGGGGAGGGTCAGCCAGATGCCGAACGTGGCTGACGCAAGCATCGCGCCCGCCACCGTCGCAGTGCGCGAGGGGCGCAGCGATACGCGGAGCTGGTCGGGAAGGCGCATGGCGCATTGAAGCGGATCGCTTCATGCGCTTGCCATTACACGTTTGGCCTAGACGTGCGTCAAGTTGACGCGGGGAGGACAACCAGCACGCTACGCAGGCTGTGGCGCCTGCTTGCGCTGCGCAAGCAGCAGCCAGGTCTCGACGACGGTATCCGGATTGAGAGAAATGCTCTCGATGCCCTGGTCAACCAGCCATTGCGCGAGGTCGGGATGATCCGAGGGGCCCTGGCCGCAGATGCCGGCGTAGCGCTTGAGCTTGCGGCACGCCGTGATGGCAAGGCTCAGCATGGCCTTCACGGCGTCGTCGCGCTCGTCGAAGGTCGCGGCGATCGGGCCGCCGGAATCGCGGTCCACACCCAGCGTCAACTGGGTCAGGTCGTTCGAGCCGATCGAGAAGCCGTCGAAATGCTCGAGAAAGGCTTCCGCGAGCAACGCGTTCGACGGAATCTCGCACATCATGATCACGCGCAAACCGTTGTCGCCACGCTTCAGGCCATTCGCAGCCAGCAGTTCGATCACGCGCTTGGCTTCGGCAACGGTACGAACGAACGGGATCATGATCTCGACGTTGCTGAATCCCATGTCGTCGCGCACCCGCTTCATCGCCTTGCACTCGAGCGCAAAGCACTCGTAGAACTCCTTCGCGATGTAGCGCGATGCGCCGCGGAAGCCCAGCATCGGATTTTCCTCGTGCGGCTCGTAGCGGCTGCCGCCGATCAGGTTGGAGTACTCGTTGGACTTAAAGTCCGACAGCCGGACGATCACTTTTTTCGGCCAGAATGCTGCGGCGATGGTCGAAACACCTTCGGCGATCTTGGCGATGTAGTACTCGGTCGGGCCGGGATAGGCCGCGATGCGCTTCTCGATGTCGCGCTTGAGGGCCGCGGGCTGCTGGTCCAGTCCGAGCAGCGCGAGGGGATGGATGCCGACGTTGCGATTGATGATGAACTCCAGCCGCGCCAGACCCACGCCCTCGTTCGGCAGGCGCCTGAACTCGAAGGCGAGTTCCGGGTTGCCGACATTCAACATGATCTTGGTCGGACACGGCGGCATGCGGTCGAGCACGGCTTCCACGATCTCGACTTCCAGCAGGCCCTCGTAGACGTGCCCGGTGTCGCCTTCGGCGCAGGACACGGTGACTTCGACGCCATCGCTCAGGACTCCGGTGGCATCGCCGCAGCCCACGACCGCAGGAACGCCCAGCTCGCGCGCGATGATCGCCGCGTGGCAGGTTCGGCCGCCACGGTTGGTGACGATCGCGCCCGCGCGTTTCATCACCGGCTCCCAGTCGGGATCGGTCATGTCGGTGACCAGCACGTCGCCCGGCTGCACGCGCTCCATCTCGTTGGCCGAGCGGATCAGCCGCACCCGGCCGCGCCCGATCTTCTGACCAATCGCGCGACCGCTGGCGAGGACGCTCGACTTGGACTTGAGCCGATAACGCTTGAGCGCCCTGCCCTCATCCTGCGATTTCACCGTTTCCGGGCGCGCCTGAAGTATGTAGAGCTCGCCGCTCAAGCCGTCGCGCCCCCATTCGATGTCCATTGCGCGGCCGTAGTGCTTTTCGATGGCGACGGCATAGCGCGCGAGCGCTTCGACCTCAGCATCGGTGATCGAAAACCGGATCCGGTCGGCATCCGGCACTTCCACCGTGCGAACCGAGCGCCCTGCCGCCTGGTCGACGTCGAACACCATCTTCGACGCCTTGCTGCCGACCGTCCTGCGCAAGATGGCCGGCCTGCCGGCAGCGAGGTTGGGCTTGTAGACGTAGAACTCGTCGGGGTTGACTGCTCCCTGCACGATGGACTCGCCCAGACCGTACGAGGCCGTAATCAACACCACCTGATCAAAGCCTGACTCGGTATCCAGCGTGAACATCACACCGGCGGCGCCGGTGTCGCTCCGCACCATGCGCTGGACCCCTGCCGACAGCGCGACCTCCGCGTGGGCGTAACCCTTGTGAACCCGGTAGGCGATGGCGCGGTCGTTGTAGAGGCTTGCGAAGACCTCTTTCAAAGCGTGAAGTATATTTTCTATACCTTTGATATTAAGGAATGTTTCCTGCTGTCCCGCGAACGATGCGTCCGCCAGGTCTTCGGCGGTAGCCGACGAGCGCACTGCCCACGTCGCGTTCAAGTCACGCTCGACCAGTGCTGCGTATGCCTCGCTGACTGCCTTTTCGAGAGCCTGGGGTAGCGGCGTCGAGGTAATCCAGGCCCGGATGTCGCGGCCCGCCTCGGCGAGCGCGGCAACATCGTCCACGTTCAGCGATGCAAGGCGCGCGGCGATCCGTACGCCGAGGTTCCCCTGGACGAGGAACTCGCGAAACGCCGCTGCCGTCGTTGCAAAGCCACCGGGTACGCGGATTCCGGACCCCGCGAGCTGGCTGATCAGCTCGCCCAGCGAGGCGTTCTTGCCCCCCACGACATCGACGTCGCACATGCGCAGGTTGTCGAAGGGCAGGACTCTGACGACGTTGCTCAAGCGGCCTCCAGGTACCCACAGGCGCGCGCCACGACGGGTGCACCGCAACACGCATCACCGGGAAAGGCGCAAGTTTAGCGCGTGGCCCGCAACCTGCCTGACGGTTGTGCAGCGCAAAAATGCCGACGGCGCCGCATTAGGGCGCCGTCCGGATCGTCACAGGTGTGGCTTACAAGCAGTTAGCCGACCGCCGCAGGCGTACCGTTCGCGGCCTCGCCGTTCCCGTCGTCGACTTCACCGAGTTCGAGTCCCGGCACGTTGCCAGTCCGATGCCGGCTTCGAACCGCGCGCCGGAGGCTGCGGTAGAGGTCGGGGTGCGAATCCTTAAGATAGCTGATGATCTCGAAGTCGACGCGTTTGACCTGCGACAGATCGATCTGCTCGACATGCACGAGCCGCAGCAGCTCGCGCACGGGCTTGGGCATCTCGCGCCCGCTCTCATAGCGGGATCCGCCGCTTTGGGTGACGCCGATCTGGGTCCAGAACTGCTCCTGATTCAGACCGAGCCGCCGGCGAATCTCGCGGGGATTCAGAACGCGCTCGAGCAGTTTCACGTTGGGATCCTGGGTGGTCTGGCGGGTGCCGGAGCGCACAACCGGACGCCGTTGTGGGCGCCCCATGCACTTGGCATATTTTTCATCGAATACCCGCTGCGCGCAAGCGGTACCGACGGGCGGCTCGGGATCATGGCTCGCAGCGTACCGTAACTACCACGGTACTGTACTGCACTGACCCGGCGCCGGCATTGCGCCTCTGGCCCTCCGGCGGGAGCCGCCGAACCGTCCGGCGGCTTTCATGTGCCGCCTGCCTCGACCTGATCCGCGAGCGCATCGGCGCAGGCGGCTATCATGTTCAGCCTGAGCTGCGCGCCATCGGTCACTGGCAGCGCACCAGCCGCGCAAGGTCCCGATGCTTCGTTACGATCTCCACTGCCATTCGACACGCTCCGACGGCCTGCTTCCGCCCGCGGAGGTGGTGCGTCGCGCCGCGGCGCGAGGCGTCGACGTGCTCGCGCTGACCGATCACGACGACATCGCCGGGCTCGCCGAGGCGCAGGAAGCTTCGCGGGGCACCCCGCTTGCGTTGGTCTGCGGCGCCGAGCTGTCGGTGAGCTGGGAGGACCTGACGATCCATGTGATCGGTTTGCGGGTCGATCCCGCGCACACCGGCCTGCGCGACGGACTCGCGATCATCCGCAGCGGCAGGGAAGGACGCGCGCGCAGGATCGCCAAGGCGCTCGAAGCGGCAGGCATCCCGGGTGCGTGGGAAGGCGCGCTTCGTCACGTCACCAGCGAACGCCTGATCTCACGCACGCACTTCGCACGCTTCCTGGTCGAGGCCGGTCATGCGCGCGACACCAGCGAGGTCTTCAAGCGCTACCTGGCGCCGGGACAGCCCGGTCATGTCGAGCATGCCTGGGCGACGCCGAATGACGCGATCGCCTGGATTCACGCCGCAGGGGGCGACGCGGTACTCGCGCACCCCGGTCGCTACAACGTGACTCCCGCCGGTATGCGGCGCCTCCTCGAGAATTTCCACGACGCCGGCGGCGACGCAATCGAGGTGCTGTCTCCATCGCACACCGCGGCGCAGGTCGTCGAGTTCGCGACGCACTCGCGCCGGTTCGGTTTTCGAGGCTCCACCGGCTCCGATTTTCACGGCCCCGGCGAGGGCCGGTTCGACCTGGGCGACCTGCCGTCGATGCCGGCTGGCGTCGTCCCGGTTTGGCAGGACTGGTAGAGCGAGGCGCCGGTGCCCGCCCGCAGTCCCGACGGCCACTACCCGAACGGCCACTTCTATTCGCCGGTGCTGGAATGACGGTGACTCTGCACCGTACGGTGTTTTTCGTTTCCGACCGCACCGGCATCACCGCGGAGATGCTCGGCAACAGCCTGCTGGTGCAGTTCGAGCAGTTCCAGTTCAATCGCGTCACCCTGCCGTTCGTGGACTCGCCGGACAAGGTCGAAGAGACAATCCGGCGCATCAACGACGAGGCCGCTCGGGAGGGTCGCCAGCCGATCGTGTTCAGCTCAGTGGTCGACGAGGAGGCGGCCGCGAGGATTCGCGCCGCGGCGCACGCGCTGACGCTGGACGTCTTCCAGATCTTCATCGCGCCGCTCGAGGCCGAATTGCAAGCGCGCAGTTCCCATGCGGCGGGCCGCTCGCACGGCATCGCCGACAACCACGAGTACTTCGCGCGGATGGAAGCCATCAACTTCACGCAGGCCCACGACGACGGCGCGCTGACCCGCGACCTCGCGAAGGCGCAGGTGATCCTGGTCGGCGTTTCCCGTTGCGGCAAGACGCCGACTTCGCTGTACCTGGCGCTTCAGTTCGGCATCCGCACGGCGAACTTCCCGCTGACGCCGGATGATTTCGCCGACCGACGCCTGCCCGCGTCGATCCAGCCGCACCGCGACCGGCTGTTCGGGCTCACCATCCAGCCCGAGCGTCTGCGCGAAATCCGCGAGGAGCGGCGCCCTGGCAGCAGTTACGCCGCGCTGGACAATTGCCGCTACGAGACTCGCGAAGCCGAGCATCTGATGGAGCGCGAGCGCATCCCGATGCTCGACACCACCACCAAGTCGATCGAGGAGATCGCGACGACGATCCTGCACCGCACGGGGCTTCGGCGGACGGTGTTCTGAAATGCCGATGAAAAAGGCGTCCGCGGGTCCGCTACCTTCTCGGCTCGAGCCGCACGATCTGGCCGTCGGCGGCGTCGATCAGCAGGTAGATGAACCCGTCGGGTCCCTGCACGACGCTGCGCACGCGTCCAATATCGCCGAGGTAGCGCTGCTCCAGGCGCACCCGTTCGCCGTCGAGTTCCAGCCGGACCAGCCCTCCGGGAGTCAGTGAGCCGACCAACAGGCTCCCGCGCCAGGCGGGAAACGCCTCGCCGTTGTAGAAGGTCGCGCCGGAGGGGGCGATCACCGGATCCCAATAATAGAGCGGCTGCTCCATGCCCGGCTTCGCGGTCCCCTCGCCGATTCGCAACCCGGAGTACTCGACGCCATAGGTGATGACCGGCCAGCCGTAGTTGCGGCCGGCCTGCGGCGCATTGAGCTCGTCGCCGCCGCGCGCACCGTGCTCGACGGTGAAGAGCGTGCCGGTGCGTGGTTGCAACGCGGCGCCCTGCACGTTGCGGTGTCCGTACGACCAGATTTCGGCTTTGGCGCCGACACGGTTCCGGAACGGGTTGTCGCTGGGAATCGTTCCATCGGGGTTGATCCTGACCACCTTGCCGATGGTGGTCGACAGCTCCTGTACCCGCTCGCGGTGGCTCTGCCGGTCGCCGGTGGTGATGAACAGCGTTCCATCGTGTGCGAAAACCAGCCGGGAACCCCAGTGGTTCGAACCCCGCAGCTTCGGCTGCTGCCGCCAGATCACCTCGACATTGTCCAGCCCAACTTCGCTGAGCCGACCGCGGGCCACCGCCGTTCCGGCGCCCTCTTCGCCGGGCTCGGCGTAGGAGAAATAGATCAGGCCGTCGCGCTGGAAACCGGGTGATATCGCAACATCAAGGAGCCCACCCTGGCCCGCTGCGAACACTTTGGGGACGCCTCGCAGCGGCGCCGACAGCTGCCCTTCGTAGCTCACGATCCGGAGCCGTCCGGGCCGTTCGGTAACCAGCATCCGTCGGTCAGGCAGAAACGCGAGTCCCCATGGATGCTCGAGCCCCTTGGTCAGCGTTACCGTGCGCAGTGGCGCGTAGGTGAACGCCGGGGTAGGCGAACGCGGAGCATCCGCCGCCAATGCGAGCGGAGTTCCGGCCGTGAGCCACAGTGCGACGAACAGGATGAGGCGAGTTGACATGCGAACTCCCGATCGATGGGGCCAACTGCGCGGGGCCGGCGTCAATCGTGACCTTCCGAACGCGGCACCGTTCCCGCGCCGACCGGCCAGCTCGCGCGTGCGACAATGGCCACGCGGCTCGGCGGCGCGATCCGGCATCGATCTGGCAGGATAGCGCGCGCCTCGGAGGGGCCATGCTCAAGGGAATCGATCCGCTGCTCACGCCAGGGCTGCTGCACGCACTTGCCGCGATGGGGCACGGCGATACGATCGCAATCGTCGACGCCAACTTTCCGGCCGCCGCCATGGCCCGACAATTGATCGAAGTCGCGGGGGCGAGTGCGCCCGAGGTGCTCCACGCCGTCCTCAGCGTGCTGCCGATCGACGCATCCGCCACACCGCCGGCATTCACCATGGGCGTCGTCGGCGACCCCGACGCCGTCCCCGAGCCAGTCGCCGATTTCGCGGCCGTGCTCACCGATCACGCGTTGGGGGATTGCGAGATCGGCCGCCTGGAACGGCAGGCTTTCTACGCTGCCGCGCGTAGCGCCTTCGCAGTGGTTCGAACCAGCGAAATCCGGCCCTACGGCAACATCCTGCTGGTCAAGGGCGTGGTCAACCGCTTTGACCGCCGTTCCTGAGTGTTGGCGCTCGACGGCCGGGTTCCGGTGCCAGGGCGCGCTGCGATCGGTGTTGCGCGCGGAGGGCTCCGGTGGCGAAATCGCACCGCGAAGCCGCTTCCGGCTTGTGGGCTGAACCAATCCAGTGTAAAAAAACCGCCAGACACCGTTCCCGTTGGAACCAGAAGGGAAAGTTGCATGCGCAGTGGGCTTCATCGGTGGTCGACGAATCAGGCAAGCATCGAACCGCGGAGTGTTGACCGGCGTGGTAGCGGCGCGGCAGCGGCGAGCAAGGCGTCGAAGCCGGGCGCGATCGGATCGACCCGATGACTTCGGCAAGTTCGTCGCGCCGTACTCCCGACTGGGGCGTGGCTGCCATTTGCGGACTCGCCGCCGGCGCGGTCCTGATGGTGCTGGACATGATCTTCTCCAGCGTGGTCGGCGACGGCGGCCCCTGGCGGACTTCGCACATGATCGCGCCTATCTTCCTGGGCCCGGAGGTGCTGAAGGCCCCCGGCTATCACTTCAGCGTCGGCATCGTCGCGGTCGCACTGGCGGCGCACTACGCGCTTGGCATTGTGCTCAGCCTGATCCTCGTCGCGGTGATCACCCCCCTCAACCTCGACGAAAGCTTCGCGAAGTCCTTGATGGCGGGCGTGGTGTTCGGCGTCGTGCTCTACCTGATGAATTTCCATGGCCTTGCGCGCTGGTTTCCATGGCTCCGCGACATGCTCGGCTGGCCGAACCTGGCGGCCCACATCGTCTATGGCGTCGTCGCCGCG
>JBKKAZ010000265.1:0-3739 GCA_046714435.1 Casimicrobiaceae bacterium
TCCAGGATGTGCAAACCGACGAATGGTGGCAGGACGTAACCGTCCCGATGCTCGAAGGGATGCGCCGACGCCTGCGTGATCTGATCAAGCTTATTGAGAAGCAGAAGCGCAAGCCAATCTACACCGATTTCGAGGATGAAATTGGTGATGAGACGGGGGTCCCGCTTCCTGGCTTCGGTCAAGGCACGGACTACGCGAAGTTTCGCGCCAAGGCGCAGGCGTTCCTCCGCGCGCATCAGGACCACGTTGCGATTCACAAGCTACGGATGAACAGGCCGCTGACGGTTGCCGATCTCGTCGAGCTGGAGCGCATGCTCGTGGAGAGCAGGGTCGGAGCCGCTGAAGACATCCGGCGAGCCGCGGCCGAATCGCAGGGTCTGGGACTTTTCGTGCGCTCCCTTGTTGGCCTAGATCGTGGTGCGGCCAAGGAAACACTGGCGGGGTTTCTCGCTGGAAAAGCGCTCAGCGCCAATCAGATCGAGTTCGTGAATTTGATTGTCAACCACCTCACTGAGCACGGCGTGATGGCGGCGGCGATGCTCTACGAGTCGCCATTCACGGACCTCACGCCGCGCGGCCCGGACGGGCTCTTCAACTCGGGGCAGCTCGATGAGCTGGTGAAAACGCTGGAGGGCGTACGCGCGACGGCGATGGCGGCATGATGCTCATGTCGGCGAAGTGCGTTCGGTTACTGGGTAACTGGACAGACCAGCGTAATCTGGTGCTCGAGCGGACACGCCGGAGAAAAAGGGTGCGATTGCCTGCCCCTCCCGCTACACTGAAACGGAATCTATCCCGCAACCTCTCACCACGAAGAGCTCCCGATGAATCGTTCCATCGCCAACACCCTGGCTGCCATCGCGCTTGCAACGGCGTCGCTCGCAGGCGCGCAGTCGTTTCCGACCAAGCCGATCCGGCTGATCTGCCCGTTTCCGCCAGCGGGCTCGGTGGACATCGCGTCGCGCGCGATCGCGCACGAGCTGTCCAGGACGCTGGGGCAGCCGGTCACGGTCGAGAACCGCCCGGGCGCCGGCGGCAACATCGGCGGCGCCGAGGCGGCGCGGTCGGCACCGGACGGCTACACGCTGTTCATGACCACCAGCGGCATCACCGCGATCAACCCGGCGCTGTACGCGAAGATGCCCTTCGACCCGATCAAGGACCTGGCGCCGGTGGCGGCGCTGGTTTCGCTTTCGAACGTGCTGGTGGTGCACCCTTCGGTCAAGGCCAATTCGGTGGCCGACGTGATCGCGATGGCCAAGGCCGAGCCAGGCAAGATGACGTACGCGTCCTCCGGCAACGGCACCAGCATTCACATGTCGGCCGAGATGTTCAAGCAAATGGCCAAGGTCGAGATCCTGCACATTCCCTACAAGGGCAGCGCGCCGGCGGTGGCCGACCTCCTCGGCGGCCAGGTGATGATGATGTTCGACAACATTCCGTCCGCGCTGCCGCACATCAAGGCCGGAAAGCTGCGCGCGCTGGCCGTCACCGGCGTGAAGCGCGACCCGCTGCTCCCCGACGTGCCGACCGTGGCCGAAGCCGGCCTTCCGGGCTACGAGTCCGGCGTATGGTTCGGCCTGACTGTCCCCGCGGGTACTCCGAAGGAGGAGATCGCACGGATCAACGATGCCGCGGTCAGGGGCACCAAGTCGCCCGAGTTCATCAAGCGCATGACTGAACTGGGCTACACCATCATCGGCAGCACGCCGGGCGAGATGGCGGAGATGAACAAGGCCGAAACCGCGCGCTGGGGGCCGATCGTCAAGGCGTCGGGGGCCAAGCTCGACTGACCACCCGGGTGATGCATCGGCGAAGGGTGCCGATCTACGAACACTATCGGCCAACGATCATGCAAACCGCCATTCCCTGCCTGTTCATGCGCGGCGGCACGTCACGGGGCCCGTACTTCCTGGCATCGGACCTGCCCTCCGACGTCGCGCTGCGCGACCGCGTGCTGCTTGCAGCGATGGGTTCGCCCGACAACCGGCAGATCGACGGGCTGGGCGGCGCCGATCCGCTTACCAGCAAGGTCGGCATCGTGTCGCGTTCGACGCGGCCCGGTGTCGACCTCGAGTTCCTGTTCGCGCAGGTGCTGATCGACGAGGCGCGCGTGGACACCACGCCCAACTGCGGCAACATGCTCGCCGCCGTCGGCCCGTTCGGCGTCGAGCGCGGACTGGTCAAGGTCTCGGGCGCCTGCACGACCGTGCGTATCCTCACGCTCAACACCGGCATGCTGTCCGACGTCGTGCTGCAGACGCCGGGCGGCCGGATGAGCTACGAAGGAGAGGCGCGCATCGACGGCGTTCCGGGCACCTCGGCGCCGGTCGCGATCAACTTCCTCGACACCGCGGGCTCGGTCTGTGGCAAGTTGCTGCCGACGGGCAACCGCATCGATCGTTTCGACGGCATCGAGGTGACCTGCATCGACAACGGCATGCCGGTGATCCTGCTCCGCGCCGCCGACCTCGGCGTCACCGGCTACGAAAGCCGCGACGAACTGAACGCGAACGCCACGCTCAAGGCGCGCATCGAGTCGATCCGGCTGCAGGCCGGACCGACGATGAATCTCGGCGACGTCAGCCGCAAGGTCGTCCCGAAGATGTCGCTGATCGCACCGCCGCGCGCGGGAGGAAGCCTGTGCTCGCGCACCTTTATTCCGCACGACTGCCACGCCGCAGTGGGTGTGCTCGGCGCCGTGACGCTGGCGACCGCGGGCGTCATCGAGGGCACGGTAGCGAGCGGCATCGCGACGCTTCCACCGGGAATGGTAAAGCAGGTATCGGTCGAGCATCCGACCGGCGAGTTCACGGTCGAGCTGGAAGTCGACGCGAACGATCCGCAAAAGGTGATCCGCGCGGCGTTGCTGCGCACCGCGCGGCTGATCATGCGCGGCGAAGTGTTGATCCCGGCATCGGTGTGGGATGGCAAGGTCGCGCTCAGGCACGCGGCATAAATGGGGTCAGAGACGACTTTTCGCGCGGTACGCGGCGTTCCGGGACGGCAATTGAAAAGTCGTCTCTGACCCCATCATGGACGCCGACTACCTGCCATTTCACCCCAATCCGTCGAAGCCTCGCTTCCGGCCGCCTGCGGGCGCGGTGGACGCGCACTGCCACGTGTTCGGCCCCGCGGACGTCTACCCCTACGCGCCGGAGCGCAAGTACACGCCCTGCGACGCGTCAAAGGAGCAGCTGTTCGCGCTGCGCGATTTCCTGGGCTTCGAGCGCAACGTGATCGTGCAGGCGACCTGCCACGGCAACGACAACCGGGCGCTGGTCGACGCGTTGGTTCATTCGGACGGCAAGGCGAGGGGAGTCGCGTCGGTCGGTCGCGGCGTGACCGACGCGGAGCTTCGCGCGATGCACGAGGCCGGCGTGCGGGGAACGCGCTTCAACTTCGTGCGACGGCTGGTGGACTTCACGCCGCGCGAGGTGCTGACCGAGATCGCGCACCGCATCGCGCCGCTCGGCTGGCACGTCGTCGTCTACTTCGAGGCGCAGGACCTGCCCGAATTGTGGGACTTTTTCACCACGCTCTCCACGACGGTGGTGGTCGATCACATGGGCCGTCCCGACGTTGGCAAGCCGGTCGACGGACCCGAGTTCGAGCGCTTCGTGCGGCTCATGTGCGAGCACCCGAATATCTGGTCGAAGGTCAGCTGCCCCGAGCGGCTGTCGAAGTCCGGCCCGCCGGGTTACGATGACGTGGTCCCGTTCGCGAAGCGTTTGGTCGA
>JBKKAZ010000266.1:0-19853 GCA_046714435.1 Casimicrobiaceae bacterium
CGCGACCTTCATCGTGTCGCCCACCTTGCCCGTGGCGAACATCAGGTTGTTCCTGATCTGCTCCTCGGTGAGCCCGAGATCGGTGAGGCGGTTATAACGCATGTACGCTGCGGCGTGGCAATTGAGGCAATAGTTGACGAAGGTGCGCGCACCCGCCTGCAGGCTGACCAGGTCCGTCGGATCGATCGGCGCGGGTTCGAGCCGGTAGCCTGCGCTCGTCGCGCTTGCGCTCGAGCCGAATGCCACGAAGAGCGACGTGCATGTGACGACGAGGAGCTTCTGCATGCTGGCGAGCGCCGTCACATCGTCACCCGGTCGGGCAAGGGCTTGGATTTATCTGCCGCGGTGTACCAGGGCATCAGCAGGAAGAACAGGAAGTAGACGGTGGTGAAGATCCGCGCGACCACCGTCGCGATGTCGGCGCCGCCCAGCACCGGCAGGCCGGGCGGGAACTGGCCCCAGATGGTGATCGACACCACGCCGAGGTAGCTCAGCACCACGAAGCTCACCACGAATGCCGCCAGCCAGCCCTTGAACAGCGGGCCGCGGTAGCGGATCGACTTGGCCGCCCCGCGGTCGAGCCAGGGCAGCGCGAAGAAGACCAGCACGGCCGCGCCCATCACGATCACGCCGTAGAGCGGCGTCGCGGGCAGGAACGGCAGGATTTCCGCGGGAACGGCGCGCAGCATCGCGTAGTACGGCGTGAAATACCACAACGGCGCGATGTGCTCGGGAGTCTTCAGTGGGTCGGCCGGGATGAAGTTGTTGTACTCGAGAAAGTAGCCGCCCATCTCCGGCATGAAGAACACGACTATCGAGAACACCGCCAGGAACACCACGACGCCGACGATGTCCTTGATCGAGTAGTACGGGTGCGAATAGATGCCGTCGAGCGGCAGCCCGGTCGACGGGTCCTTCGGCTGCTGCTTGATCTCGACGCCGTCGGGATTGTTGGAGCCGGTCTCGTGCAGCGCCATCAGGTGCGCGACGACCAGGCCCAGCAGCACCAGCGGGATCGCGATGACGTGGAAGGCGAAGAAGCGGTTGAGCGTGATGTCGGAGATCGTGTAGTCGCCGCGGATCCACAACGCTAGGTCCTCGCCGATGAACGGCACGGTCGCGAACAGGTTCACGATCACCTGCGCGCCCCAGTACGACATCTGCCCCCACGGCAGCAGGTAGCCGAAGAACGCCTCGGCCATCAGGCACAGGTAGATCAGGCAACCGAAGATCCAGGTGAGCTCGCGCGGCTTGCGGTAGCTGCCGTACATCAGGCCGCGGAACATGTGCAGGTAGACGACGATGAAGAACGCCGAAGCCCCGGTCGAATGCAGGTAGCGGATCAGCCACCCCCACTCGACGTCGCGCATGATGTACTCGACCGACTCGAAGGCCTTCTGCGCATCCGGCTTGTAATGCATGGTAAGGAAGATGCCGGTGACGATCTGGATCACCAGCACGAACGCGGCGAGCGAGCCGAAGTAGTACCAGAAGTTGAAGTTCTTGGGCGCGATGTACTTGCCCCACTGCGACTCCCACAGCGCGGTCAGCGGGAAGCGATCGTCGATCCAGGCGAGGATTTTGCTCATCGTTGAACTCGACGCATCGGGATCCGGCAGCAAGTTGACAAAGCCTGTGTCACTCCGAGGGACGAGGAATCTCCAGAGCAAAGCGAAGGATCTGCTGTTGTCGTATCGCCCCAAGGAAGAAGCAGATCCCGCACTACGTTCGGGAGATCCCACGCTTCGCTCTGGATGACACCCATTGATGTGGCGGCCTGCATGATTCGGCGACCGGTCACGCCTTTGCGTCCTCGCCGATCACGATCCTGGCATCGGAGAGGTAGCGGTGCGGGGGCACGGGGAGGTTCACCGGCGCGGGCATGCCGCGGTAGACGCGCCCGGCGAGATCGAACTTCGACTGGTGGCAGGGACAGAAAAAGCCGCCCAGCCAGTCGGCGCCGAGGTCCGCAGGACCCACGTCGCGGCGGAAGGTCGGCGAGCAGCCGAGATGCGTGCAGATGCCGACCATTACCAGCAGCGAAGGCTTAATCGACCGGGTTTCGTTCTTGGCGTAGGCCGGCTGCTCCGACTTGTCGGAACCGGCGTCGGCGAGTTGCGTCAGGACCTTGGGCAGCGAGGCCAGCATGTCCGGCGTGCGATTGATCAGCCAGACCACCTTGCCGCGCCATTCGACGTCGATCTTCTGCCCAGGCTCGAGCTTCGAGATGTCGACCTCCACCGGTGCGCCGGCGGCTTTGGCTCGCTCGCTCGGAAACATCGACATCACGAAAGGCACCGCCGCCGCGACCACGCCGATGCCTCCGACCACGCCCGAAGCGCCAAGCAGGAAACGCCGCTTGCGCAGATCGGCCACCGGAGGAGGGGGAGTCAGGGAAGTCGCCATCGGGTTCGCCACCAAGGAGGGGTTCGACCGGTTTCGTTCGCGGAAACGCCGCCCTCCAGGCACCGGCAAACGCCCGTTAGACGGGCTCTTAAGCGCCCGGCGTGCAAAACCGCAGAATTATACGCGAATCGTGCCGTCCGGCGGAAGCCGGTGCGCGGAGCAACGCCTGAAAACGCCGCGCGATCAGGGACTTGCCCACGGCGTTGGCGCGACGATCGACGACGGTCCCGCTACGCCGGACCTTTGGCAATGCGCGCCTATAATCCGGGCGATCCCGCGGGAGACACCGTGCTTCGCAAATTCTGGCTGCTGTTCGCGCAGGCGTGCACTCTGGTGCTCGCGCTGTTGTTCGTGGTCGCCACGCTGCGTCCCGATCTCGTACCCCGGTTCGCCGGCGGTACCGGTGGCGTGGTGCTGGTCCAGCAAGCGGCCCCGCCCGCTGCCGCCTCGGGCGCGACGGGCACGCTATCGTTCTCCGAAGCCGCCAAGCGGGCGATGCCGTCGGTGGTGAATCTGCATACCAGCAAGGCGTTGCGCAGTCGAACCTCGCCGCTCGACGACAGCCTGCTGCGGCGCAATTTCCCCGAGTTGGCCGACCGGCTGTCGGCGCGCCGATCGACCAGCCTCGGTTCCGGGGTCATCGTCACCACCGAAGGCTACATACTCACCAACCATCACCTGATCGACGGTGCGGACGACATTCAGCTGGTGCTCGCCGACGGCCGCCGCGTCGGCGCTCGGCTGCGAGGCGCAGACCCGGATACCGATCTCGCGGTGCTCAAGGCCGACGCAGCCGACCTGCCCGCGATCACCTTCGGCTCGCTCGACGGCGTGCAGGTCGGCGACGCGGTGCTCGCGATCGGCAATCCGTTCGGGTTCGGCAACACGGTGACCTTCGGCATCATCTCCGCGCTCGGCCGGACGCGGCTGGGCATCGCCCGCTACGAGAATTTCATCCAGACCGACGCGGCGATCAACCCGGGCAATTCGGGCGGCGCGCTGGTCGACGCGCAAGGCAACCTGATCGGCATCAACAGCACCATCTACTCCGCTTCCGGCGGCTCGCTCGGAATCGGTTTCGCGATCCCGGTGTCGCTGGCGAAGGACGTTCTCGCGCAGATCATCGAGCACGGCGAGGTCACTCGCGGCTGGTTCGGCGTGGACGCGCAGGACGTCGACGCCGACATCGCGCGAACGCTCGCACTGGAACGCGCGGAGGGCGTGCTGATCCGCGGCATCGTCAGCGGCGGGCCCGCGGATCGCGCCGGGCTGCAGCTACGCGATGTCGTGCTCGAGATCGAGGGCCGGCCGACCCGCAACACGCCCGCGCTGCTGTCGCGCGTCGCCGAGCTGGCACCCGGCTCGAACGCGAAGGTCACGCTGTTGCGCGAAGGGCGGCCGGTGTCCGTCGACGTCGTGGTCGGCAAGCGCCCGCGCGCACCCTAGTCGGCGACCACTTCACGCAGCCTCTTCCTCGACGTCGCGCTTGGGCACCGACACGAAGCGCGCAAGCAGCAACCCGACCTCGTAGAGCACCCACAGCGGGATGGCCAGCAGCAGCTGCGAGATCACGTCGGGGGGCGTGAAGATGGCGCCCAGCACGAACGCACCGACGACGACGTAGGGACGGGCAGCCCGGAGCTTTTCGAGCGACACCATCCCCAGCCGCACCAGCACGACCACGACCACCGGGGTCTCGAAGGTCATCCCGAACGCGATGAACATGGTCAGCACGAACGACAGGTACTTGTCGATGTCGGTCATCATCTGCACGCCTGGCGGCGTATAGCCGGCGAAAAAACCGAATGCGACCGGGAACACGACAAAATAGGCGAACGACATGCCGACCACGAAGAACACAAACGAAGAGACGATCACGGGCATCGCCAGCCGCTTTTCGTGCTGGTAGAGCCCCGGCGCGACGAACGCCCACATCTGATGCAGCACATAGGGCAGCGCGGCCAGGAACCCGGCCATCAGCGTCACCTTGAGCGGCACCAGGAAGGTGCCGGTCACGTCGGTCGCGATCATGGTTGCGCCCACGGGCAGCGCGGCAACCAGCGGCTTCGCGAGCAGCCCGTAGATCTCCTTCGCCCACGGCACCATCGCCAGCGTCAGGACCACCACCGCGATGATCGCGCGCAGCAGCCGGTCTCTGAGCTCGATCAGGTGCGAGATGAACGATTCCTGCGCCTCGGGAGTGTCCGCCATCGATTGCGATCAGGACGTCAGATCCGGTCGAAACCGGGCAAGCTGCCCTGCCGGGGCGCGGCGCCGGCCGGGACGGCTTCGCCCTGGGTCGCATTGGCGGTCGGCTCGGCCAGCGGAGGCAGGTCGGAAATCGACGCGGGCACGTCGTCAGCGGCGCGATTGAGGTCGTCCTCGACGGCGCGGGCCCCGCTCTCGACGTCGCGCGCGGCCGATGTAACCGAACTCTCGAAGTCGTGCGCCGCCGACTTCACTTCCTGCTGGAGCTTGCGCAACTCCTCGAGTTCCATCTCGCGGTTGATGTCGGCCTTGACGTCGTTGACGTAACGCTGCAGCCGGCCGAACAGGTGGCCGAGCGTGCGCGCCGCCTTCGGCAACCGCTCGGGACCGATGACGATCAGCGCGACCACCGCGATCACGACGATTTCAGAAAAACCGATGTCGAACATGGGAACAGCTATCGGACCTTATGCCGCGCGGTAGTGCGCGCTGGCAGCGTCATGCAAAATGGCTCGAGATGCGCAGCGCCGCGCACAATGCGCGTTGTTTGGTGCTGTTGCCGGCGAGCGCCCGAAGCGGCCAATGCGCGCCGCCCTCAGTGTCCAATGAGGCGCCCGCCTGAATCCGATCCCGATGCAAGAAGCGCATCGACGCAATCCCGTCAGACACCGAGCCCCCCGACGCGTTTTGCGTCGGCCGATTAGCTACGCGCCGAGGTTTCCTTCTTGACCTCGCCCTCGATGGTCTTGCCGGAAAGCTGGCCGGACGGGGGAGCTTCGGCGGCCTTCGCGGCGTCGGCCTCGTCGCCCGCGCCCTTCACACCCTCCTTGAAGCCCTTGACGGCGCCGCCCAGGTCCTGCCCGATGTTCCTCAGCTTCTTGGTGCCGAAGATCAACACCACCACCAGCAGCACAATCAGCCAGTGCCAGATGCTTATTGAACCCATTTCAATCTCCTTGAGATGACTTTCGCAGGATCATCGGCCCGAGCGTCTCCGGGCCGCCGATGACGTGGATATGCACGTGCATCACTTCCTGCCGGCCGACGCGGCCGGTGTTGACGATGGTCCGGAATCCGTCGCCCGCGCCCTGCTCCCTCGCCAGCCGCCCGGCCAGCACCATCATCCTGCCCAGCACCGCCGCGTGTTGGTCGGACGTCTCGTAGAGCGACGCGACGTGCGCCTTCGGAATCAGCAGCAGATGCACGGGCGCGACCGGATTGATGTCGTGAAAGGCCAGCAGGTCCTCGTCCTCGTAGGCCTTGCGGCTGGGGATCTCCCCGCGGGCAATCTTGCAGAAAACGCAAGCAGGATCCTGGTGCATCGATGGCGCTTCCAATGATGGCTCTGACGGGCTCGCGACGCCCCGTTCGCACGGGCATCCAAAGCTCGATTGTAAAGCCTGCCGACCTTTGGGCCGGAAAACGGACGAACGGCGACGGCAGCGCCGACTTCTAGCGGCCGCGCGAGGCCTTCTCGGTGAGGCCGGAGGTGCCGTGGCGGCGATCGAGTTCGCCGAGCACGTCGGTGTGCGACAAGCCGTGATGCGCAAGCAGCACCAGGCAGTGGAACCAGAGGTCGGCAACCTCATGGGTGATCGCCGCGCGGTCCCCGCCCTTGGCCGCGAGCACGGTTTCGGTCGCCTCCTCGCCCACCTTTTTCAGGATCGCATCGCTCCCACCCGCAACGAGCGACGCGACGTAGGAGGTCTTGGGATCACCCGCCAGCCGGGACGCGATGGTGGCCTCCACGACCGCCAGCGTGCCACCGGTGTGCGTGGCCACGATCGGCGCGTCGGGCGGCCGGCCGCCGTCCGGCGCGCCTTTGCGCCCATAGATCGACTCGGGATCCTTCAGCACCGGCTCGACGTCGCGCCAGCGACCGCTATCCAGACGCCGGTAGAAGCAGCGCTCGTGGCCGGTGTGGCAGGCGATGCCGCCCGCCTGCTCGACCACCAGCAGAATCGCGTCGCGGTCGCAGTCGAGCCGGATTTCGCACACGCGCTGCACGTGCCCCGAAGACTCGCCCTTTTGCCACAGCCGGGCGCGCGATCGCGACCAGTAATGCGCAAGGCCGCTCGCATGCGTGGCCGATAGCGCGTCGCGGTTCATCCACGCAAGCGTCAGGACCCGCGCGCTCGTCGTCTCCTGCGCGACCGCAGGCACCAGTCCGTCGGCGTTCCAGCGAACCTCGTCGAGCCAGTTCATCAGTCGCGCACCTCGATGCCCGCCGCCTTCATCGCCGCCTTCGCCTGCGCGATGGTGTACTCGCCGTAGTGGAAGATCGAAGCGGCGAGCACGGCGTCGGCACCGCCCTCGACGATGCCGTCGACCAGATCGCCCAGCGTCCCGACACCGCCCGACGCGATCACCGGGACATCCACCGCCTCGACGACCGCACGGGTGAGCTTGAGGTCGAAGCCGGTGCGCGAACCGTCCCGATCCATGCTGGTCAGCAGGATCTCGCCGGCCCCGCGCTCGCAGAGTTCGGCCGCCCACTGCACGGCGTCGATGCCGGTGGGCGTGCGTCCGCCGTGGATGTAGACCTGCCAGGCGTCGACCGCGTACTTTTTCGCGTCGATCGCGGCGACGATGCACTGTGACCCGTAGCGTCCCGCGGCGGCGTCAATCAGCGACGGATCGCTGACGGCAGCGGTGTTTATGCTCACCTTGTCGGCCCCGGCATTGAGCAGCGCGCGGATGTCCTCCACCGTGTTCACGCCGCCGCCGACGGTGAGCGGAATGAAAACCTGGTCGGCCACGCGCTCGATCATCCCATACAGCAGCGAGCGGGTTTCGATACTGGCGCGGATGTCCAGGAACGCCAGTTCGTCCGCACCCTCCGCGTCGTAACGCCGCGCCACCTCGACCGGGTCGCCGGCGTCACGCAGATTGACGAAATTGACCCCCTTGACCACTCGCCCGTCGGCGATGTCGAGGCAGGGAATGACTCGCTTGGCGAGACCCATCGGGGGTTGAGCGTTCAGCGTTCAGCGTCGAGCGCGATTGAACACGCTCAACGCTCAACGCTTAACGTCGGGCGCCTCGCCGGCGGCCTTCTGCGCGGCGCGAAAATCGAACCGGCCTTCGTACAGCGCCCGGCCGGCGATCGCGCCTACAATGCCGTCGGCTTCGTGCTTGGCGAGCGCTTCGATTTCGGCGAGCGAAGCAAGGCCTCCGGACGCGATCACCGGCGCCTTGATCGCGCGCGCCAGCCGCACGGTCGCCTCGATGTTGACGCCGGACAGCATGCCGTCGCGCCCGATGTCGGTGTAGATGATCGCCTCGACGCCGTAGTCCTCGAACTTCTTCGCCAGGTCGATCACGTCGTGGCCGGTCATCTTCGACCAGCCATCGGTCGCCACCTTGCCGTCGCGCGCGTCGAGTCCGACGATGATGTGGCCGGGGAACGCATAGCAGGCGTCGTGCAGGAACCCGGGGTTCTTCACCGCCGCAGTGCCGATGATCACGTAGGTCACGCCATCGTCGAGGTAGCGCTCGATGGTGTCGAGATCGCGGATGCCGCCGCCGAGCTGCAACGGCACCTCCTCGCCGACGACGCTGGCGATCTCGCGGATCGCAAGCTCGTTCTTCGGCTTCCCAGCGACCGCACCGTTCAAGTCCACCAGGTGCAGGCGTTTCGCGCCCTGCTCGAGCCAGTGCTGGGCCATCGCCGCCGGATCCTCGGAGAACACAGTGGCGCTCTGCATCTCGCCCTGTTTCAGGCGTACGCAGTTGCCATCCTTGATGTCGATCGCCGGGATGATTTGCATGGCGGCGTTGCAGTGACCGCGGGAGTGCGCGTGGGGGCGAAGACGAGGGGGGCGGGAGTTCGGGAGGGCCACCGTCGATTACGGGCGTCCGTCCCAGTTCACGAAGTTGACGAGAAGCTGCAATCCGGCGCGGTGGCTCTTTTCCGGATGGAACTGCACGGCGAAGATATTAGCCTTCGCTACCGCGCAAGTAAACGGCAGCGGGTAGCTTGCGGTGGCGGCACAAAGCGCGCGGTCCGCCGGATCGGGATGGTAGCTGTGGGCAAAATAGAACCGGCTGCCGTCGTCGATGCCCCGCCACAGCGGATGCGCCCGCTGCTGGTGCACCGGACTCCAACCCATGTGGGGAACCTTGAGGCGCTCACCCGTGGGGCCGACCATCGCCTCGTCGCGAAACCGGACCACGCGGCCGGAAAGCACCCCCAGCCCGGGCGTCGGCCCCTCCTCGCTCACGTCGAACAGCATCTGCAGTCCCAGGCAGATGCCCAGAAACGGCCGATCCTTCAAAACCTCGAGCACGACCTCGCGAAGACCGCTCTGATCCAGCGAGCGCATGCAGTCCGGCATCGCGCTCTGGCCCGGCAGCACGACGCGCGCGGCGCCACGAATCACGGGCGCATCACCGGAAACGACGATGTCACGGTCCGGCGCAACGTGCGACAGCGCCTTCGCCACCGATCGCAGATTGCCGGTGCCGTAGTCGACGACCACGATGTCTGGCATGGAAGTGCCGGGACTAGGGGCTGGGGGGTAAGTATCCCCCGGCAGAGCCGGGGGCTTTAGATTGTGAGCCGCTCAAAGCGGCTTGGTGGGGTCGCTAACGCGGCCCCAATTCCGTTTGGCCACCTTTTCGGTGGCCCGTCATCGCCACAGGTTCAGCGGGTCCAAGCGCTTGTCTTCGTTCTCCTGATTGCGGATGTACTCGCGGATCACCGTCTCGTCCCGACCCACCGTTGACACAAAGTACCCGCGGGCCCAAAAACTCTACCCGACGAAATTGCGCTTGCGCTCTCCGTATACCCGTGCCAGATGAATTGCACTCTTCCCCTTCATGTATCCGACCACCTGCGACACCGCATACTTCGGCGGAATCGACAGCATCATGTGTACGTGATCGACCAACAATTGCCCTTCCTCGACCCGACTCTCCTTCTGCTGCGCCAACCGACGGAACACCTCTCCAAGGTGCTGCCGCAGTTGCCCGTACAGCGCCCGGCAGCGGCCCTTCGGAATAAACACCACGTGATATTTGCACTCCCACTTGCTGTGGCTTAGGCTCTCGTACTCGTCCATCGCGAAACTCCCTCTCGTGTGCTTGGCGGCTCACGGTTGAGAGTTTCGTCGATGGACTCCCTTAAATGTCAAACCTCTACTGCCTCCCCGGCACAGCCGGGGGGTCTCCCTTGGTAGGCTAGGGGCTCGGGGGCGGCGAACAGAAAGGAGGCGTGGCACGGACGCACGAGCAAGAAGCTGCATTCGGACTTTGCGCATTCAGCATGGGGCGCGCACAACATTGTCGCTCCCTAGCCCCCAGCCCCTAGTCCCTACAACGATCCCTTCGTCGACGGAACTGATTGACCCGCCCGCTGGTCGCGGGCCACTGCCATGCGCAGCGCGCGCGCGAACGCCTTGAACACGGTCTCGGCCTGGTGATGGGCGTTCTGCCCGCACAGGTTGTCGACGTGCAGCGTGACCAGCGCGTGGTTGGTGAAGCCCTGGAAGAACTCGTGGGCGAGGTCGACGTCGAAGGTGCCGATCATCGCGCGCGTGAACGGAACATGGAATTCGAGGCCCGGGCGCCCCGAAAGATCGATGACGACGCGCGACAGCGCCTCGTCCAGCGGCACGTAGGCGTGGCCGTAGCGATTGAGCCCCGACTTGTCGCCGATCGCCCGGTGGAAGGCCTGGCCGAGCGTGATGCCGATGTCCTCGACGGTGTGGTGCGCGTCGATGTGGAGATCGCCGTTCGCCTTCACGACGAGGTCGAGCATCGCGTGCCGCGCGAGCTGGTCCAGCATGTGGTCGAGGAACGGGACGCCGGTGGCGAGCTCCGCGCGGCCGCTACCGTCGAGGTTCAGCTCGACGCTGATGCGGGTTTCGGCGGTGCTGCGTTCGGCCTTGGCGATGCGGGGCGCGAATTCGGGGGCGTTCATGTCAGCTCGGTAGCGCGGCCAGCAGCGCGTCATTTTCGGCAGGCGTGCCGACGGTGATGCGAAGGCAGTGTCGCAGCAACGGGTGGGTGCCGTCGAGATTCTTCACCAGAATGCCGGCACGGCGCAACGCATTCGACCAGCCAACGGCGTCGGGCACGCGGACCAGCAGGAAGTTCGCGTCGCTGGGAAACACCCTGATCCCTGCCCGCGCGCCCAGCGCCGCGCCCAGTCGGCCGCGCTCGGCGCGGATCGCCGCCACCTGCGCGGCCAGCACATCGGCTGCGCCCAGCACGACCTCGACCGCGGCCTGGGTCAACGCATTCACGTTGTACGGCGAGCGTACCTTGTCCAGCTCGCGGGTCCACGCCGGATGGGCGACCGCATAGCCCAGGCGCAGGCCGGCGAGCCCGATCTTCGACAGCGTGCGCAGCACGATGAGGTTGGGGAAGTCGAGGGCGCGCCGCAGCAGCGACTCGTCGCCGAAGTCGGCGTAGGCCTCGTCGACGACGACCACGCCCGGTGCGACCGCCAGGATGCGCTCAAGCGTTTCGCGCGGTATGCGCTGCCCGGTCGGGTTGTTCGGCGACGCGAGCCATATAAGTACCGGGTGTTCGCGTTCGATTGCCGAGACCATCGCGGCCTGGTCGAGCGAAAAGTCTTCACGCAGCGGAACACCGACGTAACGGGCGTGCGCCTGCATCGCGTACGCCGCGTACATCACGAACGTCGGCTCGGGGGCGAGTACGCTGGCACCCGGGCGAGCCACCGCCGAGGTGATGATCTGGATCAGCTCGTCCGAGCCGTTTCCGACCACCACGCCGGCACCGGAGGGAATCGGCAGCGCTGCGGCGAGCGCCGCCTTGACACGGTCCGCGGCGCCGTCGGGATAGCGATGGACCGGAACGGCCGCGAGCGCCGCGCCAAGCATTGATGCGAGCGCCGCCGGCAACGCAAACGGATTCTCGTTCGCGTTGAGCGCGATCAGGCCTTCGGACTTCGCCACCGGATAGGCGTGAAGCGCGCGAACATCGTCGCGAATCGTCGCTGCCACGCGAGCCGCCGCGGCGGCATCGGCCCGGGCCGCCGCCTCGCTCACGACGGGGGGACGCGGATCGTTCATCGCCGCTCCGCCGTCGTCACGATGAACGGCGCGACACCCGGGGTCGCGGTCAGCCTGGCCATCCCGCATTGTCCTTCAATCGGCAAGCCGGGCTTCGGCGGCGCGCGCGTGGGCGATGAGCCCTTCGCCGCGGGCGAGCGTGGCGGCGATGGGACCGAGGCTGCGTGCGCCATCGCGCGAGACGCGCAGGATGCTTGAACGCTTCTGGAAATCGTAGACGCCGAGCGGCGAGCTGAAGCGTGCGGTGCGCCCGGTCGGCAGCACGTGATTGGGCCCCGCGCAGTAGTCGCCGAGCGGCTCGGACGCGTAGTGCCCGACGAAGATCGCGCCGGCATGGCGGATCGAGGGCAGCAGCGCTTCCGCGTCGCCAACGGCGAGCTCGAGATGCTCGGGCGCGATCCGGTTCGACACTGCACAGGCCTCGCGAAGATCGCGAACCTTGATCAGCGCGCCGCGGCTGGCGAACGATGCGGCGATGACGTCGGCGCGCGGCATGTCCTTGAACAAGCACTGTGCCTCGCGCGCAACCGCATCGATCAACGCAGCGTCCGGCGTGACCAGGATCGCCTGCGCGAGCACGTCGTGCTCGGCTTGCGAGAACAGATCGAGCGCCACCCAGGCCGGATTGGCGGTCGCGTCGGCGATGACGAGGATCTCGGAAACGCCGGCAACGATGTCGATGCCGACCGTGCCGTACACGCGACGCTTGGCGGCTGCGACATAGGCGTTGCCGGGACCGCAGATCTTGTCGACCGCCGGAATCGTCCGCGTGCCGTAGGCTAGCGCCGCGATAGCCTGCGCGCCGCCGATGGTGAACGCGCGAGTCACTCCGGCGAGGTGCGCCGCCGCGAGCAGCAACGGATTGCGTACAGCGTCCGGCGTAGGAACGGCGACGACGATCTCCTCGACGCCTGCCACCTGGGCCGGGATCGCGTTCATCAGCATCGACGACGGATACGCGGCCCGGCCGCCGGGCACGTAGAGTCCGACCCGATCGAGCGGGGTCACGCGCTGGCCGAACTCGCTGCCGTCGGGATCGGTCAGGCTGAAACCCTCGGTTTTCTGACGCTCGTGAAAGCGGCGGATGCGCGCGGCCGCAGTCATCAGGGCGTCGTGCTGCTCGATCGGCAGCGTTTCGAACGCTCGCGTCATCGCTTCGCGGCCGATTTCGAGTTCGGCGACACTGGCGGCGTGGACACGGTCGAACCTTGCGGTGTACTCGAGCAGCGCGGAATCGCCGCGGCTGCGCACGTCGGCGATGATGGCCGCGACGGTGGCGTCGACGGCGGGATCCTGCGCGATCTCGAAGGCGACCAGCGCGTCGAGAGCGGCATCGAAACCGCTCGCGGCGCTGTCGAGGCGGCGCAACTCCAGCATGGGCGGCACGTTCACGCTGGCGCCTCGTTCCGCGCACGCGAGGCAACCACCTCGGCCAGCGCGTCGATCAGCGGCTTCATCACGGCGCGCTTGAGCTTCAGCGCCGCCGGATTGACCACCAGGCGCGCGCTGATCGGCCGGATCTCCTCGACCACGACCAGGTCGTTGGCCTTGAGCGTGTTGCCGGTCGATACCAGGTCGACGATCGCATCGGCGAGATTGCAAAGCGGCGCCAGCTCCATCGATCCGTAGAGCTTGATCAGGTCGACGTGCATGCCCTTCGCCGCGAAATGTTCGCGCGCAATGACGACGTACTTCGACGCGACCCGGACGCGCGCGCCCCGCTGCACCAGCCCCGCCCAGTCGAAGCCGCGCCGTGCGGCGACCACCAGCCGGCAGCGCCCGATGCGAAGATCGAGCGGCTGGTAGATCCCTTCGCCACCGTGCTCGATCAGCACGTCCTTGCCGACAATGCCGAGGTCTGCGGCGCCATGGCGCACGTAGGTCGGAACGTCCTGCGCGCGCAGGATCACCAGCGACACGCCGTCGCGACCGGTCGCAAGGATCAGCTTGCGCGAGCTTTCCGGGTCTTCGACAGGAACGATGCCCGCCTCTCTCAGGAGCGGCAGGGCTTCGTCGAGGATGCGGCCCTTCGACAGGGCGATGGAGACGCCGGACACGGCGATGATTCCGAAGTAGCGCGAGCGGAGTGGGATTCTAGCAGCCCGCTGGCGCCGATCGCCGCCCAGGCCGACCGTGAGCAGCTATTGTCGAAGCGTGGGCGAAGCCGAGGCCTGTGCTAGCGCATTGGTCCGCAGCGGGCTGATGTCGATGCCGCCGCGGCGCGTGAACTGGGCTTCGACGGTGAGCCGCAGCGGCAGGCAGGCGTGCAGGAGGTCGAGAAATATCCGCTCGACACAGTGTTCGTGGAAGCCGGGATGGTTGTAGTAGCTGCCGAGGTACGACGCCAGCGAGGCGCGGTCGATGCGCAGGCCGCGGTAGCAAACGCTGACGCAGGCAAAGTCGGGCCCTCCGGTGACCGGGCAAACCGAACGGAAGGTCCGGCTGACGAGCGATTCGTCCACGCTGTTGGGGTGGGTTCGCAGCAGCGCCGGGTCCGGTCCCACGGGCGCTGCAATCGGCAGGTCGTCATCGATCGGCTCGCCGACCGGTTCGCGGCGGGCATGGCGTTCCCAGCTGTCCGGAAGGTCGAGCACCACGTCGATCGGAGCGCCGGTGCCCGCCGAGAGATCGCGCGAAAGCGTCTCGCGAAGCTGCTCCGGCGTATCGAATCGCGCATGGTTGAGCGAGGCGAGCCAGAGCTTGACCGACTTCGATTCGACGATGCGCGGGCTCGTGCAGGGCACATCGAAGGTCGCGATCGCCACGCGGGGACGCCCGTCGCCATCGAGCCACATGACTTCCCAGGCCCGCCACCGGTCGCTGCCGGCGAACGGCGGCGGACCGGTGATTCCCAGCGCTTCACGCTGCAGCGCGCGCTCGATCGGGTAGAGGAGTCCCGCGTCGTAGTGATCCGGATAGTGCGTAACCCGCCCGAGCGGGGATAGAGCGATCGTGCCCACCCTTCTATTTTACGCGGCGAATGCGCGCCCCCAACGCCGAAAGCTTGTCCTCGATGCGCTCGTAGCCGCGGTCGAGGTGGTAGATCCGGTCGATCGTGGTCTCGCCCTCGGCCATCAGTCCGGCGATGACCAGGCATGCCGATGCGCGAAGGTCGGTCGCCATCACGGTCGCACCGGCCAGTCGCGGCACGCCGGTCACGATCGCGGTGTTGCCCTGGACCTCGATGTCGGCGCCCAGGCGCACCAGTTCCTGGACGTGCATCATCCGGTTCTCGAACACGGTCTCGGTCAGCACCGACGATCCCTTCGCGGTCGTCGCGATCGCCATCATCTGCGCCTGCATGTCGGTGGGAAACGCCGGGTAGGGCGCGGTACGCAAATTGATCGGAGACAGCGTGCGCGCGCCTCGCACGCGGATCGTGTCCGTGGCGACATCCACGCTCGCGCCCGCTTCGCGCAGCTTGTCGAGCACGGCTTCCAGCGTGTCGGCGCAGGCGCCCTCGAGAATCACATCGCCCTGCGTGGCCGCGGCGGCAGCGGCGAAGGTGCCGGTTTCGATGCGATCCGGCATGATCCGGTGCTCGGCCCCGTGCAGCGATTCGACGCCCTCGACGACGATCCGGCCGGTCCCAGCGCCCTCGATCTGCGCACCCATCGACGCAAGGCAGCGGGCGAGATCGACGACCTCCGGCTCGCGGGCCGCGTTCTCGAGCACCGTGCGCCCCGAAGCCAAGGTCGCGGCCATCATCAGATTCTCGGTGCCGGTCACGCTCACGACGTCGAAAACGAAGGTCGTCCCCTTGAGCCTGCCGGGCACCCGCGCGGCGATGAAGCCGTGGTCGAGATCGATGTCGGCGCCCATCGCCTGCAGACCCTTGACGTGCTGATCGACAGGCCGCAGGCCGATCGCGCAGCCTCCCGGCAGCGAGACGCGCGCCTCGCCGCAGCGGGCGACCAGGGGTCCCAAGGCGAGGATCGACGCGCGCATCGTCTTGACCAACTCGTAGGGAGCGAGCGGCCAGTCGATCCGCGCCGCATCGAGCTCGAGCGAGGCACCTGATGCATCCTGGTCGACCCCCATCTGCGCCAACAGCGCGCGCATGGTGCGGACGTCATTGAGCTGCGGAACATTACGAAGCCGCAGCGGCTCGGCGCTGAGCAGCGACGCGCACAGGATCGGCAGCGCGGCGTTCTTCGCGCCGGACACCGGAATCGCGCCCGCGAGCCGCGCGCCGCCTTCGATGACGAGCTGATCCATGGCGTGGTCCGTTCGCGCGAACGGCTCAGGCGAAAGCGGCGAGCGTGCGGGGGAGAGCGTGGTCGTTTCGGTCGCAAAGCTGTCCATCGCGCCACCCTGCCCGACCTCCATGGCCGACGACCCGCCCAAAGCGGGTGTCGCCGCGGGCGAATTCTGGCGAACCGCCGGCGTTCACTGCTTGGCCTGGCTCGCCCGTGCAACCCATTCGGCGGGGGTCAGCGTGGTCATCGACAGCGCGTGGATCTCCTCGCGCATGCGATCGCCCAGCGCCGCGTACACGAGCTGGTGCCGGCGGACGCGGGCCAGGCCGCTGAAGGCCGGCGACACGATCAACGCCTCGAAGTGATGCCCGTCACCGCGAACATCGAGGGTCTCGCAATCGAGGGCAGCGGCGATGGAAGCGCGGATCGACGCGGTCGTGACGGGTGGGGTGTCATGCATGGCGGGTGGACCCGCGGCAGGTGAGGCCGCGGAACAGTGGGGAAATGGTACCTCAGGCGGGCGGCGCGTCAGGCCCGAAGTTTCCACCCGCGCGCGAGCAGCGCGAGCGTCAGGCCACCGAGCGCGACCGCGAATCCGGCCACGATCGCAAGCGCGAGCCAGGGCGAAGCGTCGGACAGTCCGAAAAAGCCGTAGCGGAATCCGTCTATCATGTAGAAGAACGGATTGAGGTGCGACACGGCCTGCCAGAACGGGGGCAGCGAGTGGATGGAGTAGAACACGCCGGAGAGGAAGGTCAGCGGCATGATGATGAAGTTCTGGAACGCCGCGAGCTGGTCGAACTTGTCGGCCGCGATGCCGGCAACCAGACCCATCGTGCCGAGGATCGCGCTGCCGAGGATCGCGAAGGCCAGCGCCCACAGCGGATGGGGCATCGCGAGCAGCGACGGTGCGAACCAGACGGTGACCGCTAACACGCCGAGCCCCACCGTGATCCCGCGGACCATCGCGCCGACCACATAGGCGCCGAACAGCTCGAGCGGCGACAGCGGCGTCAGCAGCACGAAGATGAGGTTGCCGGTGACCTTCGACTGGATCAGCGACGACGACGAATTCGCGAACGCGTTCTGCAACACGGCCATCATGACCAGTCCGGGCACCAGGAACGCGGTGTAGCCGACCCGGCCGTCGAACACCGCGACGTGCGCAGCGAGCGCGTGCGAGAAGATCAGCAGGTACAGGAGCGAGGTGAGCACCGGCGCCGCGATGGTCTGGAAGCTCACCTTCCAGAAGCGCAGCAGTTCCTTGTGCAGCAGCGTCAGCCAGCCGGCGCCTTCTGCGAACTCGAGCCCGGCGGCGCTCATGATCCCGGATCCCCGTGCATGATGCGCAGGAAGACTTCGCTGAGGTCGGTTTCCGCGAGCGCGAGGTCCTCGATGGCGATGTTCGCCAGTCGCAGGTCGGTGAGCAACGACTCCAGCTCGGCGTGGCTGGCAAGCCCAAGCAGGTACAGGCCTTCCTCCTGGCGCAGCACCTGCGCCTGCCAGCGCTGCGGCAGCCGCGCGGCGGCGAGCCGCACGCTGATGCCGGCGAAGCGCGACAGCAGGTTCTGCTTGGTGTCGAGCGCGACGACGCGGCCGGACTTCAGCATGGCGATGCGCCCGCACAGTGCCTCGGCCTCCTCGAGGTAGTGCGTGGTGAGAATGATCGTGTGGCCTTCGCGGTTCAGCCCGCGGATGAACGCCCACAGGCTCTGCCGAAGCTCGACATCCACGCCAGCGGTCGGCTCGTCCAGCACGATCACCGGCGGCTTGTGAACCAGCGCCTGTCCTACCAGCACGCGGCGTTTCATCCCACCGGAGAGCGTGCGCATGTTCGCGTCGGCCTTCGAGGTCAGGTCGAGGTGGACGAGGATTTCGTCGATCCAGGCATCGGCGCGGCGAAGGCCGAAATAGCCGGCCTGGAAGCGCAGCGTTTCGCGCACCGTGAAGAACGGATCGAACACCAGTTCCTGCGGGACCACCCCGAGATTGCGGCGCGCCTCGCGATACCCGGTCACGACGTCGTGCCCCATCACGGCGGCCGAGCCGCTGTCGGCGCGCGTCAGCCCGGCGAGGATGCTGATCAGCGTCGTCTTGCCGGCGCCGTTCGGGCCCAGCAATCCGAAGAATTCGCCTTCGCGCACGTCGAGGTCGATGCCCGCCAGCGCCTGCACGGACCCGAACGCCTTTCTCAGCGCCCGAATCGAGACGGCGATGGTCATCGCGAGGCCTCGGGACGTGAGGCCGTCACGCGCCGATCAGGTCGTCGACCCCGTACAGCCTCGCGAGTGCAACGACGTTCGCCGGCATGTTGATGCAGCGAACCACGCGCTCCCTGCGCGCCGCGTCGCGCTGCCATTTGAAGATCAGCGCCAGCGCCGCCGAGTCCGCCTCGGTGACGCCGCCGAAATCGACGACCGAGACGCCATGGTCTGGCCAGGATGCACGCGCCGCGTCGATGATCTGCGACGCGGTGACGATCGTGACCGGACCGATGAGCGCGAAGCCGTCTGCCGTCGGTTGAATGGTGATGCCGTTTGGCGCGGGCGCGCTCACGCCTTGTTCTTGGCCAGCAGCGACTTGATCAGGCCGTCGACGCCGCCGTCGCGGATCGCGTTGTTGAATTCTTCGCGGTAGTTAGTGACGAGGCTGACGCCGCCGACCGTCACGTCGTAGGCCCGCCAGCCGTCCGGCTTTTTCTCGAGGTTGTAGTCGATCGGAATCGGCTGGCCCCCGGCGGCGGTGACCGTCGTGCGTACCATCACGTCGGTGTCGCTCGGCTGCATCTTGAGCGGCTTGAAATCCATCACGTGATTCTGGTAGTTGGCGAGCGCGCCGGAGTACGTGCGGATCAGCAGGGTCTTGAACTCCTGCGCCAGCACCTTCTGCTGCTCGGGCGTCGCCTTGCTCCAGTTGCGGCCCATCGCGAGCGACGTCATCCGCATGAAGTCGAAGTTCGTCGCGACCTTTCCTTCGACGAGCGCGTAGAGCTTCTGCTTGTTTCCCGCCTGCAGTTCTTTGTCGCTCTTCAACGTCGTAACGACCTCCGTAGCGACGCGCTTGATCAGCGCATCGGGAGCTTCCTGGGCGATGCCGGCCGCCGAGAACAAAAGGCCGATGATGAAAAGGGTGATTTGCTTCATTGACTTCCTCGCTACTGCTGACCGTGGGCCGCATGCAACGCACGGGCTTCGGGTCGGGTTGACCTCCGTCAGTCCTCGTCCTTCGGCGGCTTGCCGTCGTAGACGAGATTCTTTCTTCGCTGCGTATACGCGCTGCGCACGAACGTGTATTTGTCGAGCGCGGCGCCGGAAACCAGGTCTTCGGTGCCGAGCAGCGCCGCGCGCGTATCGATCGCCCGCAGCCCGTAGATGCTCCACATTAAACGGTCGGACTCGATCTGGCTGATCGGGTCGATGTACGCATGAACAGCCAGCCCGGTGGCGTCGCGAACATTCGACGGACCGAGGATCGGAATGACCAGGTACGGCCCCGGACCGATGCCCCACCAGCCGAGCGTCTGGCCGAAGTCCTCGTTATACCTCTCGATACCTCCCTCGGAAGCGATGTCGAAGATGCCGCCGAGGCCGAACGTCGAGTTGACCAGCACGCGCCCCAGATCGTTCCCCAGCGGCTCGCGCTTGAGTTGCAGCGCATTGTTGAGCGCGGAGAAGGCATCGCTGATGTTGCCGAAGACGTTCGACACGCCGCGGCGAATCAGGCTCGGCACAACGTTCACGTAGCCTTGTGCAACCGGCCTCAGCACGACCCGATCGAGCGCGTCGTTGAAGTTGAAGATTGCGCGGTTGACCGGCTCGAGCGGATCGCTCACCTGCGCGCGCGCGGCGCCGCCCAAGCACATCGCCGCGAAGGCGGTGGTGGCAGCGGCGATCAGGACAATTGACTTGCTGGACTTGCGTTTCATTTCTTCTCGCTTCCTTCCTGAGCCTTGTTGAACATGAACGGGCTCAGCATTTTTTCCAGAACGCCGGCGGAC
>JBKKAZ010000267.1:0-18055 GCA_046714435.1 Casimicrobiaceae bacterium
GCAAGTTCGGCGAGGTGCTCTCGCGGGCCCACAAGAAGATCGAGGAAGCCGGCAAGACGCTCGACGAGGCGCGCGGCAAGACCACGACCATCGTTCGCAGGCTGAGCGCGGTCGAATCGCTGCCGGAACCGGAGACTGCGAAGCTGCTCGCGAGCGAGGCGCCCATTGACCTCGCGCCGGACGCTGACGCACCAGCCGACGACAAGTAGGTCTAGTGTCCCGAGTCAGAAATTCGTTGTGCAAAAGGGCCAGTTCGCTCCCATGCATTGTTGCCCCCGTGCGGCAGGTGACCTACCTCGCCGCACGGGGGCGTCGCGCCTGGAAGCGAACGCGGCCCATTTGCGCGGACGTCACGCTGATGGCCGGCATTATTCAACGAATCCCTGACTCGGGACACTAGCGGGTCCCGAACTCTACGGGCCGCGCTTTGCGCGGGTCAAGTGCTACCAGCGCGTCGCGGCTTCGTTGTCGCTCGACCGCGCCTCGACCCAGCGCACGCCGTCGGGGGTGCGCTCCTTTTTCCAGAACGGCGCCCGGGTCTTCAGGTAGTCCATGATGAAGCGGCAGGCGTCGAAGGCCGCGCCGCGATGCGCGCTGGTGACGGCGACGAGGACGATCTGTTCGGCCGGCGCAAGCTCGCCGATCCGGTGGATCACGGTGATGCCGTAGGTGTCGAAGCGCTGTCGCGCCTCTTCGACGATCGCTTCGAGCGCCCTTTCGGTCATGCCCTCGTAGTGCTCGAGCGTGAGCGTGCGGACCTCTGCGTCGTCGCTGATGTCGCGAACTGTACCGATGAACGAAGCGATCGCACCGACCCGCGCGTCGCCGGCGCGCAGTTTCGCGATCTCGGTGCTCGCGTCGAAATCCTCGCGCTGGACGCGCACCGGCACCGTCAGCCTCCGGTCACCGGTGGCAACAGCGCGACTTCGTCGCCGTTGTGAACGGCGTCGCTCGGGACCGCGAGCGCATGATTGACCGCGACCCGGAATGCGCGCCCGTCTTGAAGCTCCGCGGCGAACGCGCCCCCGCGAGCCCGAAGCGCATCAAGCAACGTGGCCACGGTCGCATCGCCGGCAAGCGGAAACGACTCGCCGCCGCTTCCGAACGCCTCGCGCAGGCGAGCGAGATAGACGACACGAACGGTTGCCGGGGTGGGGTCGCGCATTGGACGAGGACCGCACCGCTTCTGCGCGCTACGCGGCGGCAGCAGCAATACTAGAAGCGGTACTTCAATCCGAACTGTACCTGATCGCCGTCGGGCAACATGATTGCGCCGGCATCGCTCGGATTCTGTCCGACGCGGGCGTACTCGAGCTGCAGCCCGAGCGAGCGTGTCAGGTCGTAGCGCAGTCCGACGCCGTAGTTGAGACCCTCGCGGAAACGTCGATCCCCCGGAGCGGTCGCGATCGACGTGCTGTACACCGCCGGTGCCTCCGCGTGCGCGTAACCGAGGCGGCCATACAGCGAAAAACTGCGCCTGATCGCCCAGCTGCCGTACAGATCGATCTTCCAGGTCTTGGCAGTCTCGTCGCCCCCCGGAATGACCAGCCCAACGCCGCCGCGTCCAGGCAGCCGGTAGCCCTCCACGCTGTCCAGCGCGGCCTCGAGCGCGAGATCGTTGCGCCAGCGATAACCACCGAAGACCACCGTCTGTGCGGTCCTCGCATCGCCGAGCGCCGAGCCGAACCGTCCGAAGTTGCCGGGGTCGCCCATCGCAACGTCCTGCTGGACGCCACTGTCCCGCACCGTGATGCCGCCGTAGAACCCGGGCAGTGGTGCATCCGCGGCAAAGGCGGCGTCCGCGACACTGCCTGCCAGCAGCACGGCTGTGGCGACAATTCCCAATCGCTTGAAGCGCGTCATGATCGTGGGTGCCCGCCGGATACCCCACCGCGAGCCGCTCCAAAGCTTGGACACGGCCGGGGGGTCCCGCGTTTCAAACTACCCCGAGCGCGGGCATCGGTCAATGCGACAGGTCGGTCAAGACCCCCCGCTCCTCGACAAACGTCGCAATTAGGTCGTAGGCGTCCAGGGCGAAGACCGGCAGCGGCCGACCAGCGGCCGCTGCCGGGGAATCGGTGGCCAGGGCGACGATACTGGGATCTGCGGGGTGCAGCAGCGGCTTGCCCAGCCCGTCGCGGAAGACCTCGAGCTTGGGGATCGGGGCGCGCTTGAAGCCCTCGACCAGGACCAGGTCGCAGGGCGACAGGCGTCGCAGGGCCTCACCGAGCGTGAGTTCCTGAGCGCCGCGATTCTCGTGCTGCAACGCCCAGCGGTTGGCCGAGGTCACCAGAACCTCGGCGCAGCCGGCTTGCCGGTGGCGAAAGCTGTCCTTGCCGGGGTGATCGATGTCGAAATCGTGATGCGCGTGCTTGATCAGCGCCACCCGGAGTCCTCGCAGGGTGAGCCGCGGAATGAGTTGTTCGAGCAGCGTGGTCTTGCCGCTTCCCGACCATCCAGCGAATCCAAATACGCGCATTTAGGCTATAGTTAGAGATAATTAGTCGTTTTTACTGAACTATAAGTCGATTCATCGGGCGCAAGCGCTTGTGACCGCCTTGGTTGCTGCCGCCGCACCGGCGCATCCCGACCCACGCCGCAGCACGCGCGAGGAAGCCGCCTGCGACTCGGATCCGGGCAACGTAGGGTCAAACCGGGCCCCCTCTTCGGAGGAACCGATTCTAGCCGGCTGCCACAGGCCCGTGACAGCAGGTGCGACGGTCGGTGCCGGGCCGTAGGCGGGAGTCGCTCGGTTGGCAGGACCCGGGTTCACGTCTAATCTCTGGCGAAGGAAAGGAGCGTCGTGAACAATCGCTCAACGAAACAGCCGTCGCACGCAGTCAGCGGCGTGATCGAGCGGGTCATTGCGAAGGTCCCCGTGCCTCGCACTCGCCAGACTGATCAGCCGGGACTCGCGGCGAGCGCGATCGCGCGGGCGGCTGCGCAGCGCGCGGCACTGGTGTCCGGCTCGCTCGCGCTGCCGCCGGGGCCACTTGGCCTACTCACGGTGCTGCCCGACATCCTACTGATCTGGAAAACCCAGCAGCAAATGGTCGCCGACATCTTTGGCGTCTACGGGCGCGCCGCCGAGTTGTCGCGAACCCACATGCTGTATTGCCTGTTCAAGCACGCGGCGAGCCAGGCGCTCCGCGACATCGCGGTGCGCTCCGGTCAGCGTTTCGTGGTCCAGCAACTCTCGTCGCGCGCCCTCACGACGGCTGCGCAAAAGGTCGGTGTCGCGGTTTCCCAGCGCGTCATCGGAACCGCCGCCAGCCGCTGGATTCCGCTGGCGGGCGCCGCGGCGGTTTCCGCCTACGCGTACTGGGACACGCTGCAAGTTGCGAAGACGGCGCAGCGGCTGCTGGAAGCGCCGGAGTTTCGCGGCGGTGGCCGCGCGGAATCGCACGAGGCTTGAGGCCGTGTGCGGTCGCTACGAGCTCCACACGCATCCGGCTGCGATCGCGCTGGCGTTCGGCCTGGCCCATCCGCCGGACCTGCGTCCGCGCTACAACATTGCACCGATGCAGCAGGTGCCGATAGTTCGCCTCAACGCCGCCGGAGAGCGCGAAATCGCCCAAGTCCGCTGGGGCCTGGTGCCGCGTTGGGCGAAGGATCCGTCGATCGGCGCGAAGATGATTAACGCGCGGGGCGAGACGGCCGCGATCAAACCGTCGTTTCGCACCGCGTTCCGGCGTCACCGCTGCCTGGTGCCCGCCGACGGGTTCTACGAGTGGCAGCTGCGGCGCGAAGGTCCCAAGCAACCGATGCGCATCGGCATGAAGGACGGCGGCGTCTTCGCCTTTGCCGGCCTGTTCGAGCGCTGGCTGTCGCCGGAAGGCGAGAAACTCGACACCTGCACGATGCTCACGACTGAAGCCAACGCCTTGTTGCGCCCGGTTCACGACCGCATGCCGGTGATCGTTCCTCCCGAAGCCTACGCGCGCTGGCTCGACCCGGCGTTACCGGACCCCGAAGCGCTGATTGCGCCGTACGCCGACGCGGCCATGACCTACTGGCCGGTGTCGACGCGCGTCAACAGCGTGAAGAACGACGATCCGAAATGCATCGAGCCGATCTCGATCGGCATACCCGAGCCACCGGCGCCCCCGGCCCCGGAATTAGCGCCAGACGACGCCGACGAGGATGCGCCGGCGACACCGACGCAGACGCCGCTGTTCTGAGCGCAGGCCTACGACCCCCGGTAGGTCGAGTACGACCATGGCGACACCAGTAGCGGAACGTGATAGTGCGCGTCCGCGTCGGCGATGCCGAAGTCGATCACCACCTCGTCGACGAAGGGCGGCTCCGGCATCGCTTCGCCGCGCGCGCGAAAGTAGTCGCCGGCGCGGAACACCAGCCGGTAGCAGCCGGGACGAAAGCTGTCGGCTTCGAGCAGCGGTCCATCGCAGCGGCCGTCCGCATTGGTCGCGCCATCGCGGATCAGCGCCAGTCGCTCGCCGATGTTCCGGTAGAGCGTGAACACAACGCCCGCGGCGGGAACGCCGTGCGCGGTATCGAGGACATGCGTCGTCAGCCGACCCATCGTGATTTTCCGCCCGGTTCGCTGTTCGCGGTGCGCGCACCATTGTATATTCTCCGCGCCACATCGCTGCCATGACCGCATTCGAACCCGACTATCCCCGCGACCTCGCTGGCTACGGCGCGGCGCCGCCGCACGCACGCTGGCCGGGCGGAGCCCGCATCGCGCTGCAATTCGTGCTCAACTATGAGGAAGGGGCGGAAAACTCGCTGCTGCACGGCGACGACGCGTCGGAGACGTTTCTGTCGGAGATCGTCGGTGCGCAGGCGTTTCGCGCGCGGCATCTCAGCATGGAGTCGCTTTACGAGTACGGTGCGCGCGCCGGCGTATGGCGGCTGCTGCGCCTGTTCCGCGACCGCGAAGTGCCGCTTACGGTCTTCGGCGTCGGGATGGCCCTGCTGCGCAACCCGGCCGTCGTCGAAGCGTTCCTGCGCGACGGGCACGAGATCGCGAGCCATGGCTGGCGCTGGATCAGCTACCAGCACGTCGATGAAGCCACCGAACGCGAGCATCTCGCACTCGCGGTGGATGCGATCCGCAGGCTGACCGGCAAGGCGCCCGAAGGCTGGTACACCGGCCGCGACAGCCCGAACACGCGCCGGCTGGTGGTCGAGCACGGGGGGTTCGCCTACGATGCCGATTCCTATGCCGACGACCTGCCCTACTGGGTCGAGGTGAAGACCGCGCGGGGCAGCGTTTCGCACCTGGTCGTGCCGTACACGCTCGACAGCAACGACATGCGCTTCGCGACCCCGCAGGGATTCAACAGTGGCGAGCAGTTCTATGCCTACCTGAAGGATGCTTTCGACGTCCTCTACGCCGAGGGCGATCCCGGCGGGCTGGACGCGCCCAAGATGCTTTCGATCGGGCTGCACTGCCGGATCGCGGGCCGGCCGGCGCGGCTCGCCTCGCTGGCGCGCTTCCTCGACTACGCTCGCACTCACGAATGCGTGTGGTTCGCGCGCCGCATCGACATCGCGCGCCACTGGATCGCCGCGCATCCCTGTCAACGCGATGACCCGCACCATTGACAACATCAACGCGCTCGACCGCCGCGGGTTCGTGGCCGAGCTCGGTGGAATCTTCGAGCACTCGCCGTGGGTCGCGGAGCGCGCGTTCGACGCGCGGCCGTTCGCGGACACCCAGGCGCTGCACCGGGCGATGGTCGCGGCCGTGCAATCCGCTTCCACCGGCGAGCAGCTCGCGCTGATCCGCGCGCACCCCGAACTCGCGGGACGGGCGATGGTCGCCGACGAGCTCACACGCGACTCGACCAAGGAGCAGTCCGGCGCCGGGCTCACCGCATGCTCTCCCGCGGAGTACGCGAAGCTGGTCGAGCTCAATACCCGCTACAACGAGCGCTTCGGCTTTCCGTTCATCCTCGCGGTCAAGGGTTACGATCGCGCGGGCGTGATCGCCGAGTTCGCGCGCCGCGTCGGGCGCGACGCGGAGGCCGAGTTCCAGGAGGCGCTGGCGCAGATCGCGAAAATCACGCGCTTCCGCCTCGATGCACTGGTGGGCACGTCAGAGCGGTAGGCCCACGTAGTTCTCGGCGAGCGCGGTCTGCGCCGCCGTCGAGTCCGCGAGGTATTCGAGTTCGGCAAGCTGCCGGCGGCGGTCGAACGTCCCGTCGGCGTCGAAGCGGTGCAGCATCGAGGTCATCCACCACGAGAAGCGCTGCGCCTTCCAGATGCGCGCGAGGCACCTCGCCGAATAGCCGTCCAGCGCTTCGGCGCTCCCGCGGGCGTAATAGTCCTCGAACGCCCTGGCGAGCACGCGGATGTCGGCGACCGCCAGATTCATTCCCTTGGCACCGGTCGGCGGCACGATGTGCGCGGCATCGCCGGCGAGAAACAGCCGTCCGTGGCGCATCGGCTCGACGACGAAGCTGCGCATCGGCGTGACGCCCTTCTGCAGGATCGGACCCTCGTTGAGCTTCGGTCCCGACGCGTCCTCGAGGCGCCGGTGCAGCTCGGCCCAGATGCGTGCGTCGGGCCAGTTCGCAAGGTCCTCGTCGGGCGCGCACTGAAGGTAGAGCCGGGTGATCTGCGGCGAGCGCATCGACAGCAGCGCGAAGCCGTCATCGTGCAGCGCGTAGATCAGCTCCTCGGACGATGGGGCGGCCAGGGCGAGGATGCCCAGCCAGGCGAACGGATAGCTGCGCTCGTAGGTCGTCAATACGCCGGCGGGGATCGAAGGTCGGGTCACGCCGTGGAATCCGTCACACCCGGCAATGAAATCGCACTGGATCTCGACCGGTGCGCCGCCGCGACGGAAGCGGATCAGCGGACTGGAACTTTCGAGGCCATCCACGCTGGTGTCGTCGACATCGAACAGAATCGACCCCTCGGCATCGAGCCGCGCCTTGATCAGGTCCTTGACGACCTCGTGCTGTCCGTAAACGGTGACCGCGCGACCCGGCACCAGTTTCTCGAAGTCGATGCGGCAGGTGCGCCCTCCGAAGCGCAGATTGATCCCATGATGCACGAGTCCTTCGCGCCCGAGACGCTCGCCGACACCGGTTTCGCGCAACAGGTCCACCGTTTGCTGCTCGAGTACGCCGGCTCGGATGCGCTCTTCGCAGTGCTTGCGGCTGCGATTCTCCACGACGATCGAATCCACTCCCGCGCGTGCGAGCAGATGCGACAGCAGCAGACCCGAGGGTCCCGCGCCGACGATGCCGACTTGCGTACGCATTCCGCTAGCGCCCGAGTAGCTTGCCGAGCGCGCGCCCGAGGTCCTGCGCGGGATCGGCCGGCGCGGGCTTGGCACGCGCGCCGGCGGCTCGCACCGTTTCGGGAGCGCTGCGTACGCCGGCGAGCGCGTACGCGCATTCGCCGCCGCTCGACGCCGACTTCGACGGTGGGGCGAGCAGGCCTGCGAGCAACGCCTTGCCGCCTCCGCGCGCCAGCACGGCCACTTCCGCCGCAGCCGCGATCGAACCCGCCGGATCGACCTCGACGCGCGGTTGCGCGATCGGCCCGCGGATCCGCACCGCCCCGGCAAGCTTTGCAAGGTCGACGCCGGCGGTGCTTTTCGCGCGCGGGCTGACCGAAAGCTCGAGCGACTCGTTGCGAAGGTCGATGGTGCCGCTCGCCGAACCCGCGAGTCGGTCGGTCTCGAAGGCTATGCCGCGATCGACACGCGCGACGCCGTTGGCGAACGGCAGCCGCACCGCCGCACAATCGAGGACCGTGTTCGGATCGGTCCCACGAAGTGGATTCAGCGCGTCGAGCAGCGCATGCAGCTCGGGCGCGATCCCGGCGTTGCTGCTCACCCAGGAGGCACGGCCGACCTTGGCGATCGCGCTGCCCGAAAGGCTCGTCGCCCAGTCGCGCGGCGAGTCGCCTCGCGCGTTCAGGTCGATCTCGAGTTCGGTCTTGCCCCCGCGCACCTCGCGCGACGCTCCGGCCAGCGTCATCAGCGCAGCAAGATCGAGTTCGCGCGCATTGAACCGCAACGCGATCGCTGGTTTCGCAACGTTGCGCGCGTCGACGACCAGCCGTCCCTGCACGCTCCCTCCGGCGAAGTTCGCGCGAAGCTCCGGGACGTCGAGGCGGCCGTCGACAAGATCGATTCGCGCACGCACCGCGGTGAGCATCCGGCCTTCACTGAGCACCAGCTTGCCGATCGCAAGCTCGCCCTTCGCGTCGACGGCGCGAATCCCATCAAGGCGGACCGGTATTGCCGCGAACAACCGGCCATCGGGTTTCGCGGCGGGGACGCTCCGAATCTCCGTGCCCCGCGCCACCGCACCCCCCGCCAACACGAGATCGGCTGGCGTGAGCGTATCGGCCTCGAGCTTGAAACGGATCAACGGGCGCGGCCCGCCGCTGACATAGGTGAGCGATCCACGAACCTTCGCGTTGCCGACGTCAAGCGACAAGTCGGAAGCCTCGATCCCGTCCGGCGTCGCTTGCAGCTTGGTCGTCACTTCGGTCTTGCGTCCGGCGACTTCGCCCTTGACGCTCACCGGCCACGGCCACTGTTTGGCGAGAAGGGCGGCGAGCGGGCCGAAATGCCCTTCGAACGCAAGCGGAACTTCGCCGATCGCACCGGAGAATTCGGCCACGACCGGCTTGCCCGGATCGCGCGCTCGCAGGTACAGGCGATCGACGCGGATCGCCGTCTGTTCGCCGCTGCGACCGTCCCGCCAGCGGACGTCACCCCTCTCCACCGCGAACTCGCCGAGTCCGAATGCGCCGACGGCATCCGCCAGCGGATCGGACGGACGGACCGGCGACGGCGCGGACTCGCCGAACACCCAGTTGCCGCGTCCTTCCTTGTCAGTCTCCAGCACGATCACCGGCTCGAAGAGCGTGAAGCGAAGGATGTCCACGCGCCGCGACAGCAGCGGCAACAGCGCGACCTCCGCCTCGACGCGCTTGGCGCGGATCATCTCCTTCACACTGCCCCAGGGGGCGTTGCCGAGCGTCACGTCGGTGAGCGTGATCTTCGGCGTCAGCGAGAGCGAGATGCTGGCTTGGGTGCCGAGGCTCACGGCGCGCCCGGTGGCGCGCCCGAGCTCCGCCTCGATCGGAGCGAGCAGCGTGCGCGGGTCGATCGTCGCGATGATCGCTGCAACGATGCCGAACAGCACCAGCAACGCGATCGCGACCCCGGCGAGGACCTTCGCAGCGAGCCTCATCCGCTGATTCTAGCGCCCGATCCCCGCGGCCCGTTCAATCCAGGTTGTCGTTCGCTGCCGCCGGCAGCACTGGGCGGGCCAGGTCGCGGCTGTCGGCGCGGGTGGACAGGAGCGGCGCCTCAGCCATCGCTTCGGCCCAGATTCGCCGCGGCAGGAACGTCTGCAGATGGCCAACCGCGCGCGCGACGAGTTCGGGGTGCGGCAGATGACCGATGCCCGGCACGATGTCAGCAGTCACGTCGCCACCCAGCGCGATCAGCCGCGTCGCGGCCTCTACGCTGTGACGCGCGGGCACGACAGGATCGTCCTTGCCGTGCGCGAGGTGGATCACCGCCTGCGGCGCGAATTGCGGCAGCGCCGCGTAGCGGCCCGCGATCGCAACGACCCGTCCGACCAGTCCTGGACTGGCCTGCGCCGCTTCCAGGGCCACGATCGCACCCTGCGAGAATCCGACCAGCGCGGTCGCGTTGGGCGTCACGCCGAAATGCGCCTGCGCGTCCCGAACGAAGTCCAGGATCGCGGGCACGACGCCCCTGACGCGCTCGGCGCGGACCTGCTCGGTGATCCCGCGCTCGGAGTACCACTGCCGGCTCTCTTCGGCGGATTCACCGATCGAACTGCCGTCGGGAACAAGATGCGCGGCCTGCGGATAGGCCTGGGCGAAAGCGTCAACCACCTGGACCATCGCCAGCGCGCCCGCGCTCTCGCCGTGCAGGTAGATGTACAACGGCGCCGGCGGGCCCTGGCGAGGGAGCAGGTGCAACGTCGTGTCGAGGTTCATTCGTCGAGAATGTGGCGCGCGCGCAGGATGACGGGCCGGTCGACCATCCGGCCGTCGACCGCCACCACCGCGCCGCCGGCACGCGAGGCGGCCTCGACTACGCGCATCGCCCAGCTTCGCTCCTCCTCGGTCGGGCGAAAACAGCGGTTCACGATCCCGACCTGGCCCGGATGGATGCACAGCTTGCCGCCGAACCCCAGGCGGCGCGCGCGCGCGGCGTCGGCCTCGACCTGCGCGATATCGTCGATCGCCGTGCTGACGCCGTCAAGCGGCGCCACACGCTCCGCAAGGCGGGAGGCAAGCACGATCTGCGAACGGAACGAGAGCAGCTCCTCACCGTCGCCGTCGATCCCGAGGTCGAGCTGGAAGTCGATCGAGCCGAACGCCAGCCGCTCGACGCCGGGTGCTGCGGCAAGCGCACGGACACTATCGATGCCGGCCGCAGTCTCGATCAGCGCTAACGTCGCCTTCCCCGTAATCGATGCAACGCGAGACAGATCCTCGCTGCGCTCGGCCTTCGGCACCATCACGCCCGAAACCCCCGGATGCCGGCACAGCGCCAGGTCGTCGCTGTACCAGTCGGTATCGACACCGTTGATGCGCACCAGCACGCGCGACGTCGCCGCGTCAAGCCACGCCGCGAGCGAGCTCCGTGCCGCCACCTTGGACGCGGTCGCAACCGCATCCTCGAGATCGACGATCACCGCGTCGGCACCGGACGCAAGCGCCTTGCCGATGCGCTCGGGCCGATCGGCGGGCACAAACAGATAGGATCGCGAGGCCATGGCAAGGTTTCAGAACGATCGTGGCAGCCCGAGCGTGTGCTCGGCCACATAGGCCAGGATCAGGTTGGTCGAGATCGGCGCCACCTGGTAGAGCCGGGTCTCGCGGAACTTGCGCTCGACGTCGTACTCGTTCGCGAAGCCGAAGCCGCCGTGGAACTGCAGGCAGGCGTTGCCCGCTTGCCACGATGCCTTGGCCGCCAGGTACTTCGCCATGTTCGCCTGCGCGCCGCAAGGCTGGTTCGCGTCGAACAATTCGCAGGCCTTCCAGCGCATCAGGTTCGCCGCCTCGACTTCAATGTAGGCTTCGGCGATCGGGAATTGCACGCCCTGGTTCTGGCCGATCGGGCGGCCGAACACGATGCGCTCGTTGGCGTATTTGGTGACCCGATCGATGAACCAGTAGCCGTCGCCGATGCATTCCGCAGCGATCAGCGTGCGCTCGGCGTTCAGCCCGTCGAGGATGTACCCGAAGCCCTTCCCTTGCTCGCCGATCAGGCTCTCCGCCGGGATCTCGAGGTTTTCGAAGAACAGCTCGTTGCTCTCGTGGTTGACCATGTTCGCGATCGGCCGCACGGTCAAGCCCTTGCCGATCGCCTCGCGCAGGTCGACGAGGAACACCGACATGCCTTCCGACTTCTTCCCCACCTCGGCGAGCGGTGTCGTGCGCGCGAGCAGGATCATCAGGTCGGAGTGCTGGACGCGCGAGATCCACACCTTCTGGCCGTTGACGACGTAGCGGTCGCCCTTGCGCACCGCCGTGGTCGTGATCCGGGTGGTATCGGTGCCCGTCGTGGGCTCCGTGACGGCCATCGCCTGCAATCGCAGCTCGCCGCTCGCGATCCGGGCGAGGTAGGCACGCTTTTGTGCTTCGGAGCCATGGCGAAGCAGCGTGCCCATGTTGTACATCTGGCCATGACAAGCGCCCGAATTGCCCCCCGAGCGGTTGATCTCCTCCATGATCACCGACGCCTGGGTGAGTCCCAGTCCCGCTCCGCCGTACTGCTGCGGGATCAGCGCGGCAAGCCAGCCTGCCCTGGTCAGCGCGTTGACGAATTCCTCCGGATAGGCACGGGCCTCGTCGACCTTGCGGAAGTACGCGTCCGGAAAGTCGGCGCAAAGCGCGCGGACCGCGTCGCGGATGTCCTCGTGGGCGTCTTTGCTGTGTTCGATCATGGCTTATACTGCACCGTAACGATCATGCGAGCTCCGCGGTCGCTTCCATCGCCAGCGCGCCGGAGTGCCCGCGCGCCCACAACGCATAGCGTTGCCCACCGTCGGGACGCCCGCAGACCGAAAAGCGATTGAGGTCGAACAGCGGGCGGAGCGCTCTGAATGCGAATCGCTTGAGCTGCGCCGTCGGCTGCTCGCGGCGCAGCAAGTCGGCCAGCAGCGTCGCGATCAGAGGTCCGTGCACGATCAGTCCCGGGTAGCCTTCGACTTCGCGGACGTAGCTGCGATCATAGTGGATGCGATGGCTGTTGAAGGTAAGCGCGGAGTAGCGAAACAGCAGCACCGGGTCGGGGATGATCTCGCGCGAGAATGCCTCGTCGCGCGGCGCGGCGACCGCCTCGGACACGTCCGTGCCACCGCGCCCGGGAAATTCGCGAAAGACTATGTCGTGCTCCTCGCCGATCGCGACGCCGAGCGCATTGGCGATCTCGTGGCGCACGACTACGAACACCAGCGAGCCCGAGCGTCCCTCCTTCGAGCGCACGTCAACTATCCTGGACTGGCGTGTGATCTCATCGCCGACGCGAAGCGGATGATTGAATTCCAGGCGTCCCCCGGCCCACATGCGCCGCGGCAGCGGCACCGGCGGCAGGAACTCGCCACGCGCGGCGTGCCCGTCGGGCCCAAGCGAGCGCTGCAGCGCGCGCTGCGTGAAGTACAGCCAGTGCCAGAGCGGCGGAACGTCCGAGCCAGGAACCGGTTCCGGATCGTCGCGGTCCAGCGTCGCAGCCAGCGCCGCCAGCGGTGCCGCGCCGACGAGGTCGACGCGGCGCTCGGTACGGCCGAGCCAGGCGTTCCAGGTGGTGGAGTCGGGAGTCATAGCGGCTCCAGTTCGCGATTCCGTGAGGATCGCTCAAATTCGCCGCGGCGGGAACTAGGGCGATTCATGCCGGATGGCGTGATGCGGCACGCGCGATGGCGAAAGACACCGCGCCAGATCCGAGGCAAGTCGGGACCGCGGCCCACAGCCACGCCTCGGTTCCGGTGGCGAGGTAAACGGTCACGGCGGCGACTCCACTGGCAGCGCCAAGACCAACAATGACCACGGCCCATCCGGGGCTCACGGTTCCCAAGCCGCCACGCAATCGGCCGACGATCGGTCCCAGGACGAGCGGCGCGAATGACAGTTGCGCACAGCAGAACGCGAACAGCAGAGCGAGGAACGTGCCGCTCGTGAAGCTGATCTGAAGCGATGCGTCGGCAACGCAAAATGCCGCGGCGACCGCGAGGCCGAGCCCGCCGCCTGCGACAAGTGTGCGTCGCCTTGCCCTTGCTTCCATGGACGCCTGCCCCTGTCCCGGCGCCAGCTCCGGCCAGAACGCCGCCAGCATGTCGTAGCGGATGGTGCACAGGCTCGCCGAGAACAGGGCGCTCATCGTCGATAGCGCAACCGCCAACACGCAGATCAGCAACAGCGGCAGGGCAATGACGGCCACCTCGTTGTGCTCGGAGATGAGCTGCGCAACGAAGATCTGCAGGACGTCCGCGCCGCCCGGCGTTCCGATCGCGCTGACGGCAATGGCGCCGAGCATGCACATGAACAGCCACACAAGAGAGCTCTCCACGGCGTATATCCTGAAAACTCCACGCAACACAGCGGACCGCCCGTCCGGCTCGACGCCGCTCGAGCTTATGTCCTTTCGGGCCGCTGCAAGTCTTTGCCAGTTCGTGACGTCAACGAGCGGATAGAACAGCGGCAGCAGGCACAGGGCGATCACCCCCACGCCGGGCACGCGGGTCCCGGTCTGCAGCGCGGCGGCGCTGTCCCGCACCAAGGTTGGCAGGCCCGCAGCGTAGAATTCCATGAGCGCGACGACGACAATCAGGACAAGCAAGACCGATAGACACGCATTGAAGATCTTCTCGAACCTGCTGAGCAGCCGGGCGCCCGACGACGCGCGGCCGGGATCGGCGTTGGAAGCGGCGCTCCGGATTGGGTCGGTGTCGACGTATCTCGAACGTCGGTAATAAAGCATGATCGCGCAGCATACGGCGACAAAGACGACCGCGAAGGTGCCATGCGGCGGCATCGGCGTAAGCGCGGAGACGTGCAGATACAAGAGCAGAGCCGTCGATCCGAACAGGCCCAGATACAGCATGCCGAGTTGCAGCTGGGCCGAGTGCATGACCCCGGAATGTCCGGAGAGAATTGCGTGTAACATCGTCAACAGCAGCGCGCCGAACACGAATAAATAGACGGCCGCCGTACTTCCCCGCAGCATCGGCTTGAGAAATGCCGCCACGCCAAGCGCCTCGCCGACGAGCAGACCAAGGAGAGCGAAAACCGTCAGGCTCGCCGCCAGCAGACGGACCCGCGGATCGTTGCCGTGCTGCCGCGCTATGAACTCATGGACGGTGATGGATCGGTCGCGGCTTAGCGCACCATCCATAAACTCGAGCAGCGGCTCGCGCAGGATGTAGATCAGATAAATACCCAGCCCGAAGAATGCCGAGCCGATAATGGCCGGCCACAAATCGCCACTCGCGCCCCAGGCGAATAGCGGTCCGAACGCGGCCATTCGCAGCGCATAAGCGATCGACGAGTTTCGGACGACCTCGGGCCGCGTGTATTGCGACGAGACAAAATAGTCTTGCGCCCGCCTGTAGTCCGGGTACCGCAGCAGCCAAACCGGGATAAAGCAAATCCCAAGCACAAGCACCAAGGGAAGGAAGGTGGCGAACGACATCGGAAACCTCTTAGCGCGGCGGATTGCACCGCATAGTTTATGCGGGCCAACAAGAACGGCCAGGACAGGCGATGCTCAAACCATGGCGGCCCTGGGGCCATTTCAGACCGCAATGGACCATGTTGCAATAGCTGGCATGATTGCGTGGGCCAGGCGGCGGGAAACTTCAGGTGGTGCGCGTGCGTGGTGTTTGTGACCCAGTCGGTTCGAGAGCTGGCGTTAGGTGGGCCGCGGTGGCCATCGCGCTGCTCTGGTGGAATTGCGCCCACGCCGAAACCCAGGTGTATCTGCTACGCGGCTGGTTTGGCGTGTTTTCGACCGGCCTGGACAGCATGGCCGAAGAGCTTCGGGGCAAGGGCATCAAGGCCGAGGCGATCGCGCACCTGTCCTGGAAGTCGACGGTTTCGAAGGTCGTCAAGGAGCGGGCGGCCGGCAAGACCGGGCAGCTCGTGCTGGTCGGCCACTCGCAGGGCGCGAACAATGTGATCGAAATGGCTCGCGAACTCGAGACACACAAGGTTCCGGTGGACCTGCTGATCACGCTCGCGCCGTTTCTGCAGGACCCGATCCCGTCCAATGTCGTGCGAGCGCTCAACTACTATCAGTCTCCCGGGTGGGGCACGCCGCTCATCGCGGACCGAGGCTTCAAAGGCGAGCTCTCCAACATCGACATCGGGAGCGACTTGGGGACGTTTCACATCAATATCGACAAGAGCCCCAGAGTCCGGGCGGAGGTTGTGACCGCGATCACTGCGCTGCCACCCTAGCAGGTGACACGCGCTGCCATCGGGCGCCCTCGAGAGCCAGATTAGGCATCGACTTCTCGTTGGACAATCGAGTAGTCCATTCGGTACATCGCATCAAGAACGCCTGTAGCGCCATGCTTTTCAAGTTGCGCGTTGCCAAGGTCGGCTTGCTTGAGGCTTGCCAGAGCCTCTTGACTGTATCCAGTGACCACTAACGCCCAGTCAACGCCTGCGTCAGCGCCTCGAATACGCTGTTCGTTTGTCATCCGGGGCGTCACAGCCCCCTCAAACAGATGAGCGCTGCCGATCCCGGGTTTCGAAGGAAGTTGCGGAAGAATGTCTTGAAGCAGCCACTTGCGCAGTGAAGACTCCGTTTCTGGTGTTGGCTTGAAACGTATCAATAGACTGGCATGGCCAATGCCGAAGCCGAAACTCCCCGCCACGGAACAGAAGCCCCTGTTCATGTCCCGGTAGGAGCGCATTATTTTCGAGGTCCATGGGCTCGGATTGTTCAAACGCTCAAGATAGGCATTGGACGTCAGTGTAGCCAGTTGCTCTACCTCATACATCACGAAGTACCTTGGCTGTCCATGCAAGGCCACCCACCGAATTCCACGGAGGAAGCCTGGAATGGAAAGCCTCTCCGGAAGATGCTCGTGCGTATGCCACTCGTCGTGTTCGGGAATCGCGTCCTGAACGATATCGAACGAGAGCAGCATGGCGGCTTTTCCGAGCAGCGGCATTTTTTCTACATACGACACCGAACGTCACGCCCTACCGGCGTCCTGTGGCCGCCCGGTGCAAGCGAGGGTTACATTCCCATCAGGCCACTTCCAGAAGCGCGCGCGGATTCTTCTGTGCAATAAGGAGGAGCGTGCGGGCGGCGCCTGACGGGGCACGGCGGCCTTGCTCCCATTCCTGGAGCGTACGTACTGAGACGCCGAGGAGTTGGGCGAATCGGGATTGTGAAAGGCCGGTTCGCTCGCGCACAGCAGACACCGAAGGGAAGTTTGTCACCCGACCATGGTCGCCGCGCTTGATATCGCGAATGCCCTCGAGAATCTCAAGGCCGATATTGCGTTTAGCTTTAGCCATCGAGTTCCTCTTTGATCTTGCGGAGAACGTGAGCCGCGATGTTTTGCTCTTCGTTCTTCGCGTAGATCGTCAGCATCCAAATCACCCCTTCGCTAATCTTCGCGTAGTAGATCACTCTAACCCCGCCTCGCTTTCCGCGCCCGGGCTGCGCCCATCGAAGCTTGCGAACCCCACCCGAGCCCGCAACGACCGCACCACGTTCCGGCGCTTGGGCGAGCGCTGCTTGGAGTTGTGAGTATTCATCATCGGTGAAGTAGTCGCTGACAAGCCGCGTAAACAGCTTTGACTCGACAAAGCTGAGCATGGTGTATTATACGTCAATGACGTATACCGTCAATCAGGGCGGATCTTTGTCGTACGTTGTCATCCCTGGCGGCACCTGAACCCAGGCGTGCTTGCGGATCTCGTAGATGGAAACCTGAGGCGCCGGAAAGCCGGGGTCCCCAAACGCGCCTACGGCTACGCCCACAGAGTCATCGTAACCGTCTTCGCTATGGAAGACGGTAGTCCCGCAAATCGGGCAAAACCTGAATATGAACCGGGCTCCCTGATCGCCGACGCGGACGTATTCGGTGGCGGTACCGAAAACCTTGAAGGGAGCAGAAAAGCTTGCCAGTACCGCGAAGACGCTGCCGGTCCTTTGCTGGCAGGCGAGGCAGTGGCAAATGCCAACCCCAGTCGGTTCGCCTTCGACTTCAACGCGCAGTTGTCCGCAGGTGCAGGAGGCTGTTCGGGAAGACATGGGTGTCCCGGTTCGAGTGAGGGAAGGGGCGCCTAACGCGCCTGCAAGCGCATTGTCATGAACACACTGTTCGGATCTTCGGCGTACTCGCCGAACGGCCCGCAGTACGTGAAGCCAAAGCTCTCATAGAGTCTTTGGGCCGGCCTGAATGCCTCATGAGAGCCCGTCTCAAGGCTCAGACGCTCGTAGGATCGAGACCGGGCGACTTCAATGATATGAGCGAGGATCGCTCGTCCCGCGCCCTTGCGACGCAGCGCGACGGGGGTGCGCATGGACTTTATTTCGCCGTGCTTGGGGTCCAGTTCCTTGAGCGCACCGCAACCAATCAGCAGCGCGTCTTCCCAAGCGGACCAGAACGTAATCCCGGGCTTGCGCAGCTTCTCCAGGTTGAGCGCGTGAACGCTCTCGGGCGGCGACAGCTCGTACATGCTTTGCAAGTGCTCATTCAGCAATGCATGGATCGCGGACCGGGACAGGTCGTCGATTTCGATTCTCATGGCGGGGTGCGGTCGCGGCGCAGGAGCCCAAGAACGACGAACCACAGACCAAAGAAGAGCACAAACCAGATCAGGAATGTCCCGAGCGCAACGGCCCAGGCGACCGCCTCGGGGCCACCCTGAGGCGCGACCGCACGGACAACGCTTTCGGGCGCGACCTCCAGTATCGGATAGGCCAGCGGGAATCCGACCGCCACGAAGGCGGGGCTAAGAATCGGGATCGGGTAGACCGCCAATAGGGTAAAGAGGACCACCACCGTCACGGCCGACGAGGCAGCCGCGATCGATGTCCGCCGAGCGAGAG
>JBKKAZ010000268.1:0-2399 GCA_046714435.1 Casimicrobiaceae bacterium
AGTACCTGACCTACCTGCTGCGCGCCAACATCACGGAAGTCGTGGTGCTGGGCGGGGTGGTGATGTATCTCGGGCCCGAGTTCCTGCCGCTGCTTCCGGCGGCCATCCTCTATATCAACCTTGCGAGCGACGGGCTGCCGGCGTTGGCGCTGGGAATCGCGCCGCCCGACAAGGACATCATGCAGCGGCCGCCGCGCGACCCGAACGAGAGCGTGTTCTCGTTCGACGTGCGCGCATTCGTACTGCTCGGCGCGCTCATCGAGTGCCCCATCTTCCTGTGGATTTTCTTCCATGATCTGCACAACATCGAGGCCGCGCGCACCGAGATGTTCCTCATGTTCGTGATCATCGAGCTCATGCTGGCGATGAACTTCCGGTCGCTGCGCTTCAGCATACTGGAGGCGCCGCCTCACAAGTGGCTCGTGATCGCCATCGTCTGGGAACTGGCGCTGATCGCCGTCCTGCTGCAGTTCGAGTCGGTCCGGGAGGCGTTCGGGATCAACATGCCGACCTGGTCCGATGTGGGCTTCGTGCTGCTGCTCGGGTTGGGCATCATGGTCACCATCGAGTTCGCCAAGATGATGCTGCGCCGGCGCGAAAGCGCGGTGGTACGCCCGGTCAGAGCCTGAGCGCCCCGCCGTAGCCCGTGAGCTCGAGATAACCGCGTCCGACCGGCCGGCCGTCGCTCGACATCCGTGCCGCGCCTTCCCAGTAGACGGTTCCGGTGCTGAGCCGCGAATCGAGTTCGCAGTCGTCCATCAGCGGCGCGATGCGATAGTCCGTGCCGCCGGCGCGGACCCGGAACTCCACCGGCCAGGCGATGCCCGTGCGCGGCGAAGTCCAGGTTCTCAGCGGCTCGAAGGCGATGCCGTCCCGCGCGAGCGCGTGGTCGACCCCGCGCGCATCGCGGCGCGAGCCACCGGCCCATAGCGACTTTCCGCCGCGGTCGCGCATCCGAAAGGCCATCAGCGCGCCGGAATCGTCGAGGTTGATGCCGATCCAGTCCCAGCCCACCGCATCGCTGGCGAGGTACTCGCTCGACCATTCGTGATCGAGCCAGGCACGACCGCCACGAAGCTGCCGTGCGCGACCGCCCACCTCCAGCGTGCCCGATACCTCGAGTTGCGGCCGGCTGTAGTAACGGCTCGCCTGCGCCGGCAGCGGTCCCCTTCGCGAATAGCCGCTCTCGCCCTGCAACAGGACCGGCTGCGAAGCGCGAAAACCAAGCTCGAACGCAAACTCGCGAGCCGCGACTTTCGCGACATAGGTGTCGCCGTCGAGCGCCAGCGACCAGCCGCCGACGCGCACATCCGTCGTGGCCTCGGCGGCACCCGCGAGGTCGAACACCGCGCGTGCGACCCGCTGGTCGTGGCGCAGGCGTCCGAACGCGGCGTCGGCGATCGCGGCGTGCGCGAAGATCAGTTGCCGCGGCGCGAACGCGCTCGCGCTGTCCTCCGCGATGCCCGGGCGGCGGCGAAAGAACGTGACCTGGACGCCGACATGGCCGCCTTGCCGATCTTCCAGCCAGCCGGTGACGTACCACCACTCGGTGCGAAAGGCCGGGTGGCTGCCGTGGTCGCGCGGAAACGCCAGCACGTCGGTCGTGACAGCAGGATAGGCGACGGCTGCAGCCGTCGCGCCTGCGCGAGCACCCGTGGCCACCAGCGGCAGGCCGAGAAACGCGCGCCGTCTCACCAGTCCTCCTTCACGGAACGCAGTACCTCGGTGCTCATCGCCTGCCGGCCGCTGACGACCGCGGTCAGTGTCCCGAGCCCGATCACGGCCGCTGCGAGCGACACCATCTGCAGCGAAGGAAAGGAAAGCTCCATTCCCCAGTGGAACGACTGGCGATTGACGACGTGAATCAGGATGAGGCTGATCGCCGCACCCAGCGCCATGCCGACACCGACACCCAGCGCCGCGGTCACCACGCCTTCGGTGGCGAGCATCGCGCCGATCTGCCTGCGTGTCATGCCCAGGTGGCGAAGCACGCCGAACTCGCGCCGCCGCGCGAGCACCAGCGCACCGAACGCCGACGACAGGCCGACCAGCCCGATGGCGACCGCGGCAATTTCCAGCGCGTAGGTCACGGCGAAGGTGCGGTCGAAGGCCGCGAGCGAGAGCGCGCGAATCTCGCCGGGTGAGGCGATCTCGAGCCGCTCGCCGTTGGCGACGCGTTGCCGGACACCCTCGCGGACGGCCTTCGGATCGGCGCCATCCGCGAGCCACAGCGCGGCCGTTGTCGCGTTGCGCTCGCCGGTCAGCGCGACGTAGCGGTCGTGCTCGATGATCACGGCGCCCTGCGGCCGGCCGTAGTCGCGCCACACGCCGGCAACAAAGAACTCGCGCTCGCGTCCCGCGATCGGTAGCTTGATGGTCTTGCCGGGCGCGAATCCATA
>JBKKAZ010000269.1:0-38265 GCA_046714435.1 Casimicrobiaceae bacterium
GGCGAGGTCGCGACCCACGCGCTCGCCCTCGCGCTGGCACTTACGCGCAACATCGTCGCCTACCACCGCGACATCGCGGCCGGCCAGTGGAACTACCTGTCGTCCGGGACGTTGCGCAGGCCCCGCGAACTGACGCTGGGCATCGTCGGCCTCGGCCGGATCGGCAAGCGTATGGCGCACATCGCGCGGGAGACGTTTCGACGCGTGGTGGCGTTCGACCCGTACCTGATCGATGGCGACTTCCCCGCCTATGTGGAACGCATGAACACGCTGGACGCGCTGGCGCGCGCGTCCGACATCGTGTCCGTGCATACGCCGCTCAACAGCGAGACGCGGGGAATGATCGACGCCCGGTTTGTCGCGGCGATGCCGCGTGGCGGCTATCTGGTGAACACGGCACGCGGCGCGGTGGTCGACGTCGGCGCGATGCTGGCTGCGCTCGACGCAGGCTCGCTTGCGGCCGCGGCGCTGGACGTGCTTCCTGCCGAGCCGGTCCCTCGAGACTCGCCACTGATCGGGCATCCGCGAGTGATCCTGACGCCGCACGCCGCGTTCTATTCGGCCGAGTCCGAGATCGAACTGCGGCGCAAGGCTGCGCAGAACCTCGCGAGCTGGCTTCGCACCGGGCGGCCCGACTACGTCGTAACGCGAGGCACGCGCACACCCCATTGAAAGGGGTCAGGTTAGTTTCGCACGCGTTCGCGCGAGCAGGGGTCGATCGTTGTCCTCGAAAGTAACCTGACCCCTTTGCTGCGGTAACATAGCGCCCGTCTCACCCAACCCGGCCAAACCCCCATGGACGTCAAGGACAAGATTCGCCAGCAGGTCACCGGTCACCGTGTGGTGCTGTACATGAAGGGATCGCCGCAGGCGCCGCAGTGCGGTTTCTCCGCGACCGTCACCGAGATCCTCAAGCGCTCCGGTGTCGCCGACTACCTGGCCGTCGACGTGCTGCAGGACGCCGAGATCCGGCAGGGCATCAAGGACTACGCGAACTGGCCGACCATCCCGCAGCTCTACGTCGACGGCGAGTTTGTCGGTGGCTGCGACATCCTGCGAGAGATGTACCAGAGCGGCGAGCTCAACGACGTGCTGAAGCCCAAGTCCGCCTGAGCTTCGTCAGAGTGTTGGATGAAATCCGGGGTCGCCCCCGGCAGCGTGGGCCGGTCAAGGCGCAAACGGCCCGCGCGAGTGTAGTTGATCGCGCCGCAGCGCTTGCGGGGACACCATGGACACACTGAAAGCGGGCAGCGACACGCTGTTTCTCCTGCTGGGCGCCGCCATGGTGCTCGCGATGCACGCTGGGTTCGCGTTCCTCGAACTCGGCACCGTGCGCAGGAAGAACCAGGTCAACGCGCTGTGCAAGATCCTCGTCGACTTCGCGGTGTCGACGGTCGCGTACTTTTTCATCGGCTACGCGGTCGCCTATGGCGTGACGTTTTTCACCGACGCCCAGACGCTGGCACAGAAGAACGGCTACGAACTGGTGAAGTTCTTCTTCCTGCTGACGTTCGCGGCGGCGGTTCCGGCCATCGTGTCGGGCGGGATCGCGGAACGCGCGAAGTTCAATTCGCAGGCCGCGGCCTCGATCGCGCTGGTCGCTTTTGTCTACCCGTTTTTCGAGGGCATCGCCTGGAACCAGCGCTTCGGCGTGCAGGGCTGGATCAAGGAAGCCTTCGGCGCCGAGTTCCACGACTTCGCCGGCAGCGTGGTCGTGCACGCCATGGGCGGATGGATCGCGCTGGTCGCCGTGGTGCTGCTCGGCGCGCGCCGCGGTCGCTATGCGACCGGAGGCGGCATCGCCGCGCATCCGCCGTCGTCGATACCGTTCCTGGCACTCGGTGCCTGGATCCTCACCGTCGGCTGGTTCGGCTTCAACGTGATGTCGGCGCAGATGATCGACAAGATCTCGGGATTGGTCGCGGTGAACTCGCTGATGGCGATGGCCGGCGGCACGATCGCTGCGATGCTGGTCGGGCGCAACGATCCTGGCTTCGTACATAACGGACCGCTCGCCGGCCTGGTCGCCATCTGTGCGGGTTCGGACGTCATGCATCCGATCGGTGCGCTGGTGACTGGCGCAATCGCGGGCGCGGTGTTCGTCGTGTTGTTCACGGTCACCCAGAACCGTTGGCGGATCGATGACGTATTGGGCGTTTGGCCCCTGCACGGCGTGTGCGGCGCCTGGGGCGGCATCGCCGCCGGCATTTTCGGCGGCACGGCGCTCGGCGGGCTCGGCGGCGTCGCGTTGGGCGCGCAGGTCGCGGGAACGCTGCTCGGCGTCGTGGTCGCTTTGATCGGCGGCGCGCTGGTCTACGGTAGCTTGAAGGCCACGGTCGGCATTCGGCTCGAGCCCGAGGCGGAGTTCAGCGGCGCGGACCTTGCGGTCCACAAGATCAGCGCCACGGCGGATCGCGAAACGGCCTGGTAGCGCGAAAGGGACCAACGCAAGAGGGGTTGGTTACGTTCCCCACGCCGACTCCTGGCCGTGCGCCTGCATGTGCGGGAAAGCAACCGACCCTGCGGGCATTGTCGAACAGCAGATCCCTCGGCAAGCTCGGCATGACACCGGGGGTGGGTGTCGGCGCGCGAAGTTCGGCGGTTTGTCAGGTCTTGGCCCGCTGCACGCGGCGCACGTCGGACACGCGGCGCATGGCCCGCATCACGGCGGCAAGGTGGCGGCGGTCGCGGACCTGCACGCCAAAGAACATGGCGAGCACGCCGGCGCCGTCGGGTTTTTCCATCGAGATCGCGTCGATGTTCGCCTGCGAGTCGGCGATCGCGGTCGCAAGTTCGGCGAGCAGGCCGCGCCGGTCGGACACCAGCACCCGGATGCCGGCGTCGAATTCTCCCTGGACGTCGGCGGCCCATTCCACGTCGACCAGTTCGGCCATGTCAACGCGCTGTTTCCCGAGCGCGACGCAGTCGCGCATGTGCACGACCAGGCCCTGACCTTTGCGGAACTGGCCGACGATCGCATCGCCTGGAATCGGCCGGCAGCAGCGCGCGTACTGGATGGCGACACCCTCGACGCCGCGCAGGGTCAACGCGCCCGGCGCCGACGGGGCAGGCGTTGCCTCGTCGCCCTTGCCCTGAGTGCGGGTCAGCGCCTGCGCCACCACGAAGGACAGCCGCTTGCCCACGCCGATGTCCGCGAGGATCTCGAGCTGGCTCCGGGTCCCGTATTCCTTGGCGAGCGCTTCCCAGCTGTCCCAGGTGATCGTTTCCGGCTCGACCTTGAGCGTCGCCAGCGCCTGGTTCAGCAGGCGCTCGCCGAGCGCGGCCGACTCCTTCTGCTGCAGGCCCTTCAAGTAGTGGCGGATCCGCGAGCGCGCCTTGCCGGTCGCCACGAACGACAGCCACGACGGATTGGGACGCGCGGTCGGCGCGGTCAGGATCTCGACGTGGTCACCGTTCTTGAGTTCGGTCCTCAGTGGCATCAGCTCGTAGTTGATCCGCGCCGCGACGCAGTGATGCCCGATGTCGGTGTGCACGCCGTAGGCGAAGTCGACCGCGGTCGCGCCGCGCGGCAGTGCCATGATCTTGCCCTTGGGGGTGAACACGTAGATCGCCTCCGGGAACAGGTCGCCCTTGATGTTCTCGAGGAATTCCTTGGAATCGCGCGACTCGTACTGGATTTCGAGCAGGCTCTGCAGCCAGCGGTGGGTCTCGCGTTGCGCCTCGGCGAGATCGACGCTGCCCTCGGTCTTGTAGAGCCAGTGCGCGGCCACGCCCGCCTCCGCGATGCGGTGCATCTCGTGGGTGCGGATCTGCGCTTCCAGCGGCGTGCCGAACGGCCCGAACAGCGTGGTGTGCAGCGACTGGTAGCCGTTGGCCTTCGGGATCGCGACGTAGTCCTTGAACTTGCCGGGGATCGGCTTGTAGAGCGCGTGCATGAGCCCCAGCGCCGCATAGCACGAGGTCGGATCGGGCACCAGCACCCGCACGCCGTAGATGTCGAACACCTGCGAGAACGAATAGCGCTTTTCGCGCATCTTCTTGAACACCGCGTAGGCGGTCTTCTCCCGCCCGCTGACCGCGGCTGGGATGGCCGCCTTCTGGAAGCCCTCGCGGATCGTGTCGAGCAGGCGGTTCATCACCTCGCGGCGGTTGCCGCGGGCCTGCTTGATCGCGTTCGCCAGCACTCGGTAGCGCAGCGGATGAAGGTGCTTGAACGACAGGTCCTGCAGCTCTTGGTAGAGCGAGTTCAGTCCCAGCCGATTGGCGATCGGGGCGTAGATGTCGAGCGTTTCGCGCGCCACGCGCTTGCCGTGAACCGGCGCCATCGCTTCCAGCGTGCGCATGTTGTGCAGGCGGTCGGCCAGCTTGATCAGGATGACCCGCACGTCGCGCGCCATCGCCAGCAGCATTTTGCGGAAGCTCTCCGCTTGCATGTCCTCGCGCGAGTCGAACTGGATCTGGTCCAGCTTGGAGACCCCGTCGACCATGTCGGCGACCGGCCGGCCGAACCGGGTCTCGATCTCGCTCTTGGTGACGGAGGTGTCCTCCATCACGTCGTGCAGCAACGCCGCGGCGAGCCCGTGGGCGTCGATACGCCACTGCGACAAGATGCTCGCGACCGCGAGCGGGTGGGTGATGTAGGGTTCGCCCGACTTGCGGAACTGGCCGCGGTGGGCAGACTCGGAGAAGTCGAACGCGCGCTCGACGAGTTCGACGTCAGGCGCGGGCAGGTAGTGGCCCAGGTGCCGGGTGAACTCGGCGATCTCCGACATGGCGGGTCATCGTCGCGAGGGGTCCGGCTCGACCGAAGCTAGCGTTTCGGGTCGGCGAAAGGTCGTCGGATCGGCGTGCGCAGGCGACGAATCGCTGGCCAGGGACGCTAGGCGGGTCAGGTCGCCGCCTTGAGCAGCATTTCGATGCCGATCTTGCCGGCGGCAAGTTCGCGCAGCGCGATCACCGTCGGCTTGTCGCGGTCGGCGTCCAGCAGCGGCGTGGCACCCGAAGTGATCTGGCGGGCGCGGTTGGTGGCCGCGAGCGTCAACTCGAAGCGATTCGGGATCTTGTCGAGACAGTCTTCGATCGTGATGCGGGCCATGGCGATCCTTTGGGCGTGAAGCGATTCAGACGTCGGTCAGTTCCTGCAACAGCCGCGCGTGGCGGGCACGCTGGCGCGTGACTTTCAGGCGCGCTGCGCGCACGACCGCGGCAAGGTCGGCGGCGGCCGTTGCAAAGTCTTGATTGATAATAACATAATCGAAGTCCTCCCAGTGCCGCATTTCCTCGACCGCGCCGGCGAGTCGGCGCTCGATCACCCCGGGCGCGTCCTGGCCGCGCGCGAGCAGCCGCTCCTTCAGCACGGGGAGCGAAGGCGGGAGGATGAAAACCTGCACCGACTCGGGCAGCAGGCGCCGCACCTGCTGCGCGCCCTGCCAGTCGATCTCGAGCAGCACGTCCTGGCCGGCCGCCACCTGGGCCGCGAGCCAGCTCGCCGACGTCGCATACCAATGGCCGTGCACGTAGGCGTGCTCGAGGAACTCCCCGGCGCGCCGGAGCGCCTCGAACTTCGCCTCGTCGACGAAGTGATAGTGCGAGCCTTCGTGCTCCCCTGGCCGCGGCTTGCGCGTCGTGTAGGAGATCGACAGCCGGATGCCCGGCTCGCGCGCGAGGAGCGCGTTGACGAGGCTGGTCTTGCCCCCGCCTGAGGGCGCGGCAATGACGAACAAGCAGCCTGCGGCGGTATCGCTCACCAGGGGGGACCGGGATCGCGGATCCGATTCCCGGTTCTCATTGCTTCATCTTTGCCCCGGCGGCCAGATAGAGCTCGGTGGCCGGTACCACGCGCCCGTGCAGCGGCAGGATCCGGTCGACCGCGAGATTCAGTCGCTCGAGGTTGTCGATGAGGTTGGTGTGGCCCGGGTTCGGCTGCGTCGGCGGCGGCGTGTTCGGCGCGCCCGGGGTGAACGCGTCGGCTTCGATCAGCAGCTTCTCTTTCGGCAGGTACACCATCAGGAAGGTGTCGCTGTGGTGGCTGTCGGCGACGCGGTGGATATCCATGCTCCGCGTTCCGTCGGAAAGGGTCAGTTTCTCGTTCACCGCGCGAAACTTCGCCTTCCTGCCGGACTGGGCCAGCCGGTCGGGTGCGAGCTGGTTCGGCGTCGCGAACGCGCGTTGGTAGTAGGGCACGTTCTGCGCCTGGGTGATCACTGTCGCACCCTCGGCGACGGCGGCACGCACACCGCCCGAGTGGTCGAAGTGGGTGTGCGAGTTGATCAGGTAGCGGATCGGCTTGCCAGGCGCGAGCTTTTTCACCTGCTCGATCACCGGGGCCGTGCGTCCGTCGCTGAGCGGCGCCTCGACGAGAACCAGATGGTCCTTCATCTCGATCGCCACGCTGTTGTGCGAGGCACCGGCGATGAACCAGACGCCGTCCGCGACCTGGTCGGCGGTCACGCGCTCGGTGGCGTTGCGCACCAGCTCCGGGACCTGGATGTCGGCCTGCGCATTGGGCTGCACCTCGCGCACGGTGAGATCGAGGACCGGATGGCCACCCTGTGACTGCCGGATCCGGGTCGGAAACTTCACGCCGCCGAAATCGCGATAGTCGGAATAGCGCGTCACCGCATCGGTCTCGCCAAGCACCGGATCGGTCAGGCGCGATTCGACGCGCTCAACCAGTCCGTTGGCGTCGATGTACGCGGTGGCGCGAAAGCGCCCCGGTTCGGTGAAGCTTGCCGTTGCCAGCGTCGCGTCGCCGGCCTTCGCCGGGCGGACGCTCGCCTTGTTCTTTAGCGCCGCCTTGATTACGCCGTGCGGGGTTACCCAGAGCTGATGGGTCCGGTCGGCGACGAAGCGCGGGCCGGGGAGCGACGCGGTAGCGAGCTGGTTCCAGGCGTGGCTGCCGCTGAGATACTGGTCGTTGCGCTGCTGCGCCACATGGGGATAGCCGCCGCCGCCCAGAGCCTCGTTGCGGGAAAGCACGACCTCCTCGCGCATTGAGCCGGTCTCGTAGTTGATGGTGCGCACGACACTGTGAAGCTTGATCCGCGGCCAGGGCATGAACGGCTGGTAGGCCTGGCCGAACGTCCAGCCGGTGCCGTCTGCGGTGTAGCGGAGCGACTTGAGTTCCGCGGCGCCCATGGTTCTTGCCGCGCGCTCAAGGGCGCTGCCCTGGGCCGAGGCCGTGGTGGACGGCAACGTAATGGCGACCGCAAGTACCGCCAGTTTCAGCTGCAATGTCACGCTCGTTCTCCTGGTTGTTCGTAGCATTCCCAATGCATGCCGCGAGCGATTCTAGCGCGCGACGCTAGGTGCCGGCCGTGTTGAGCGGCGATCGTGGACGCTTCGAGTCCCTTTGGCGAGCGCCGCTCCAACACGGCCCGATCGAAGGCTCATTCAATGTTCTGCACCTGCTCGCGTATCTGCTCGATCGCCACCTTGAGCTCGAGCGCCACCTTCGACAATTCGGCGTCCACCGACTTCGAACCCAGCGTGTTGGCCTCGCGGTGCAGCTCCTGGGCGAGAAAGTCCAGCCGCTTGCCCGCGCTGCCGCCCGCCGCCAGCACGCGCCGCACTTCGAGTACGTGGGTCGACAGCCGGGCGATTTCCTCGGCGACGTCGATCTTGGTTGCGAACAGCGCGAGTTCCTGCTTCAGCCGGTCGTCGCTGGGGTCGAGGCCGGCCTCCTTCAGCCGCGAGCCCAGCTTGTCGACGAAGGCGGCGTGGATCGCGGGAATGCGCGGGGCCACTCGTGTGACCTGCGCCTCGATTTCGTCGCAGCGCGCCAACAGCAGGCTGGCGAGCTTTTCGCCCTCGCGGGCGCGCGACGCCGCGAGTTCGGACAGCGCCTGGTCGAGCAACGCGTGCAGCCGGCCGGTCAGTTCCGCGGCTGGCACCGAAGCTTCGACGAGCACGCCCGGCCAGCGCAGGATCTCGGCGACCGAGATTGGTGACGCGTCAGGTACGAGCCGGCGCACCGCTGCCGCAGCCTTGGCCACTTCGCTGGCCCGCGCGGCGTCGATGGCGACCGCCGCCGCTCCGGGCTGGCTGCGACCCAGCGAAACGCGACACTCGACCTTGCCGCGCCTCAGTTCAGCGGCAATCCGCTCCCGCAGCGGGGACTCCAACGTGCGAAACTCTTCCGGCAGCTTGAGCGAAAGGTCGAGATAGCGATGATTGACCGAGCGGAGCTCGACGCCGAGCGTGGCTCCGGGCAGCTCGTCGGTGACGGCCGCGAATCCCGTCATGCTGAGGATCATGGCGGCGAAACGGCGCGCAAGGACGCTTTCGGGCACATTGGGCACAATTATCCCGCGTTCGCGGCGCAGCTTGTGCCGCGAAAACTTTACTTCCCTAGGCGGGTTACCGAGAATGTAACGGCAATCGGACCCTCGTGCAAACCCGGATGGACGTGATTGGCACGCGAATTGCGGTGGAAGCTCCGGATCACGGTCCGTCGATTCCCATGCCCGTCACCAACCAGGCGCTCACCAGCGGCTACCAGCTGCTGAACTACCGGATCGACCGGCAGATCAGTCGCGGCGGCTTTTCGATCGTCTACCGGGCGTTCGATGACGTCGGCGGCCCGGTCGCGATCAAGGAATACCTGCCCAGTTCGCTGGTGCTCCGCACCGAGGGCGACATCGTCCGCGCCTCGTCCGCGGAGAACCTCACCTCGTTCCGCTACGGAATGAAGTGCTTCTTCGAGGAAGGGCGCGCGCTGGCGAAGATCAACCACCCGAATGTCGTGCGGGTGTTGAATTTCTTCCGCGCCAACGAGACTGTCTACATGGTGATGCGCTACGAGCGAGGCCGCACGCTCCAGCAGCAAATCCAGATGAAGCAGGACCAGATGTCGGAGCGCTTCGTGCGCCACGTCTTCATGCACCTGCTGAACGGGTTGCGCGAAGTGCACACCCACAAGCTGCTGCACTTGGACATCAAGCCCGCCAACATCTACCTGCGCACTGACGGCTCGCCGGTGCTGCTCGACTTCGGCGCCGCGCGCCAGACGCTGACTGCCAACCGGCCCAAGCTCGCGCCGATGTATACGCCGGGATTCGCCGCGCCCGAGCAGTATCGCGAACCGGATCGCCTCGGCCCCTGGACCGACGTGTACGGCACCGGTGCGTCGATGTTCGCCTGCCTCGCCGCGTTCGCGCCGCAGGCCGCCGACGCGCGCTTGCAGGAGGATCACCTGGTCTCGGCGAAGAAAATCTGGGCCGGCCAGTATTCGGACAACGTGCTCGAAGTGATCGACTGGTGCCTGAGGCTCGATCCGCTGGAGCGCCCGCAGAGCGTGTTTGCGCTGCAGAAGGCGATCCGCGACATCGCGCCGAAGAAGCGCAAGCTGACCTTCATCGGCAACTTGAAGCGCGTGCTGTTCTCGGAGATCGGCGCCTAGTCTCGACCGCTATCCTCGTCCCCCAAAGGGCCCCGCCATCCTTCCGGCCGCGCAGCACGCCGTGGCTTCGTTGACGCATGCGCTTCACCATCTTCCAGGAATCCCGCAAGGGCTCGCGCAAGGTCAACCAGGACCGCATCGCGTACACCTATGGCCGCGACACGCTGATGCTTTGCGCCGCCGACGGCATGGGCGGGCACGCCGGCGGCGAGATCGCCGCGCAGATCGCGGTGCGGCTGTTCATCGAGCGCTTCCAGCAGGAAGCCAAGCCGGTTCTGAAGAATCCGCTGAAGTTCCTGCAGGACACGCTGCTCCGCGCCCATGCGGCGCTGGGCTCCTACGCCAACCAGTTCTCGATGCTGGAGACCCCGCGCACCACCTGCGTGGTGGTGGTGGTGCAGGCCAACCACGCCTACTGGGCGCACGTCGGCGATTCGCGCTTCTACCTGTTCCGGCAGGGCGGGCTGATCGGCAACACCAAGGATCATTCGAAGGTCCAGTACCTGGTCGACCAGGGGGTGATCGGCGCCAACGATGCCTCCGACCATCCGGACCGCAACAAGATCTTCAGCTGCCTCGGCGGGCTGGTCGATCCGGTGATCGACCTGTCGAGGCGGACGACATTGCGCAACGGCGACATCCTGGTCCTGTGCACCGACGGCCTGTGGAGCGTGATGCCGCAAAGCGAGATGGCGACCTACCTCACCTCGACGCCGATCCTGAAGACCGGGCCGCAGATGATGCGCGAGGCGGAGAAGCGCGGCGGCCCCGAGGGCGACAATCTGTCGTCGATCATCGTTCGCTGGGGCCCGGAGACGCTGACCGACGAGGCGGCCTCGACGATCACCGAAACCATGGGGCTGGGTGAATTCCAGACCGAGATCGACAAGACCGTGACGCTGACCGACCGCAAGGGCAGCCAGCGCGATCTCACCGACGACGAGATCGAGCGGGCGATCGCGGAGATCCAGGCCACGATTCACAAGTTCAGGAAGTAGGGGTGAGGGGTAAGGGCAAGGATTGCGGGGCTAAGGGCTAGGGTCTAGGGACTCGGGGCTCGGGAGCGCCGCGCCTACGCGCTACTTTCGCAGTCAACGCTCCCGTCACGGCGTCAAGCATGCTCAAGGCCTGGGAAACTTGGTACGCTTGTTTCATCGCAAGGCGATCCAGCTTATCTCGGTACAGGCGCTCCCGAGCCCCGAGACCCTAGCCCCGAGACCCTAGCCCCGAGACCCTCGCTTTTGGTACGCTTGTTCCATCGTTAGTCAGTCCGGCTCGTCTCGGCGCTGGCGCCCCCGAGCCCCTAGCCCCGAGACCTAAGCCCCTAGTCCTTCGCAATGCGCCAAATCATCCTCGACACCGAGACGACCGGCCTCGACCCGAAGCAGGGTCACCGCATCATCGAACTGGCCGCGCTGGAACTGGTCGACCGCCGGCCGACCGGACGGCACGTGCATTTCCACTTCAATCCCGAGCGCGAGATCGACGTCGGGGCGACCGAAGTGCACGGCATGACCTGGGACGACCTTCGGACCAAGCCGCGGTTTCGCGATCTGGCCGCCGAGTTCCTCGACTTCGCGCGCGGCGCCGAGTGGATCATCCACAACGCACCGTTCGACATCGGGTTCCTCGACGCCGAACTGGCGCTTTGCGGGCGCGATGCCTGCAGCAGCCTCCATGCAGGACTGATCGACACGCTGGCGCTCGCACGCGAACACTTCCCCGGCAAGCGCAACAGCCTCGACGCGCTGTGCGAACGCTTCGGCGTCGACAACGCGGAGCGGACGCGGCACACCGCCCTGCTGGACACGCGCCTGCTCGCCGAGGTCTATCTGGCGATGACCCGGGGCCAGGATTCGCTGACCATCGACATCGCACCGCCGGCGCTGCCGGGTGCAGGGCCGACCCGGGCAGCCTGGGCGGGTCGTGCCCGCGCGCCGCTTAGGGTCGTCGCGCCGACCGAGGACGAGCTCGCGAAGCACCACGCCTGCCTGGAGGCGGTCGATCGTGAGTCCAAGGGGCGTTGCGTCTGGCTGACGCTCACACGCGCGGCCGCCGCGTAACGGCGCGCCGGCCGGCGTCATCCCGGGGCGCTTGCCGCGTGGCCGGCGCCAACAACGGATGAGCGTAGTCATCGAAATGTCATCACCGGACGACACAGTGGGACCCTCCACCGCCGCGCCACCCGCGGGCGCCGAGGGGCATTCGCGTCCCCGACGTGCCGCGACGCCGATGTCCGCCCCGACTCCTTTCATCAATCGCGAGCTGTCGTTGCTCGATTTCAACCGGCGCGTGCTGTCGCTCGCCGAGAGCGGCGATGTGCCGCTGCTCGAGCGGCTGCGGTTCCTGACCATCGTCGGCAGCAATCTGGACGAGTTCTTCGAGATCCGCGTCGCCGGCCTGCGCGGGGCGTTGCGGTCAAAGACGCCGCTGCCTGGAATGAGCCTGCAGGAGGTGCGAACGCAGTTCAGCGCGATCGCCGAAGCGGCGCACGAGCTGGTCGCGCAGCAGTACCGGATGCTCAACGTCGAGATCCTTCCGGCGCTTGCCGCGCGCGGCATTCGCCTGCTGCGCAACGACGACCGGTCGGAGGCGGAGCGCGCCTGGGTCGCTGATTACTTCGTGCGCGAGGTCCGTCCGCTGCTGACGCCGATCGGACTCGATCCGGCGCATCCGTTCCCGCAGATCGGCAACAAGACGCTGAATTTCATCGTCGAGCTGTCGGGAAAGGACGCGTTCGGGCGCGACACCGCGATCGCGATCGTGAAGGCGCCGCGGGTCGTGCCGCGGGTGATCAGGCTGCCCCCGGAGCTATCGGGCGATGGCGCACGCTTCTTCCTGCTGTCGTCGGCGCTTCACGCGCACCTGGGCGACCTTTTCCCGGGTCGCGAGCTGCTCGCCTACTCGCAGTTCCGGCTGACGCGCGACGCGGACCTCGCGATCGACGAGGAAGAGGTGAAGAACCTGCGCCAGGCCCTCGCGGTCGAGCTGCCGCAGCGCCACTTCGGCGAGCCGCTCCGGCTCGAGGTGGCCGCTGGCTGTCCGCCGCGGCTCTCCGATCTGCTGCTCCAGCAGTTCGAGCTGACCGAGCAGGACCTCTATCGTTGCGACGGGCCGGTGAACATCACGCGACTCAACTCCCTGATCGACGAGATCGACGACGATTCGCTCAAGTACGCCGAGTTCAGCCCGGGACTGCCGGCACGGCTCGCGAACGCGACCGACATCCTTGCCGCGATCCGCCAGCACGACGTGCTGCTGCACCACCCGTACGAGTCGTTCGAGCCGGTCGTCGAGTTCATCCGCCGCGCCGCCGACGATCCCGATGTCGTCGCGGTCAAGCAGACCGTGTACCGTACCGGCGTCAACTCGGCGCTGATGGAAGCGCTGATCCTGGCCGCGCGCCGCGGCAAGGAAGTCACCGTGGTCGTCGAGCTGATGGCGCGCTTCGACGAGGAAACCAACATCAACTGGGCCGAACGGCTCGAGCACGAGGGTGCCCAGGTGGTGTATGGCGTGTTCGGGCTGAAAACCCACGCCAAGCTCGCGCTGCTATTGCGCCGTGAGCGCGACGACGCGGGCGTAACGCGGCTGCTCGCCTACGCGCACCTCGGCACCGGCAATTATCATCCCAGGACCACACGGCTATACACGGATTTCGGGCTCCTCACCGCGGACCCCGACCTCTGCGCCGACGTCAATGAGGTGTTCCTGCACATCACCAGCCTGGCCAAGGCTGCGCGGATGAAGCGGGTGCTGCTGGCGCCTTTCACCATGCACCGCCGGGTGATCGAAATGATCCGGCGCGAGGCTGAGCATGCGCGCGAGGGCCGGCCGGCCCGCATCGTCGCCAAGATGAACGGGCTCATCGAGGAACAGGTGATCAAGGCCCTGTACGCGGCGTCGGCGGATGGCGTCGTGATCGACCTGGTCGTTCGCGGTGTTTGTGCGTTGCGTCCGGGCGTTCCCGGACTGAGCGAGAACATCCGCGTGCGTTCGATCCTCGGCCGCTTCCTCGAGCACCACCGGGTATGGTGGTTCGGCAACGGCGGCAAGGACGATGTGTGGCTGAGTTCCGCCGACTGGATGGGTCGCAACCTGTTCCGCCGCGTCGAGGTCGCCTTTCCGGTGCGCGATCCGGAGCTCAAGGCGCGCGTTATCGACGAGGCCCTGGAGGTTTGCCTCGCGGACAATGTCGATGCTTGGGAACTCGCGAGCGACGGCACCTGGACGAAGTGCCAGCCGAAGCAGGGCGACCAACCCCTGTCGGCGCAGCGAGTCCTGCTCGATCGGCTCCGCGCCCGCAAGAGCAGCGGTTGAGACGATGGACCTGATTCTCTGGCGGCACGCGGAGGCCGAACCGGGCGAACCCGATCTGGGCCGGCGCCTGACGGCCAAGGGGCTGAAACAGGCGGAGCGCATGGCGCTGTGGCTCGAGCGGCACCTTCCGGACAGCGCGAGAATTCTGGTCTCCCCCGCGGCGCGTGCGCAACAGACCGCGGTCGCGCTCGGCCGCCGGTTCAGGACCGTCGAAAGGCTCGCACCGGGCGCGAGCACGACCGATGTCCTGGCCGCGGCGAACTGGCCCGACTCGCGCGAGGCGGTGCTGGTCGTCGGGCATCAGCCGACGCTCGGCGCCGTCGCCGCGCTGCTGCTGTCAGGCGAGCGCGCGGAGTGGGCGGTCCGGAAGGCGGGTGTCTGGTGGCTGACGGACCGGGTTCGCGGTAATTCGGCGTCAGTGGTGCTGCGGGTCGCAATCAGCCCCGAGTTCGTCTAGACCCACCGATCGCGACAACTGTTAGCGGTTGCTACGCGGCGCGATCGGGTAACCGGCCGCGGCCCACTCCGCGCGCTCCTTGTCCATCAGGTGCGCGGTCAGCGGGTGGGCCTTGAGCCATGCTGCCGGCAGGGAAAGCCTGATCGACGGTCCTGGTGCGACACGGATCCGTGGCGCATCGATCGGCCGGCGCGCATGGTGCAGCAGCACGGCGATCCGCAGCGCCAGCAGTTGCGCGCGAAGACCGGGATCCTCGAGTGCGCCGGGGACCTTGTCGAGGCCGCCGCGACAGCCGAGCACCAGGAGCGCGAGCCGGTCCTGCTCGCCGGCCGAGAAACCCGGCATGTCGGCGTTCTTCAGGATGTAGGCACCGTGCTTGTGAAAGCCGATGTGAGACACGCTGAGTCCGACTTCGTGCAGCGTGCCGGCCCATTCGATCTGCTGCGCGAGTCCGTCGTCGGGTGAGTTGGCGGCGCGCAGGTACAATCCCCTGGCCAGGTCCGCAACGCGACGCGCGTGCTCGCGGTCGACACGATAGCGCACCACGAAGCTCGCGACCGTCGCGCTTCGGCTGTCGCGATCGACGGTACGTCCCAGCAGATCGTAGAGCACGCCCAGGCGCATCGCGCCGCCGACCGGGTTGATGCGCTCGACGCGAAGTTCCGCGAGTGCGGCGCTCATCACCGCGAGGCCGCCGGCGAGCACCGGCGCGCGGTCCTCCTTGAGACCCTCGAGCCGAAGCAGGTCCACCTTCCCCGCACCGATCATCCGCCGCTTAAGATGCGACAGCCCTTCCGGAGTGATGCCGCCGGATGACCAGCCGTTGCCTTCCAGAATCTCTGCCAGCGCCAGCGCTGTGCCCGACGAGGCGTAGGCGTTGCGCCAGTGCGCGCGGTCGAAATCGCGGGCGATCGCCTCGATCTCGGCGCGGGCGTGGGTCTCCGCCGCCGTGAACGCGGCAGGGGAAAGCCTGCCGCGCGGAAAAAATCGCTGGGTCATGCCGACGCAGCCGATCTTCAGCGACTCGAGCCGCTCCGCGTCGAGGCCGCGGCCGATGACGAACTCGGTCGAACCGCCGCCGATGTCGATGACCAGCCGCGGGGCGTCCTCGGCCGGAAGCAAGTGCGCCACGCCGAGATAGATGAGCCGTGCCTCCTCGTGGCCGCCGATGACGTCGATCGGAAAGCCGAGCGTCGCTTCGGCCTTCGGCAGGAACGAGTCCGCGTTGATCGCGATCCGGAACGCGTTGGTCGCGACGGCGCGCACCGCGGATGGATGCAGCCCCTCGAGCCGCTCCGCGAACCGCGCCAGGCAGGCCAACGCGGATCGCTGCGCGCGAACGGTCAGTCGCCCCTTGGGGTCGATCTGCGCCCCGATCCGAAGGGTCTCCCGCACGGTATCGAGGCGGAAAATCTGGTCGCCTTCGACACGGCCGACCTCGAGCCGGAAGCTGTTGCTGCCCATGTCGACGACCGCGAGTGTCGTGGGTGAAGCGCTGCCCTGCCTTGCCATGACCGCGAACCTATCAGAATCGGCGATCGTGCCTCACCCCGATGTTAGAGTTAGCGCCGACATGGCCATCGACTATCTGCAGAAGATTCTCAACGCCCGGGTCTACGACGTCGCGGTCGAATCGGCACTCGATCACGCGCCGACGCTGTCGGCGCGACTTGGCAACCGGGTATTGCTCAAGCGCGAGGACCAGCAGAGCGTGTTCTCGTTCAAACTGCGCGGCGCGTACAACAAGATGGCCCACTTGTCTCCGGCCGAGCGGGCGCGCGGCGTGATTGCAGCGTCGGCGGGCAATCACGCGCAGGGCGTCGCGCTCGCGGCGCAGCGGCTCGGTTGCCGCGCCACGATCGTGATGCCGGTGACCACGCCGCAGATCAAGGTCCACGCGGTCGCCGCGCGCGGTGCCAGGGTCGTGCTGCACGGCGACTCGTACTCGGACGCGCTGGCGAAGGCGCTGAAGCTGCAGCGCGCGTCGCGGGCCACGTTCGTGCATCCCTACGACGACCCCGACGTGATCGCCGGGCAGGGCACCATCGGCATGGAAATCCTGCGCCAGTGGCAGGGGCCGCTCGACGCGATTTTCGTGGCGATCGGCGGCGGTGGACTGATCGCCGGCATTGCCTCGTACGTGAAGCGGGTGCGGCCGGAAGTGAAGATCATCGGCGTGCAGCCGGTGGATTCGGACGCGATGGCGCGCTCGCTGGCGGCGGGACGGCGGGTGAAGCTCGCGCATGTCGGACTGTTTGCCGACGGCGTCGCGGTCAAACAGGTGGGCAAGGAGACCTTTCGCATCGCCCGCGAACTGGTCGACGAGGTGATCCGGGTCGACACCGACGCGATCTGCGCGGCACTGAAGGACGTCTTCGAGGACACCCGGTCGATCCTCGAACCGGCGGGCGCGCTTGCGATTGCCGGCGTGAAGGACTGGGTGCAGAAGCACCGGGTAACCGGGCGCACCTTTGTCGCGATCGCCAGCGGGGCCAACATGAATTTCGACCGGCTGCGCTTCGTCGCGGAGCGCGCCGAGGTCGGCGAGCAGCGCGAGGCGATCCTGGCCGTCACGATCCCCGAGCGGCCGGGCAGTTTCCGCGAGTTCGTCGGCCTGATCGGTGCACGCTCGGTTACGGAGTTCATCTATCGCTACGCCGACCCGAAGTCCGCCCACCTGTTCGTCGGGCTCGAGGTCTCGGGGCGGCGGGAGACGGCGGGCTTGCTCTCTGAGCTCGCGCGTCGGCGCATCGCCGCTTTCGACCTGACCGACAACGAGGTGGCGAAGCTGCATGTGCGCCACCTGGTCGGCGGGCACGCCCCCGCCGAAAACGAGATCCTGTACCGGTTCGAGTTTCCCGAGCGACCGGGCGCACTGATGCGCTTTCTCGACAGCATGAGCGCCGGCTGGAACATCAGCCTGTTCCATTACCGCAACCACGGCGCCGACTACGGGCGGGTACTGGTCGGCATGCAGGTGCCGCCGGCGGATAAGCGCAAGTTCCGGCGCTTTCTCGACCGGCTGGGATACGACTACGTCGACGAGTCCGCCAACCCCGCCTACCGCATGTTTCTCGGCCGGGGTGCCGAGCCGGCGCCGGTTGCGATCGGCCGGGGTGCGGGCACGTCCTCGTCGCGCTCGCGCCGGCCATCGGCGGGCTAGGTTCGTCGGGCTCGATCGACCGCCGCGACCCTTCGCACTACCGTTCGTCGCCGCATCGCGGCAACCCTTGCCGCACAACGGCAGCCCGCGCATCGGAAAATTGCGTGGCGACACGGCATTGCGGCAATTTTCCCCGCCGGACCCGATTCCGGCAAGGTTTATGCTCTAGGCAACACACTTGCGCCGTGGCAGACTCGGCGTCGAGGGCTGATGTGTGGGCTACAAGGCTCCGCGTTATGCGAACAACGACCGACTGCCACCGTTCGCCGGTCGCGACCTTTGAGGGAACCAAGCCTTGCCTGATCCGATTCCGCTTTCGGGTGTAAAGGTCATGGTGATCGATGACTCGAACACCATTCGCCGCAGCGCCGAAATCTTCCTGCTTCAGGCCGGATGCACGGTTATCCTGGCCGAGGACGGTTTCGACGCGCTGGCCAAGTTCGCCGACCACCAGCCCGATCTGGTGTTTGTCGACATCATGATGCCCCGGCTCGACGGCTACCAGACCTGTGCGCTGATCAAGAAAAACGTTAAGTTTCACCATACTCCGGTGATCATGCTCAGTTCGAAGGACGGATTGTTCGACCGGGCGCGCGGCCGCATGGTGGGCTCCGACCAGTACCTGACCAAGCCGTTCACCAAGGACAGCCTGCTCAAGACCGTTGCGGCGCACGTGAAGGCGGCCGCATGAACCCAAGTGCACTCGCTCGCGTACCAAGGCAACCGGAGTTGGAACCCACCATGGCGATCCGCAAGATACTGATAGTCGACGATTCCCCGACCGAGCGGCATGTGCTGAACGACATGCTGACCAAAGCGGGATTCGAGGTGGTCGCCAGCGACAACGGCGACGACGCGATCCTCAAGGCGAAGCTGATGAAGCCGGACCTCATCCTCATGGACGTGGTCATGCCGGGACTGAACGGGTTCCAGGCGACGCGGGCGATCAGCCGCGATCCTGAGACCAAGTCGATACCGATCATCCTGTGCACGTCCAAGGACCAGGAGACCGACAAGATCTGGGGCATGCGCCAGGGCGCGCGCGGCTACGTCGTCAAGCCGGTCGACCGCGAGGAGCTGCTCGCGAAAATAGCGGCCGCGGGCTGATCGCTCGCGAGTCGCCTCAAAGCCCGCCGACGCCATGGCTCGCGCCGCCAAGCTCGATCTCCGCACGTTCCAGCAGGAGCTTGCGACCCGTCTCGCGAGCAAGACCGCCGCGCAGGTGGAGAGCTCGCGGCTCGGGCTCGATTGCGGTGGCAATCACTGGCTGGTCCGGCTTGCGGACGCGGGCGAGGTGACCGCCGTGCCCACGATGGCCAGTGTACCGCTGACCAAGCCCTGGTTCCTGGGCCTCGCCAATATTCGAGGCAATCTTTACAGCGTCATCGATTTCGCCGGGTTTCTGGGCCGCGGCAACGTGCCGCAGGCCGCGCAGAACCGGCTGGTGCTGTTCGGCGCACGAGCCGGCGAGCTGAACGCCGGCATCGTCGTGGCGCGGGTGCTCGGGCTTCGCAACCTGGCCGAACTGGCGCCCGCCGCGCAGCCCGCGGACGCGCCGGCCTGGTACGCGCAGCGCTGGATCGACGCGGACGGCAACGCATGGCAGGAGATCGACCTCGCCAGGCTCGCGCGTGAACCTGCGTTCCTGCAGGTCGGTGCCTGAACGCGAGCGCATCAGCGGAGATTCCGGAGGCAACATGGCTCTCAAAATGCCCAAGCTGTTCGGCGAACCGAAGGCGAAGCTTGCCCCGGCCGCCGCCGACCTCGACATGCCGACGACGCAGGTGAAGATGAGTTCCGCGACGCCGGCGGGCTACGACCCGCTGGCGACCGTCTCGGTGATGGAGCAGCTGCGCGCAGCGACGGCGAAGACGACCGCGCCGTGGAAGCTGCCGATGATCGGAGAGATGCCGGTCGCCAAGCAGCTCTCCGTGCTCGGCACGCTGCTGCTCATGTTCACCGCGTTCGCGCTGGTGATGGTGTTCCTCGACAACCGCGCTGCCTCGCAGAGTGCCGCCGCGACGGCGACCGCGACCGAAATGCAGATGCTTTCGCAGCGCCTCGCACGCGGCTCCGCGCTCGCCTCGCAGGGCCAGGCGGGCGCGTTCGCCTCGGTGAAGGACAGCCGCGAACGCTTCGCCGCGAACCTCGACGCGTTTCTGATGGGAGGCGTGGTCCGCGGCAAGTCGCTCGACGTCGTGCAGGACGCGGCAACCGTAGCCCGGCTCGACGCGATCAAGTCGCGATGGGCCAAGGTCGACGCCGCCGCGGGCCGGCTCCTCGACAACGAAAAGAGCCTGACCACGCTGGCAAAGGGCCTCGAAGGCGTCAACGTGGGCAACAGCGTGATGCTCGATCTTTCGCAGCAGGCGGCGCAGCAGATCGGCCAGGGGGGCGGCACGCTGCGCGATCTCGACTTCGCCAACCAGCTCGCCGTGCTGTCGCAGCGGATCGCGAAGAACGCCAACGCGCTCGCCTCGTCCGACGAGGTCGATCCAGAAGTCGCGTTCCTGCTTGGCAAGGACGTCGGGACATTTCGCGACGTGCTGGGCGGACTGCAGAAGGGCAGCGAGTCGCTGCGTCTCGCGCCGGTGCGCAATGAGGAGGCGCGAGCGACGCTTGCCGAGCTGCAAAAGCGCTTCGTTGCCTACGAGACCGGTGTCGGCGGGATCCTGACCAGCATGCAGCGCCTGACCCTCGCCAAGCAGAGCGCCAAGTTGATCAACGCCGAGTCCGAGCCGCTGTTGCAGGAGACCACGACACTGGCTTCGGAATTGGAGGGCGGCGGCATCGAGCGCACCCTCACGACCTGGCTGGGCGTCGCGTTCGGGCTTGCGGCGTTGATTGCGCTGGTCCTGATCGGCAAGGTCTATCTCGACGACTCGCGGATCCGTGCCAACGACAGCGAACTGGAGAACAAGCGCAATCAGGAGGCGATCCTCCGGTTGCTCAACGAGATGGGCAACCTCGCCGACGGCGACCTCACGGTGACAGCGTCGGTGACCGAGGACGTGACCGGCGCGATCGCAGACTCGATCAACTTCACCATCGAGGAATTGCGTACGCTGGTCCGAGGCATCCACTCGGCGACCGATCAGGTGACCAAGGCGACCCAGGAAACGCAGTCGATCTCCAATCGCCTGTTCGAGGCCTCGCAGCGCCAGAACAAGGAGATCAAGCAGGCGTCGGCATCGGTGCTGCAGATGGCGAAGTCGATCAACGAAGTCGCGCACACCGCGACCACCTCGGCGCGAGTCGCGAAGCAGTCGCTCGCCGCGGCGGAAAAGGGCGGGCAAGTGGTAAGGAGCCAGATCGACGGCATGAACGAGATCCGCGGCCAGATCCAGGACACCAGCAAGCGGATCAAGCGGCTGGGCGAGTCGTCGATGGAGATCGGCGAGATCGTCGAGCTGATCTCGGACATCACCGAGCAGACCAACGTGCTCGCGCTGAACGCCGCGATCCAGGCGGCTTCCGCCGGCGAGGCGGGCCGCGGCTTTACCGTCGTCGCGGAGGAAGTGCAGCGCCTGGCCGAGCGTTCCGCCGAGGCGACCAAGCAGATCGAAGCGATCGTGAAGACCATTCAGGCCGACACCCAGGACGCGGTGGCGGCGATGGAGAAGTCCACGGTCGGCGTGGTCGAAGGGACCAAGCTTTCCGACGCGGCCGGCCAGGCGCTGGCTGAGATTCAGAAGGTTTCGCGCGAGCTGGCCGAACTGATCGGCACCATCACCACGCAGGCGCAGATGCAGTCGGCCTCGGTCACCGACGTGACCAAAGGCATGCAGGGCATCCTGAAGATCACCGAGGAGACCACCGAGGGCACCAAGCAGACCAACGTGTCGATCGGACAGCTGACCCGCCTCGCGGCGGAGCTGCGTTCCTCCGTGGCGGGATTTAAGGTATGACCTGCGAACGGGGACGCAGGGGCCCCGCCGTTCTTGGCGGGGATGCTACCCGTAGCAGGGCAGGGCGGCCGACAACGTTAGGTCGCGGGCCTGTTCGGTGGTACATGGAAGGCCGCGGGACGAGCTGGTGAAGGGATCCATGCGCAACGATCGCACCGCCGTGGCGAACGAACCGGCCTTCGACTTCGACCTCGGACCGTTGTCCTGGGTCGCCTCGGAGATCGACCAGGCCCTCTCGCGCGGTCTCGAAGCGCTCGCGACGTTCGGCGCCCAGCCCAAGGACGTGACGGCGCTGAAGCACGCACGCACCCACATCCACCAGGCGGCCGGCGCGATCCAGATGGTCGGGCTGGACGCGGTGGTCGCGTTCACCGACGAGGTCGAGCGGCACCTCGCGCGGCTCGAGGATCTGCCCCCGCAGGCGGTTCCCGACGCGGTCGGCTTGGTCGACCGCTCCTGCCGCAAGCTCAAGATCTTCCTCGACGAAATCTGCAACGGCGGACCGCCGGTACCGCTGCGGCTATATCCGGAGTACGAGGCGATGCAGCTCGCGCGCGGCGTTCGCGCGGCAACGCCGACCGACCTGTTCTATCCGGATCTGTCGTTCCGGGCGCCGCGCATCCCGCCGCGCGACGTGGTGCCGCAGAACCGGATCCCGTCGCACCTGATCAAGCAGCGCCGCCATTTCCAGCGGGGCTTGCTGGCCTGGCTGCGCGGCGACGAGGGCGGCGCCAAGGTGATGCGCGACGCGATCGGCGGCATCGAGGACATCACCACGCAATCCTCACTGCGCGCGTTCTGGTGGACAGTTGGTGCGCTGCTCGAGGCGGTGACCGAGCGGGGTGTGGAAACGGGATTCGGCGTCAAGCAACTCGCGGCACGCATCGACCTGCAGATTCGCCGTGTCGCCGAAGGCGGCGCGAAGGTGGCCGACCGCCTGCGCCGCGAGGTGCTCTATTACGTGGCGATCAGCGCACCCGTGGGCCCGCAGGTGCAGGCGGTGCAGCGTGGCTTCAACCTCTCCGGACAGATTCCCACGCTCGAAACCATCAACACCGACGTTGTCGGCCTGCAGCCGCTGATCCGCGAGGCGCGCGAGCAGCTGGCCGGCGCGAAGGACACCTGGCTCAAGTTCACTTCCGGGCGCGCCGAGAACCTTCCCAAGCTCAAGACCACGCTGACCTCGGTGCACACCAAGGCCGCGCAGATGAAGCAGGGTGCGCTGATGAAGCTCACCTCGGCGCTGGTCGAGCGGCTCGACAACATGCCGGCCTCGGGACTTTCCGAGTCGGTCGCGATGGAGTACGCCACCGGCCTGCTGCTCGCCGAGAGCGCGTTCGAGAATCACGCCAATCTGGCCGCGGAGTTCCCCAAGCAGGTCACCCAGCTGATCGCGCGGCTCGATGCCGCACGCGCCGGGCGCCCGCTGCCGGGAGGCGCCGCGCCGATGCTCGACGAAATGAGCAAGCGCGCGCAGGAACGCATGCTGCTCGCGCAGGTCGGCCGCGAGATCCAGGCGAACCTCCGCCACATGGAGCAGGTGCTCGACGCGTTTTTCCGCGACAACGGCAAGCGCGCCGACCTCGCCACGCTGGGCAAGGATAGCCAGCAGATTCGCGGCGCGCTCTCGATGCTGGGTCTCGACGAGGCCGAACAGCTGCTGGGAATGTGCCAGCAGCAGATCGACGCCTACGCGGACCCGCAGACCGCGGTCAACAACGAGGACCTCGAACTGCTCGCCGAGTCGCTGTCCGGACTGGGCTTCTACATCGAAGCGGTCGAGCAACAGCGGCCCGACCGGGAACGGCTGATCGCGCCGCTGATTGCGAAGCGCCTGGGCGAGATGCCGGCGGCGGCGGCGCCCACCGATTCGGTCGAGGCGGCGGTTGCCGAGCTGCGTGCCGCGCTTCCCGCGCTGGTCGACGACGTGCGCCGTGCGCCGGCCGACGAATCGGCGCGCGCCGGATTGCGCCGGAAACTCGGCGCATTGCGCGACGACGCGGAATTGATCGGCGACGCCGACCTGGTCGCGCAGGCGGACGCCGCGGTCAAGGAACTCGATTCCGGCGGCGCCGCGAGCCTCGCGGCCGTCGTCGATGCCATCGCCGACGTGAGCGCGCCCGCGCCCGCCGTTTCCGAGGAGACCCAGCGCCTGCTCGAGTTCGACGCGAAGGGACTCGACCGTGAATTGCTCGAGATCTACCTGATCGAGGCCGGCGACGTCCTCGATGCAATTGCCGAGCACGCCGACGCGCTCGAACGCAATCTCGGCGACCGTGAGGCGCTCGCCACCGTTCGCCGCGGCTTCCACACGCTGAAGGGCTCGGGCCGGATGGTGGGATTGGGCGAGCTCGGTGAGTACGCCCACGACGCCGAAAAACTGTTCAACCGGCTGATCGAGGAAGAGCGACCCGCCACTGCAGCCGTGCTGCGAGCAATCCGTGCCGCCGAGGCGGCATTCCGTGAATGGGTTGGCGCGCTCCGCGAGCGTGGCCGGGTGACTCCCGATCCGAAAGGGCTGCACGACGCGATTCGTGCGGTGGAAGCCGAGCTTCCAGGTCGTGACAGCGTAATAGGCACGCTCCCAAAATCCGTACCGGCGCCGGCCGTCGTGCCGGCGGCGCCGGTGCTGTCCATCGTACCGCCGCCGTCAAGTCCAGCACCCCTCGCGCCTGAGGTCTCGGACGCCGCTGCGACGGTCGCAGGCTCGATACCCACGCATCCGCTGGTCGAATTCGTCGACCTCCCGGAACTCGGTGCTGCGTCGTCCGCGGGGCCGGCAGTCGGTGTCGAAGTCGGCGAGCAGGACGACCTGTCCCCCGCGGACGACAGCTTCATCGACCTGACCGAACTCGCGCCGATCGAGCCCACGCAGCTGCCGCCTGCGCCGACGCTCAAGCTGGTCGCCGACAACACGCGACCGGTTTTCCCGGCCGTCGTCGAGCCGCCGTTGCCCTCGTTCGCGTCGTCCGACGCTGCCGAGCCAGACGAGCTTTCGATCGGCGGAGTCGTGGTGTCGTCGTCGCTGTGGCGCATCCTGGTCGACGAGGCGGTCGGGCATCTTGCGACGCTCGATCGCGAACTCTCGCTGATGCAGTTCGACCCCGCGCGGTTGCCTTCGCAGGCGATGATCCGCGCGAGTCACACCTTGTGCGGAATTCATCGCACCGGCGGCTTCGGGCCGATCGCGACGCAGGCCAAGGCGCTGGAGCTTGCGCTGATCGCGCTGCAGCAGCGCGGAGTGGCCGTGCCCCTGGCCGCGCAGCCGGTTCTGGCGCGCGCCGTCGACAGCCTGCGCCGGCTGGTCGGTTGCGTGCAGGCGCGCGCAGGCTTCCGCGCCGCCGACGAGGCCGAGGTCGAGGAAATCGTTCGCGAACTCGATTGGCTGCGCAACGACGCAACCACCCGTGTCGGGCTGGATGCCGAGGGCGCGGCCGCCGAGGATGCAGCGCGTGACGACGATGTCGCGGTTCCCGAAGGCGCTTCGCCCGTGCCATCGCCGGCCGGGGCAGCGCTTGTGCCCATGGCGGCGCCGTCGGCAGGGCAGGTGGCGCAGTTCGCTCCCGAATCGCCGGTCGATCCGCTGGCGGGCATTCGCGACGAGATCGAGGACGAGACTGTCATCGCGATCTTCCTCGAGGAGGCTGGCGAACTCTACCCGGCCGCGGGCGAGGCGTTGCGGGCATGGCGCCGCGCGCCACAGGACCTGGCGGCCGCGCAGCAACTGCGCCGCGCGCTTCACACGTTCAAGGGCAGCGCGCGCATGGCCGGCGCGATGCGGCTGGGCGAACTGACGCACCTGATGGAATCGCGGCTGATCGACGGCGATACTCTCGCGTCGGCGACGCCGGAGCAATTCGAGGCGCTCGACACCGATCTGGATCGCATCGCCTTCGTGCTCGACAAACTTCGCGCCGGCGAGATCAACGTGGCGCTGCCGTGGATTGCATCGGCCGAGGACGATTCTGGCGTCGCGGCGCCGGAGACGGCCGCAACGACCGAGCCAGCGCCTACGGTCGTACCGGCGTCCGCCGTGCAGCCGGCCGTTGCCGCGCCGGCGCCGAAGGCTGCACCTGCCCCGGGGCCGGCCCCCACCGTACTTCCGGCGCAGCCGCTTGCTCCGGCCGCCGCGTCGACCGTGGCGGCGACCGCGGAGTCCGATTCCGGACAGAAGGCGATGCTCCGGGTGCGCGCCGATACCATCGATCGCCTGGTCAACGAGGCGGGCGAGGTGGCTATTTCGCGCGCGCGCATCGAAGGCGAGTTGCGCTCGCTGAAGTCGAACCTGCTGGAACTCACGGCGTCGGTAATCCGCATGCGCAGCCAGGTGCGCGAGATCGAGATCCAGGCCGATTCGCAGATCCAGTCGCGGATGACGCAGATGCAGGAGCAACACGACTTCGATCCACTGGAGTTCGACCGCTTCACCCGTTTCCAGGAGTTGACGCGCTCGCTGGCCGAAGGCGTCAACGACGTGTCGACCGTCCAGCAGTCGCTGCTGCGCAATCTCGACGACGCCGACGCGGCGCTGCTCGCCCAGGCCCGGCTGTCGCGCGAGGTGCAACAGAAGCTGTTCGCGATCCGTACCGTGCCGTTCGGCAGCCTGTCCGAGCGCCTGTACCGGATCATTCGTTCGGTGGCAAAGGAACTCGACAAGCGCGCGAATCTCGAGATTGTCGGCTCGAAGACCGAGCTCGACCGGTCGGTGCTGGAAAAGCTGGTCGGCCCGCTCGAGCACCTGCTGCGCAACGCGCTCGACCACGGCGTCGAGTCGCGCGAGGCTCGTCGCGCCGCCGGCAAGCCCGAACAGGGCGAGATCACGCTTACCGTGCGCCAGGCCGGCAACGAAATCGCGATCGAGCTTGCCGACGACGGCGCGGGACTCGATCTCGACCGCATTCGCGAGAAGGCGCGCGGCCTCGGCCTCATCGCCGAGGGTACGCAGCCGACCGATGCGCAGCTGCTCGAATGCATGTTCCAGCCCGGCTTCTCGACGGCGTCGAAGGTGACGGCGATTTCGGGCCGCGGGGTCGGCATGGATGTGGTGCGCGCCGAGATTACGGCGCTGGGCGGGCGGGTAGACGTGACCACCGAGCGCTCGCGAGGCACCCGGTTCACGCTGTCGCTGCCACTGACGCTCGCGGTCGCGCAGGCCGTGCTGGTCCGCGCGGGTGGGCGGCTCTGGGCGCTACCCGCGCCGATGATCGAGCAGGTGCAGCAGGTTCGCGAGGATGCGCTGCTCAATTACTACGTGCGGCACGAAGTCGAATGGCAGGGGAAGAGCTACCCGTTCCATTACCTGCCGCGCCTGCTTGGCGACACCTCGCACAACCCCGAGACCAAGCGCCACAACCCGGTGCTGCTGCTCAGGACCGGCCAGGGCACGGCGGCGATCCACGTCGACGAGATGGTGGGCAACCAGGAAATCGTGGTGAAGAACATCGGCCCGCAGCTCGCGCGCGTGTCCGGCGTCTCCGGTGCGACGGTGCTCGGCAATGGCGAGATCGTGCTGATCATCCACCCGGTGCAGCTCGCGCAGCGCGCGGGAATCTCCCTGTTCGATCCCAACGCCGAGCGGGCGATCGGAAGCGTTCCGGCCGCGGGCGCGGAGGGGCCGCCGCTGGTGATGATCGTCGACGACTCGCTGACGGTGCGCAAGATCACCAGCCGCCTGCTGACCCGCGAAGGTTTCGCGGTCGTGACCGCCCGGGACGGCGTCGAAGCGCTGCAGCAGCTCGCCGAGCACACGCCCGACGTGATCCTGCTCGACATCGAGATGCCGCGCATGGACGGCTTCGAATTCACCAAGTCGCTCAAGAACGATCCCAAGCAGGCGCACATTCCGATCATCATGATCACCTCGCGTACCGCCGAGAAGCATCGCGCCCGCGCCCGAGAACTCGGCGTCGATCTCTACCTGGGCAAGCCCTACCAGGAGGAAGAGCTGCTCCGCAACCTGCGCGAGATGCTCGGCATCGGCGCGCCGGCGTGACCGAAGCCGCAGTGTAAAATGCGCGGCTTCCGCGACCGGGGACAGCTCGGTCGCGACCGTTCAAGGGTGGCCGCGTGCTCCAGTGGCTGCAGCGCAATCGCATCGTTGTCTCCCGCGGCTTCGTGCTGCTGTTCATCCTGGTCGTGGTGACCTCGCGGAGCCGTCTCGAAGGCACCCTTGCCGCGTCCCTGCTGTTCGTCCTCGGCCTCGTGCTGATCGGCATCGCCACCGTCGGCAGGCTGTGGTGCTCGCTCTACATCAGCGGCCACAAGGGCGACGAGCTGGTCACCGTCGGGCCCTATTCGCTCACTCGCAATCCGCTGTACTTCTTTTCCCTGCTGGGCTTTTCCGGCGTGGGTTTCGCGACCGAGATGCTGACGCTCGGGGTCGCGCTGACGGTGTTCTTCGCCGTGGTCTATCCGTTCATCATTCGCCGCGAGGAAGTCGAGCTGCGCGCGAAGTTCGGCGCGGCGTTCGAGGTCTATGGCGCGCGGGTGCCGCGCTTCTTTCCCCGTTTCTCCGGCTACGTGGAACCGGCCACGTGGAGCGTGAACACGCGCTTGTTCCGCCGGACGATGACCGACGTCATCTGGTTTGTCTGGCTGGCTGCGCTCATCGAACTGATCGCGGCCGGACGCGAGTTCGGCGTGATTACGCCGCTGTTCAGCCTGCCCTGACCTGAAAGTGCAGCCGGCGCGAAGCGTACCGGGCAAGCAAGCTGCCAACCGACGTATGATTGCCGACAGAGGGTGCCCGGCCGCAGGCGCGCGGGGGCTCGCCGTCGGATGCGGGCCCGCAGGAAAGCGGCCGGCCGCAACGCTTGCCGCAAGTCAAGGGAACAGGGAGGACTGGAGATGACGCAGTACACGATGGAAAATCTTCGTACCGTAGCATTGGTGGGCCACGGCGCTTCCGGCAAGACGACGCTCGCCGAAGCGTTGCTTGCCAGGAGCGGCGCGCTGAGCGCCGCGGGAAGCGTGGAACGTGGCACCACCGTCAGCGACTTCGATCCGCTCGAAAAGATCTGGAAGCATTCGCTGCGCTCGTCGGTGCTGCACGTCGACACGGCGGGCACCCGTATTCACCTGATCGACACGCCCGGATTTCCCGACTTCATCGGGCAGGCCATCGGCGCGCTGGATGCGGTCGAGACCGCGGCGGTGGTGGTCAATGCGCAGTCGGGCGTGGAGATGATCACTTCGCGGATGATGGAATGGGCGGGCAAGCGCAAGCTCTGCCGCCTGATCATCGTCAACAAGATCGACGCCGAGAATGTCGATCCGCAGCGCATTCTCACCGAGATTCAGCAGGCGTTCGGCAGGGAATGCCTGCCGATCAACCTGCCGGCGGCGGGGGGCAGCAAGGTCGTCGACTGTTTTTTCAATCCCGCGGGCGAAGCCGACTTTTCATCGGTGGCGCTGGCCCACCAGGCGCTCATCGATCAGGTGGTCGAAGTCGACGAGGTGTTGATGGCGCAGTACCTGGAGCAGGGCGAGGAGATCTCGCCCGAGCAGCTGCACGCACCGTTCGAGAAGGCGCTGCGCGAAGGCCACCTGGTGCCGGTGTGCTTCGTGTCGGCGCGCACCGGCGCCGGCCTGGCCGAACTGATGGACGTGTTGGTCAAGCTCGCGCCGAATCCGCTCGAAGGCAACCCGCCGCTGTTCGCGAAGGGTGACGCCGCCGCGGCGGAGTCGTTCGCGAGCGAGCCGGACCCGCGCAAGCACGTGCTCGCGCACGTGTTCAAGGTGGTGATCGACCCGTTCGTCGGCAAGCTCGGCGTGTTCCGCGTCCACCAGGGGACGCTGACGCGCGACACGCAGCTCTACATCGGCGAGGGCCGCAAGCCGTTCAAGGTCGGCCACTTGTTCCTGCTGCAGGGCGCGAAGCACGTCGAGATCGACCGCGCGGGTCCCGGTGACATCGCCGCGGTCGCCAAGGTCGACGAGATCGAGTTCGACGCCGTGCTCCACGACTCCCATGACGAGGACGAGATCCGCATGCAGCCGCTCGAGTTTCCACGGCCCATGCACGGCGTGGCGATCACGCCGAAAAAGCGCGGCGACGAGCAGCGAATCTCCGACGTGCTGCACCGGATGGTGGCCGAGGACCCGACCCTGGTCGTCGAGCAGGATCCGCACTACAACGAGACCGTGCTCCGGGCGCTAGGCGATTTGCACTTGCGCTCGGTGCTGGAGCGCATGGCCTCGCAGTACAAGCTCGAGATCGACACCCGGCCGCCGCGCATACCGTATCGCGAGACCATCGCCGGCCACGCCGAATCGACCCATCGCCACAAGAAGCAGACCGGCGGCGCGGGCCAGTTCGGCGAAGTCTCGCTGCGGGTCGAGCCAATGCCGCGCGGCACCGGATTCGACTTCGTCGACGCGACCAAGGGCGGCGTGATTCCGCACCAGTTCATGCCCGCGGTGCGAAAGGGGGTCGAGCAGGTGCTGGAGCACGGCGCGATCGCCGGCTACCCGATGCAGGACATCCGCGTGACCGTGTTCGACGGCAAGCACCACGCGGTCGACTCGAAGGAAATCGCCTTCATCACCGCCGGCCGCAAGGCCTTTCTCGAGGCGGTCGCGAAAGCCCGGCCGGTCGTGCTCGAACCGATCGTCTCGGTGGAGATCATCTGCCCGGAAGACAACACCGGCGACATCACCGGCGACCTTTCGCAGCGCCGCGGCCAGGTGACCGGCACCAGCGGCATTGGAGCGGGCGCACTCTCGGTGTCCGGCCTCGCCCCGCTGGTCGAACTGGATGGCTACGCCGCGCGCCTGAAATCGGTGACCGGCGGTCACGGCGCGTTCACCATGGCGCTCTCGCACTACGAGCCGGCGCCGCCGATGCTGCAGCAGCAGCTGGTCGCGGAGTTCGAAAAGCGCCGCAAGCACGACGACGAGTGACGGAAGTTCTTGTCGTCCCCGCGAAGGCGGGGCCCAGTGTCGTTGATTGCGTCCCTCTCGATCGAGAAACAAGCGACGCCAGGTCCCCACCTTCGCGGGGACGGCGATATGAGAGATGCTCCGGGGCTGCTCGAACCCTAGCGCGGAAAACGCAACTCGTTGGCGCGCAGCGCGTGTTGCCACAGCAGCGTGCCGGTCTGGTCGTAGCTTTCGAGCTCGATCCGCCGGTCGTCGCCCGGACCGCTGATGCGGATCAGCCCGAACTGGCGCTTGCCGACCAGCGTGCCGGGCACGACGTGTGGATTGCGGCGCTCCCTCGCCGGGGGCTGCGCCCACGGCTTTGACGTGAGCGGGCTCGACGTGAACTCGAATAGCGGATAGGCGCCCGGACGGTCGATCCGCAACAGCTCGGTGAAGTGACGATCGCCCGAGAGGAACAGCAGTCCCTCGACACGCTGCGCCAGCAGGAATTCGCTCAGCGTCTTCTGCTCGCGCGGAAACTGGTAGAGGCCGTCGTAGCTCGAGGCCGCGTTCCAGAACTGGCTGCCGGTGGCCACGAGCTTCAGCGGCGACCTTGCGCGCTGCAGCACGCCCTTCAGCCACTCGAACTGTGCTGCACCGAACATCGACTTGTCCGCTCCGTCGGGGATCCTGGCGTTCGAGCGATGGTAGCGCCCGTCGAGCAGGATCAGGTCCACGTCGCCGAAGCTTGACGAGCCGAATACGCCGGGCGTCTTCGGCTCCCCGTAGCTGGGATTGGCCCAGTACAGCTTGAACAGGCGCAGCGTCTCGGCTTTCATCCGGTACGAGGCATCGGCGTTGTTGTGGCCGAAGTCGTGGTCGTCCCAGATCGCCAGGTGCGCGGTCGCAGTCAACAGCCTCGCGAGCGGCGCGAACCCGCGTTGCCGGCGGTGGCGTGCGGCCATCGACAGCGGATCGAACAAGTCCGGGCGCTGGAAATAGAGGCTGTCGCCGAGCCAGAGCATCAGATCCGGCTTCTTGGCCGCGATCGCGTCGAAGATCTCGAAGCCGCCCTCGTAGTCCGGCGCTGGCGCGAACAGCGGATTCGAGTCCCCGAGAAAAAAGCAGGAGCCAATCGCGATGGTGATGTCGGGCGCAGCCTTCGGATCGGTCCACGCGGGCTGGGTCCGCACGCGCCCCTGTTTGCGATCACCATCCCCCCGGATGCGATAGTCGACCGTGGCGCCGGGGATGAGGTCGGCGAGGCGCGCGACCACGATGTTCTCGTCAGCTGCCACCGCTCGCAGCGCCAGCCTGCGTTCGTTTTGCCCGCCTGCCTCGGACCACGCCACTTCGATGGGTCCCGGCGCCGCGGCCTGGATCCACAGCAGCGCGCTGGTCTGATCCGCATAGCCGTGCATGACGACGAGCTTGGCGAGCGCCGGCTGCGCGCAGGCGATCGCAATGCCGGCCGCGAACAGCAGCGCGGCGAGGAAGTCGGACGCACGCCGCCACACCTTCGACATTTCGCCTGCCTCCAGTCGGTAACGTGGCTGCGAAGTTAACGCTCGATCTTACCGGCCGGGCGGCGGGGATTACAATGCGGCCCACCGCAATGGGTGCCACCGTCAACCTCACCCATCATTTTCTGATCGCCATGCCCAACATGGCGGATCCGAATTTTGCCCACACGCTGACCTACGTGTGCGAGCACAATCCGGACGGGGCGCTTGGACTGGTCGTCAACCGGCCCATCGAGATGACGCTGTCTTCGCTGTTCGAGCAGATCGACGTCCCGCTCGCCAACCGCGGGCTGTGCGAGACCCCGGTGCTGTTCGGGGGGCCGGTACAGGTCGATCGAGGCTTCGTGCTCCACCGCCCGCTCGGCAACTGGCAGTCGACACTCGCTATTGGCGACGACCTCGGTCTCACCACTTCGAAGGACATCCTCGAGGCCGTGGGCCGCGGCGAGGGGCCGCGCAACCTGCTGGTGTCGCTGGGCTACGCGGGCTGGTCCGCCGGCCAGCTCGAGCAGGAGCTGGCGGCGAACGCCTGGCTCACCGTGGCCGCCACTCCCGAAGTGATGTTCGACCTGACGCCCGAACAGCGCCTTCCGGCAGCGATGCGATTGCTGGGCGTCGATCTGTCCCAGCTATCCGAGGATATCGGGCACGCCTGACGTGGCCGAGACCTCGCCACCCGAAACCCTGGCCGTGCTTGCATTCGATTTCGGGACGCGACGCATCGGAGTGGCAGTTGGCAACACCTTGCTGCGTACCGCGCACCCGTTGGCGACGATCGACTTGGATGCGAACGACGCGCGTTTCGCGGCGATCGCAAAGCTGATCGGGGAGTGGCAGCCGGGGCAGCTTATCGTCGGCATTCCACTTCACGCGGATGGCGTGGCCCACGCGATGACCGCGCGCGCGCGCCGATTCGCGCGCCAGCTCGCGGGGCGCTTCGGACTCCCGGTCGCGGAGGTCGACGAGCGACATACCACCGTGGAGGCCGCATCCAGGCAAGCCGCCGCCGGAGAGGGAGGGCGGCGCGAGCGCTCCCGGCGCGACGCCGTGGCGGCGCAGCTGATCCTGCAGGACTGGTTCGATGCGCGCCAGCCCGGCTGAAGCGGCGCTACCGGATGCCGAGGCCGCGCTCGCCGCGCTGGCGGAGCGCATGGCAGGCGCCATCGCGCACGATGCCGCGCTGGTCGGCATTTACTCGGGTGGCGCCTGGATCGCGGAGCGGCTGGCAAGCTTGCTGCCCGGCGCTCACCCGGTCGGCTACATCGACGTGTCCTACTATCGCGACGACTACAGCCGATCGGGACTGAAGCCCAACACCCGCCGCACCGCGCTGCCGTTCGATGTCGAGGGCCGGACCATCGTGCTGGTCGACGACGTCCTCTACACCGGGCGCAGCGTGCGTGCCGCCATCAACGAGCTGTTCGACTTCGGGCGGCCCGCGGCGATCGAACTCGCGGTGCTGATCGATCGCGGCGGCCGCGAGTTGCCGATCGAAGCGACCTATGCCGGCGCGACGCTCGCCGTCGCGCGCACGCTGTCCATCGCGCTGTCCCGCCTCGATGACGGCCGCCTGGCGCTCGGCGTGGAGGACATATAGTGTCCCGAGCCAGGAATTCGCTGTGCAAAAGGACCAGTTCGCTCCCAGGCATTGTTGCCCCCGTGCGGCAGGTGACCTACCTCGCCGCACGGGGGCGTCGCGCCTGGAAGCGAACGCGGTCCATTTGCGCGGGCGTCAATTCGATGGCCGAGGTTCTTCATCGAATTCCTGGCTCGGGACACTAGCAATGTTCTCGCGCAATCCGCAGCTCAACGCCGAGGGCAAGCTCACCCACCTCCTGACGCTGGAGGGCTTGCCGGCGGAGGTGATCACCCAGATCCTCGACACCGCGGAACCGTTCGTCTCGATCGGCGAGCGCGAGGTGAAGAAGGTGCCGTTGCTGCGCGGCAAGGCGATCTTCAACCTGTTTTTCGAGAATTCCACCCGCACTCGCACCACCTTCGAGATCGCCGCGAAACGTCTGTCGGCCGACGTGATCAACCTCAACATCGGCGCGTCGTCCACGTCGAAGGGCGAGTCGCTGCTCGACACCGTCGACAACCTGGTGGCGATGAACGCGGACCTGTTCGTCGTCCGCCACGCGGAGTCTGGCGCACCGCACCTGATCGCCGCGCACCTCGACGCCACCGGTCGCCAGCAGGTGCACGTCGTCAACGCCGGCGACGGCCGCCACGCGCATCCGTCGCAAGGGCTGCTCGACCTGTACACGATCCGGCATTTCAAGCGCGACTTCCGCAATCTGTCGGTGGCGATCGTCGGCGACGTGCTGCATTCGCGCGTCGCGCGCTCGCTGATCCACGGGCTCACGACGCTGGGCACGCCGGACGTCCGCGTGATCGCGCCCGCGACGCTGCTGCCCGCCCAGGTCGCAACGCTCGGCGTGCGCGCGTTCAACAACATGCGGCAAGGCCTCAAGGACTGTGACGTGGTGGTCATGCTGAGGCTGCAGAGCGAGCGCATGAAGGGCTCGCTGTTGCCGTCGCCGGGCGAATTCTTCAAGCACTACGGGCTCACCGCCGACAAGCTCGCGCTCGCGAGGCCCGACGCCATCGTCATGCATCCGGGGCCGATGAACCGCGGTGTCGAGATCGAGTCGGCGGTCGCCGACGGCGCGCGCAGCGTGATCCTGCCCCAGGTGACGTTCGGCATCGCGGTCCGCATGGCGGTGCTTTCCATCATCGCGGGTAATTAGTGTCCCGAGTCAGAAATTCGTTGTGCAAATTGGACCAGTTCGCTCCCAGGCATTGTTACCCCCGCGCGGCAGGTGACCTACCTCGCCGCGCGGGGGGCGTCGCGCCTGGAAGCGAACGCGGCCCATTTGCGCGAGCGAATCGCGGATGGCCAATATTCTTCAACGAATCCCTGACTCAGGACACTAGGCTCCTTATCGCCGGCGGCGAAGCCCGATGAAGCTCGAGATCGCGAACGGTCGTATCGTGGATCCTGCCGGCAAGGTGGACCGGACCGGCACGCTCTATCTTGCCGACGGCAAGGTTGCCGGCATCGATCGAGCGCCGGCGCGCTGGCGCGCTGATCGCAAGCTGGACGCGTCGGGATTGGTCGTCGCGCCCGGGCTGGTCGATCTTGCAGCGCGGCTGCGCGAACCCGGACTCGAGCACAAGGCAACGCTCGAGTCCGAGATGCTGGCGGCGATCGCCGGTGGCGTGACCAGCCTCGCCTGTCCGCCGGACACCGATCCACCGCTCGACGAGCCGGGGCTGGTCGAGATGCTGAAGCATCGCGCGAGGATGCTGAACCAAGCGCACGTCTATCCTGTCGGTGCGCTGACGCAGCGGCTCGCCGGCGAAGCGCTGACCGAAATGGGTGAACTCGCCGAGGCTGGATGCGTAGCGTTTTCGCAGGCCGACCAGCCGCTCGCCGATACCCAGGTGATGCTGCGTGCGATGCAGTATGCGCACACCTTCGGCCATCGCGTATGGCTGCGCCCGCAGGATCCCTGGCTGTCCCGGGGCGGCGTGGCGCACGAAGGCGAAGTCGCGACCCGACTGGGACTGGCGGCAATTCCCACCATCGCCGAAACGGTTGCCTTGTTGACCATGCTCGCGCTGGCCCGCGTTACCGGCGCGCAGTTGCACCTTTGCCGCCTGTCGTCGGCCGAAGGCGTCGCCATCGTGCGCGCCGCCAAAGCCGAGGGGCTGCCGGTGACCGCCGACGTCGGCATTCATCACCTGCACTTGTGCGACGTCGACGTCGGCTGGTTCGACGCCCAGGCGCATCTGGTGCCTCCGCTGCGAGGCGTACGCGATCGCGACGCCTTGCGCGCAGGCGTGGCCGACGGCACGATCGACGCGATCTGTTCCGACCACGCACCCGTCGACGACGACGGTAAGCAGCTGCCGTTCGCCGAGTCGGAACCCGGAGCAACAGGTCTCGAATTGCTCCTGCCGCTGACGTTGAAATGGGCCGCCGAGGCGAAGATTCCGCTGGTCGCCGCGCTGTCGCTCGTGACTGACCGGCCCGCGCGGATCCTTGGTGTCGCCGCCGGGGCGCTGGCGGTCGGCGCGCCCGCCGACGTCTGCGTGTTCGATGCTGGCGCAGCGTGGCGGGTCGAGCGCACGACGCTGCTGAGTCAGGGCAAGAACACGCCCTTCGCGGGATTCGAACTGGTCGGACGGGTGCGCTGGACGCTGGTCAACGGCGAGCTGGTGCACGAATGCAACGATTTGCACGGAGGTCGCCGGTGAAAGACGAGGGTGGAAGCGAAGCGGCGGAACGCCCGACGTTTGCGGTGAGTTCGCTGCACGGCGGCTTTGCCGCCGCGGTGCAGCCGGTTACCGCGCAAGCGATCGCAACCTCGGCCGAGGGCCTCATCGCGGGTGAAGTGCAAGTCCCGGCCAGCGGCGGGACCCTGCCCGCCTATCGCGCCAGGCCTGCCTCGGGCGGCAAGCGCGCGGCGATCCTCGTTGTGTCGGAAATCTGGGGCGCGCACGAATACATTCGCGATGTCGCGCGCCGGCTGGCGAGGCTCGGCTATTACGCGATTGTGCCCGAGTTGTTCGCCAGGCACGGCGATGCCGGCGCTGTCGCGGATGTGCAGGCGCTGATCCGCGACATCGTAAGCAAGGCTTCCGACGCCGAAGTGCTGGCCGACCTCGACGCCGCCGCAAGCTTCGCGCGCGCCGAGCATCCCGAGATCCGCAAGCTCGGCGTGACCGGATTCTGCTGGGGCGGCCGGATCACCTGGATGTACGCCGCGCACCATCCCGGCGTCGACGCGGCGGTTGCCTGGTACGGCCCGGTCGCGCGCAGCTACCATGTGGGCGATGCGACTGCGCTGGACGTCGCGCAACGGATCCGGGCTCCGGTGCTGGCGCTCTACGGCGGCGATGATCCCGGCATCCCGAATGACACCGTCGAAGCCATGCTCGCCAAGCTGAAGTCGGCCGGTAACACCGGTTCGGAACTCGTGCTCTACCCCGACACGCCGCACGCCTTCCACGCGGACTATCGCCCCAGCTACCGCAAGGCGCAGGCCGAGGATGGCTGGAAGCGCGCGCTGGCGTGGTTCCGGCGCCACCTCGACGACGCGCTGTAGCGGCAATCGTCGCGCCCGCGTCTGGCGTAGCAAGAAGCTCGCCGATTGCCGAAAAAATGTGTCATTGCGTGGAACGAGGAAGCCGCTGTTCGCGGCGCGTCGGTCCCCACTGATCAGCAGATCCCTTGGCAAGCTCGGGATGACACGGGTTGAAGCAGCAGCCTGCTAGGCCTTCTTGTCGCGAGGCACGCGGCCCATCAGGTGGAATTCGTCGTTCGGGCGCATGTTGGTAAGGTTGGCCATGCGATTCGAAAGCGCGAAAAAGCTGGCGATCGCGCCGATGTCCCAGATGTCCTCGTCGGAAAAGCCGTGGCCGCGCAGCGCGGCGAAATCCTCGTCGACGATTTCCTGGCTCTTGAGCGCGACCTTGAGCGCGAACGCGAGCATCGCCTTCTGTCGCGGCGTAATGTCGGCCTTGCGGTAGTTGGCGGCGACCTGGTCCGCGACCAGCGGGTTCTTCGCGTAGATCCGCAGGATCGCACCATGCGCGACGATGCAGTACAGGCAGTCGTTCGCGCCCGAGGTGGCGACCACGATCATCTCCCGCTCGGCCCTGGAAAGCCCGCTTTCCCGTTCCATCAATGCGTCGTGGTAGGCGAAAAACGCCCGGAACTCGTCGGGCCGGTGCGCGAGCGCGAGCAACACGTTCGGCACGAAGCCGGCCTTCTCTTGCACTTCGACGAAGCGCGCGCGGATGTCGTCGGGCAGCTCGTCGAACGACGGCACCGGGTAGCGCGAAACCGGCCTTGCGTCGGTCGGCCGCATCACTGGGGCGGCGGAACGTAGCCGGCGGGCATGTCCGCCCCGCCACCGAAGAAATGTTTTTCCATCTGCTCGGCGAGCCATTTCCGGGCGCGCGCGTCGGCGAGCGACAGCCGGTTCTCGTTGACGAGCATGGTCTGGTGCCGCAGCCACTGCGCCCACGCCTCCTTGGAGACGCTCTCGTAGATGCGCTTGCCTAGCTCGCCCGGATAGGGTGGAAAATCGAGGCCCTCGGCCTCGCGGCCGAGCTTGATGCAGTGAATAGTGCGCGCCATGCGGAAATTCCTCTGAGGGACTAGGGCCTGGGGACTAGGGGCTAGGGATCGTCAATGCGATGCGCACCGGTCGCCCCGCGATGCGCGAAGCTCTGTAAGAGGCTCGGATTCACGCCGTCGCTCCCTAGCCCCTAGATCCTAGTCCCTAGACCTGCTTCACATACACCTGCGACTTGCGGTGCCAATTGTAGAGCGCCTGCTTCTGCTGCGGGAGATCGGCGAGCGAGCCCACCCGGAAGCCGCGCTCGAGGAACCAGTGCGCGGTCCGGGTGGTGAGGACGAACAGCTGCTTCAGCTTCAGTCTTCGCGCGCGGCTCTCGATTTCGTGCAGCAGGAGTTCGCCGTAACCCGCGCGCCGGAAATCCGGGTGCACGGCAAGCGCGGCGCACTCGCCGAGCTGCTCGGCCGCAAATGCGTACAGCGCGGCGCAGCCGACGATGTGGTTGTCGTACTCGGCGACGACGAAACGCTCGATTTCCGCCTCCAGCCGCTCGCGTGAACGGCGCACCAGCACGCCCTC
>JBKKAZ010000270.1:0-21648 GCA_046714435.1 Casimicrobiaceae bacterium
ACGGTTACGCTGTCCGGCGCCAACGTCAACGCGAACTCGATCTGCACGCTCGCGGTTACTGTGCGGGCGAACGTGTCGGGCAACCTGATCAACACGATTCCGCCGGGCGCGATCGCCAGCGTGCAGGGCGTCACGAATCCGCTGCAAGGGACCGCGACGCTGGCGGCGACGGGCACCGTCAACCTCAACATCACCAAGACCGACGGCGTTGCCTCCGCGGTTCCTGGCGGCACGACGACGTACACGATCACCGTGTCCAACAGCGGCCCAAACAGCGTCGCCGGGCTCGTCGTCAACGACACGCCGCCGGCCGGCGTGACGTTCGGGTCGTGGACCTGCGTGCCCGCGGGCGGGGCGATCTGCGGTTCGGGTTCGGGGCCGATCAGCGATGTCGTGTCGATACCGAATGGCGGTTCGATCACGTACACGGTTCCCGCCACGATTGCATCGAGCGCGGTCGGGAGCATCACCAACACGGCCACGCTCGGCGTGCCGGGCTCCGTGATCAACAACGGGAATTCGAGCGCGAGCGACACCGATACGCTGACGCCGGTCGCCGATCTCGCTATCACCAAGACCGACGGCGTCGCGTCGATCGCGCCGGGGTCGCCGATCACCTACACGATCGTCGCATCGAACGCGGGCCCGAGCGCGGTGGCTGGGGCGACGGTGACCGACACGCTGCCGCCGACGATCACCGGTGCGACGTGGACCTGCGTGGGCGCCGGGGGCGGAACCTGCCCCGCGTCCGGGGGCGGAAACATCAGCGCGTCGGTGAATCTGCCGGTCGGCGCGACGGTGACCTTCACGCTGTCAGGCACCGTGTCAGCGGCGGCCACCGGAACGCTCGCCAATACCGCGACGATTTCCGTGCCGGTTGGCGTGACCGATCCGAATCCCGGCAACAATTCGGCGACGGACAACGATACGCTGACGACGCAGCTCTCGCTGGCCGTCGTCAAGACGGACGGCAGCGCCACTTACACACCGGGCGGAAACGCGACGTACACGGTCACGGTGACCAACGGCGGGCCGTCGGTCGCGGCCAACGTCACCGTCACCGATGCGCTGCCGGCGGGCCTGACGCTCACGGCAAACGCCGCGTGCGCAGCGAGTGGCACGGCGAATTGCGGCACGGTGACGGGAACGACGGGGCAAACGAGCTTCGGCACGACCGGAGCAAGCGTCGGCCCCGGCCCCGGCAACAGCCTCGTGTTCACGGTGCCGGTGGCATTTGCCTCCGGAATGACGACCGACCCGCTCGTCAACACCGCGAATGCGACGGACCTCGGCGCAAGCGGCCCGGGCAGTTCCGCCAGCGGATCCGACAGCGATGCTCGTAGCGCGGCGGTGACGCTCGCTGTGACCAAGACCGACGGCGCGTCCACGTACACGCCGGGCGGCACCGCGACCTACACCGTCACGGTCACAAACACCGGGGTGTCGGATGCGCTCGACGTCACGGTGACCGATGCGTTGCCGGCGGGCCTCACGCTGACCGCCAACGCGGTCTGCGCGGCGAACGGCACGTCGAGCTGCGGTACGGTGACCGGCATCACGGGGCAAACGAGCTTCGGCACGACCGGCGCGCGTGTTGACGCCGGTGGTGGAAACACGATCGTCTTCACGGTACCGGTGGCATTCGCGGCGGCGATGTCGGCGAATCCGCTGGTCAACACCGCATCCGCGATCGACGTCCCGACCGGCGCGACCGCGAGCGGTTCCGACAGCGACACGCTCTCGGCAAACTTAACGCTGGCGGTGACGAAGACCGACGGCAGCGCAACCTACACGCCGGGCGGCACCGCGACGTACACGGTGACGATCGCGAACAGCGGTGTCGCGGACGCGCTCAACGTGACGGTCGGCGATCCGCTGCCCGCAGGACTGACACTGAGCGCGAATGCGACCTGTGTCGCGAACGGCACGTCGAGTTGCGGCACGGTGACCGGTACCACAGGGCAGACGAGCTTCGGCGCGACATCCGCGCGCGTCAACGCGGGCGGCGCGAACACTCTGGTGTTCACGGCGGCTGTCGCGTTCGCGTTTGGCATGACGACGGACCCGCTCGTCAACACGGCGACCGCGACAGATCTTGCGAGCGGCAACACGGCGAACGGCAGCGACAGCGACACGCTTTCGCCGGCGGTCACGCTCGGCGTGACCAAGACGGACGGCAGTGCCACGTACACGCCGGGCGGCACCGCGACGTACACGGTGACGGTCGCCAACACGGGTCTGTCGGATGCGCTGAACGTGACGGTCAGCGATCCGCTTCCCGCGGGCGTCACGCTGTCGGCCAACGCGACCTGCGCGGCGAATGGTACATCGAGTTGCGGCACGGTGACGGGCACGACCGGGCAGACGAGCTTCGGCGCGACGGTCGCGCGGGTCAACGCCGGCGCCGGTAATGCGCTCGTGTTCACGGTCCCAGTCGCCTTCGCCGCCGGGATGACGGTGAGCCCGCTGATAAACACCGCGACTGCGACCGACGCCGCAAGCGGGATCACCGCAAACGGGTCCGACAGCGACGTGCTTTCGGCGAGCGTCGTGCTGGCCGTGACCAAGACCGACGGCAGCGCGACGTACACGCCCGGCGGCACGGCGACGTACACGGTGACGATCGCAAACACCGGCGTGTCCGATGCGCTGAACGTCACCGTAACGGATCCGCTGCCGGCCGGCGTGACGCTGACGGCCAACGCGACGTGCGTTGCCAACGGAACATCGAGCTGCGGCACGGTCACCGGGACCGTCGGCCAGTCGTCATTCGGCGCAACGCTCGCGCGTGTGAACGCCGGCGGCGCCAACACGCTCGTATTCACGGCGCCGATTGCCTTCGCGCCCGGCATGACGGCGAATCCCCTCGTCAACACCGCAACGGCGATCGACCAGGCGAGCGGCGCGTCGGCCAGCGGCTCCGACAGCGACGCGCTCGCGTCGAACGTCACGCTGGCCGTGACCAAGACCGACGGCAGCGCGACCTACACGCCGGGCGGCACGGCGACCTACACGGTAACGGTGACGAATACCGGTGCGTCGGATGCGCTCAACGTCACGGTAAGCGACCCGCTGCCCGCCGGCCTGACACTGACCGCGAATGCGACGTGTGTGGCGGGCGGCACATCGAGTTGCGGGACGGTGGCCGGCACGACCGGGGCGACGAGCTTCGGCGCCACGTTCGCGCGGGTGAATACGGGAGCAGGCAACGCGCTGGTGTTCACCGCGCCGGTTGCCTTCGCAGCGGGCATGACGGCGAACCCGCTCGTCAATACCGCTACCGCCACCGACGCCGCGAGCGGCGCGTCGGCCAACGGCTCCGACAGCGATGCGCTGGCCGCGGCCGTCGGGCTCGCCGTCAGCAAGACCGACGGCAGCGCGACTTACACGCCGGGCAGCGGGGCGACGTACACGATCGTCGTCACCAATGGCGGTCCCAGCGATGCCGCGAACATCACGGTCACCGATGCGCTTCCGGCCGGCGCGACGCTATCGGCTGCGGCGAGTTGCGCGGCGACCGGAATGGCGACGTGCGGGACCGTGACGGGGTCCGCCGGCGGCACGAGCTTCGGCGCCACCGGTGCGATGGTCGCGGCGGGCGCCGGCAATCGGCTCACATTCACGGTGCCGGTGAGCTTCGCGGCGAGCATGCTGACCAACCCGCTGGTGAACTCCGTGACCGTCAGCGATCCGTCGGCGCCGGGTCCGGTCACGGCCACCGACAGCGACACGCGCAGCCCAATGGCGGACGTGGGAATTCTGAAGACGGGTCCGGCCACGCTGGCACCTGGCAGCGCGATCACCTATGCGCTGACAATCACCAACGCGGGGCCGAGCAACGCGGACGGCGCGACGTTCAGTGATGTCGTGCCGGCGGCGATCCTCGGAGTGACCGCGAGCTGCGGGAGTGCCTCCGGCGGCGCGGCGTGCGGCGCGGTCAATCTCGCGAGCAACACGGTGACCGGCACCGTCGCCGTGCTTCCGGTCGGCGGCAGTGTAGTGATCACGATTACGGGCAACGTTTCGGTCACGGGCACGATCATCAATACGGCGACGGTGATGCCTCCCCCTGGGACCATCGATCCAGTATCCGCCAACGGTTCGAGCAGCGTCAGCACGGTGGTCACCGCCGCGGCGATTGTGGAGGTGCCGATCGACGCGCCGTGGGCGATTGCGCTGCTGATGCTGGCCGTGGGAATGCTCGGAGCGAGGCACGCAGCGTGGCGTAACCGCCGGATTCGCGACTGACGCGCACCGTTCCCGCCCCAGGCCGCAGCGAAGCAAGGGCCGTGGGTCGTACCCCGGCCTTTTGCCTTGGGGAGAGCTGGCTCGGGAAAATGAGACTGGCGGTTAAGTGAAGGATCTGCTTCTATGGGCGAGGATATCGCCCGCAAAGGAGCAGTGCAATGAAAAGACCGAGACGGAACCACACGGCGGCGTTCAAGGCAAAGGTGGCCCTGGCGGCGTTGAAAGGCGACCGGACGCCGGCGGACCTGGCCGAGAAGTACGACGTGCACGGCAACCAGATCACTCAATGGAAGACGCAGTTGCTGGAGGGTGCGATCGGGGTGTTCATGTCGCCGGCCGAGAAGCGCGGCACGGACCAGGGTCCGAGTGCCAAAGAGATGCAGGCCAAGATCGGGCAGCTCGCGCTGGAATTCGATTTTTTGGAAGTCGTGCTCGGTCGCGTCGGCGATGCGAGCGCAAGCGGTCGCCGAAGCGGCCGTCGAATCGCTCGTCAAGGGCAGGCCCGTCGGCATCACCAACCTCTGGCAAGGCGCAACTGCTTGACCGCGAGCGGCAGCGTCAGCGTTGCCGGATTGCTCGGAACCGAGCCCCTGTCGTGAAGAGCTCATTGACAAATCAGGGCGCCATCGTCACCGGCGGCGCGCGGGGAATCGGCCTCGGAATCGCGCAACGTCTCGCCAGCGAGGGCTGCCGCGTTGCGCTGTGGGACCTGAGCTTCGACCCGTTCGACGCCGCTGCCGCGGGTTTTGCGCCGGCGTCGATGCAGACGGTGAACGTTGCCGATTACAAGCAGGTCGAGCAGGCATTCGCCGCCACCGAAACAGCGCTCGCTCACTGGCAATGGCCCGCCATCAGCGGACGTCGCGCCCACCAGGACAGTACGCTCGGGCACCTACGCATGTGCAACTGAACGGGCCACCGGGTTCGATGCGAACGCCATCGCTGCGTTGCGGGAGTGCGTGCGTCGGCGGCTGTTGCGCGACTTCGTTCGCCGTGGCCTGCTGCCAAAGGATGACGCGCGGGCGATGGCGCAATGGGCGCATGGCGGTGGGTTTCCGGTGGACGGCTCGGTGCGCATCGAGCCCGACGACCGCGCCAAGCCCAGTACCGGCGGGGAGCGTGCGCCGCTCCTCACCCGTCTGCAACTCATCGACCGCCTCGCCGCTCCGGTGCCGTCACCACGGATCCACAGCCGCCGCTGCTTCGGTGTGCTGGCACCCAACTCACCCCGGCGCGCCGCCGGATTTCACTCGGCGCGATATCGACGCAGCACCTTGCGGTCGACCTCGACACCGATACCCGGCCGCGACGGCACCGTCACGACACCGCGCTCGCATAGGGTCGGATGCGACACCAGTGCCATCCGGAACGGGTGATCGGAGCAATCGTATTCGAGCATCGGCTCGACCGGGAACAACGAATGATGCGCGACGGGCAGCGCGGCGATGAGCTGCACCGATGCCGCCTGCGCAACGCCGGTCCCCCAGACGTGCGGATTGACCCGCAGCCCCTGCGACTGCGCCAGCGCGACGATGTGCTTTGCTGCGGTGAAGCCGCCGCAGGACGCAAGGTCGGGCTGCACGATATCGACACCGCCACCCGCCAGAAAGTCGCGAAAGCCATACAGCGTGTGCTCGTTCTCGCCCCCCGCGATCGGTATCGTCAACGCGCGGCGCACTGCCGCATAGCCGTCACGGTCCTCCGGCGCGACCGGCTCCTCGAACCAGAGCAGATCGAGATCGGCCACGGCGCGACCGACCGCAATCGCGTCCGCGACGCCGTACGCGTGGTTGGCGTCCATCATCATCGCCACCCCGCTGCCGTCGAGCGCAGCGGCGATCTCGCGCAGGACGACGATGTCGTCGGCAACGCCGAAGCCGATCTTCACCTTCACCGCGGAAAAGCCAGCCGCCGCGCGCTCCAGCGCCTCCTGCACCAGGCGCGGATTCTCGCCGCGGCCCTGCTTGCGATAGAAGCCGGTAGCGTAGGCGCGCACTTCGCTGCGGAAGGCGCCGCCCAGCAGCCGGTGCACCGGCTGGCCATGGGCTTTGCCGACGATGTCCCAGAGCGCCATGTCCACCGCGCTGATTGCGGCGACGACGCTGCCCTTGCGGCCGTAATCGCGCGTAGCGTGGTACATCCGATGCCATAACACCTCGGTGGCGAACGCGTCCTCGCCCAGCAGCAGCGGCTCCAGTGCATGCCGCAGCACCGCGGCCGCGATCTGAGGCGGCTCCAATCCTTGGGCAAACGCCTCGCCCCAGCCGATGATGCCGCCGGCGGTCTCGATTTCGACGATCGTCGCCCCGCGGCCATGGACCCACCCTTGCGAAAACGCGAACGGCGCGTCGAGCAGGCTATGCAGCGGATGCGCGGTGACACGCTTTATCTTCATTGCGCGCGATGATATCGCGGCCACCCAGGTTGCGCTCTTCGGCGCCGTGCGAACCGCATCGGACAGGACGGTTGCGGCATCGTCCGGTCACCTGCGTCCGAATCAGCCGTTCGGCCCCGTTTCCGCTTCCCGCTGCGCTGCCCGACCTGTGGCGGCAAAATACGCGTCATCGCCTTCATCACCGATGCCCCCACCGTGCGCGACCCCCTCGCCCACCTCGGCGAGCCGATAGCGCCACCCCGGATCCGGCGTTCCCGCCCACCCCGGCCTACGAGTTCGACCCGCGCCTCACCGGGTAGCCAAGACCGCCACCGCTCGTCGTTGCACGACGCTGGGCAGGCTCGCGCCGGCGTCGAGGCAGACGGTGAACGTTGCCGATTGCGCTCAGGTCGAGAGGGCGTTCGCCGCCACCGAAACAGCGCTCGGAGGGATCGACATCCTGATCAATAACGCCGGCATCAACGGCCCGGTGGCGCCGGTCTGGGAATACCCGCTGGACGCATGGGATCGCGTGCTCGCGGTCGACCTGACCGGTGTCTTCTATTGCAGCCGCGCAACGATTCCGCACATGCGCGCGCGCTTCCACGGACGCATCGTGAATGTCGCGTCGATCGCCGGCAAGGAAGGCAACCAGGGCATTGCCGCCTACGCCTCGGCGAAAGCGGGGGTCATCGGCTTCACCAAGTCGCAGGCGCGGGAACTGATCGACAGCGGAATTCTGGTCAACGCCATTGCGCCGGCGCTCACCGAGACCGACCTGTTCAAAGAGATGACTCCGGAACACATTGCACTCGCCAGGAGCAGGATTCCCATGGGACGGACGTTGAAGGTGCCGGAGGTGGAGGCGATGGTGGCCTGGATCGCAGGTCCCGAATGCAGCTTCACCACGGGATTCGTTTTCGATCTGACCGGCGGCCGCGCCACATATTGAACGCGGCAGGCCGAATCCGGCAAGAGCGGGGCGACGGATCGTTGCGCACCGGCCGAGGCAGGGAACCTCCCGGCATCGGCGTTCCATTCCTTCTCGATTCGTTCTATATTGGGACGGGATCGCGCACGACGTCGGATCCCGGCTCACCCGCGGATCACTGGCGCGGCGAGCTGCACCTTGGCGCTAAGCGGACAGGGAAACGTGATGACCAATGCGCTGGATCGTGAGGCCGTCCCCGAAACGACGAATCCGCTCGGCTTCGACGGGATCGAGTTCATCGAGTTCGCGACATCGCACCCGCAGGCGCTGGGCGGCGTGCTCGAAACGATGGGCTTCCGGCCGATCGCGCGGCATCGCTCGCGCGAGGTCGAGCTCTACCGGCAGGGCTCGATGAACATCATCGTCAACGCCCAGCCGGTCGACCTGCCGCACACGGTGCAGCCCACCGAGCGCCCGATGCTGAGTGCCTTCGCGGTCCGCGTGCGCGACGCGCAGTACGCATTCCGCCGCGCGCTCGACCTCGGCGCCTGGGAGATCCCGGTGCGCGCGCTGCCGATGGAGCTCAACATTCCCGCGATCCACGGCGTCGGCGAGAGCCTCATCTACTTCGTCGACCGCTACGACGAGTTCTCGATCTATGACGTCGATTTCCGGGCGATCCCCACCGTCGATCCGCATCCGCCGGCGATTGCCGGCCTGCAGTTCTTCGGGCTGGTGCAGTACGTCGGTCCCGACCGCACTGCGGACTGGGTGGAGTTCTACTCGCAGATCTTCGGTTTTCGGCTGCTGCCCGACCGCGTGCGTTTCGGGATCATGCCCAAGGGTCTGCTGCTGCAGAGCCCGTGCGGAAATTTCTACCTGCAGCTGATCGAGCCCGAGGACACGGCACGGTTCGCGCCCGCCGAGGAGCACCTGCAGCGCATCGGCCTCGGGACGCCGGACGTGATGACGGCCGTGGCGGAACTCGAGAAGCGCGGCGTCGAGTTCCTCGCCACCGAGCGCGTCCACTCGAGCGAGCGCGGCGCGCTGACCAAGGCGTACCTCGGCCGCGTGATGTTCGAATTGGTCAAGAGCGAGCCCGAGGGCTAGGGCGGCAGGATGATCTTCCGCGACTTCGGAATGGACACCGCGTCGCTCGCGGGATCCCTCGCGACGAAGCTCTCGGCCGTGCGTCAGGCGGGGTTTTCGCAGGTGATGATTTCGGCTGCCGACATCGTCGGGCACCCGGAGGGAACCGCGGCCGGCGTGCGCGCGGTGCGGGAGAGCGGGCTCGAGGTGACCGGCCTCGAGGCGTTGCGCGATTTCGAGGGGCTCGAGCGCCAGCTGCACGCGTACAAGGTCGACGGCGCGAAGTCGATGCTCGACATCTGCGGCAAGCTCGGCGGGCGATTACTTCTGGTCGAGGCTTCGACCTCCGCGCACGCCGACACCGACCCCGAGGTGATCGCGCGCGACCTCCGCAAGCTCGCGATGATGGCGATTCCGCTGGGCATCCGGATCGCGTACAAGGGCCTGTCCTCGAGCCGCACCGTGAAGGACTTCCGGCTGGCCGGGGAGTTCGTGTCGCGAGCCAACTGCCCGAACCTCGGCGTAGCGATCGACGCGTTCGACGTGCTCGCCGCGGGCGTTCCGCTGGATGATCTCGACGCGCTCGCTCCCGAGCAGATCGTCCTCGTGCAGATCTCCGACTACCTGTGGCCGGAAGTCCGCTCGCCGGAGGAGCAGGCGGCGACGGCCACGCATTTCCGCGTCTTCCCAGGCGAAGGCGCACACAGCGAAGGGCTCGCGCAGTTTGTCGCCAGGCTCGACGCGATCGGCTACTACGGCAACTACAGCTTCGACGTCTACAACGACGACTACCTGCAGATGCCGCCCGAGGTGGTTGCCGGCCGCGCGCGGCACGCGGCCGTCTGGCTCGCCGAGACCGTGCTCCGTCGTGCGCTGCCGGTCCCGAACGTGGAACGGCTGCGCGCAGCCCGCGACTGACTGCCGCTCCATCGGGCGCGGATGGTGGGCGGGCCCTGGATCGGCCGGCGACCGACCCTCGGCACCGGCCATTTCAGATCCCCTTGATAACAGGAAACCCATGACGGTCATGGACTACCGGCGACTCGGTCGCTCCGGCCTCGAGGTCTCGGCGCTGTGCCTGGGAACGATGACCTTCGGCGATCGCACCAGCGCCGAAGACGCGCAGCGGATCGTCGACGCGGCGCGCGATGTCGGGGTCAATTTCATCGACACGGCCGATGTTTACGGCAACGGCTTGTCGGAGCGCATCGTCGGGGCGGCGATCAAGGCGCACCGGAGGCACTGGATCCTCGCGACCAAGGTCGGCAATCCGCTCACCGGGCGGCCGCACGACGGGGGACTGTCGCGGCGCTGGGTACTGCGGGCCTGCGAGGATAGTCTCGCGCGGCTTGCGACCGACTGCATCGACGTCTATTACCTCCACCGCGACGACCACGCGACGCCGATCGCCGAGACCGTCGGCGCGATCGGTGCGCTGATCGCGAGCGGCAAGATCCGCTACTTCGGCGTGTCGAACTTCCGCGGCTGGCGGATCGCGGAGGTGATCCGCGAATGCGAACTCCAGGGCGTTCCCCGGCCCGTCGTCAGCCAGCCGTATTACAACCTGCTGAACCGGATGCCCGAGGTCGAGATCCTCGCGGCCTGCGACCACTATGGCCTCGGCGTGGTGCCCTATTCGCCGATCGCGCGCGGCGTCCTCACCGGCAAGTACACGTCGGACGGTGCGCTGCCCGCGGACTCGCGCGCGGCGGTGAAGGACAAGCGCCTGATGGAAACGGAGTTTCGCGCCGAGTCGATCGCCATCGCGCAGACGCTGAAGGCGCACGCGGAGAAGACCGGCCGCACGCTCACGCAGTTCGCGCTCGCCTGGCTGTGGGCGAATCGCATCGTCTCGTCGGTGATCGCCGGCCCGCGCACGCTGGCGCAGTGGAACGAATACGCGGCCGCTTTGGGCACCGCTTGGTCGAACGACGACGAGGCGCTCGTCGATACGCTGGTCAGGCCCGGCCATCCGTCCACGCCCGGCTACTCCGATCCGCAGTATCCGATCTACGGACGGCGGTCGCGCTAGGCACGTCACCTCTTCATCCGGCAGCCATCCGACGCTCGATCGGTTGGCCTATCGACCGGGACGCAAGCACGCGTACGATTGTCGCGGTAACCGCACCTGCCTGCCCGATGCCGCATGGCCCTGCACCCGGATTTCCCGACCTCCCCCTACATCGAGCTCGATCCCGAGGCGCGGTGGTTTCCCGCTGCCGAAGACCTGCGGGCAACCGCCTACGAGAAGCTCATCCCGCCGCTGGTGGCGACCATCCGCCGCGAAGTCAAGGCCTGGCGCGACGGGAGTTACGCGGGCGCGACACCAACGACGCGCGCACTGCTGCGCTGGTGGTTCGACACCGATCACCTGAACGAGGGCGCTGACGGAACGCTCAGCCCGTTCCGGTACTACTTCGCACAGCGCGAGGCCGTCGAGACCGTACTCTGGCTCCACGACGTTCGGCAGGTCCGGGACAAGTTCGACCTCATGCGCTTCGACAGTTCCGGCGCGGTTTCTGCCGGCATGTTCGACGAAGCCTGGCCGCGCTACGTGTTGAAGCTCGCCACTGGCGCGGGCAAGACCAAGGTGCTGTCGCTCTTGATCGCGTGGAGCTACTTCCACAAGCTCTACGAGCCGGATTCCACGCTTGCGCGCAATGTCCTGCTGATCGCGCCCAACATCATCGTGCTCGACCGCCTGCGACACGACTTCGACGGCCTGCGCATCTTCTTCAACGATCCGATCCTGCCCGACAACGGGCACGATGGACGGAACTGGCGCGACGATTTCCAGATGACGCTGCACGTGCAGGACGACGTGCGAGTGCAACGCGACGTGGGCAACCTGTTCCTGACAAACGTCCATCGTATCTTCCTGGGCGAAGTCCGCGATGCTTCCCTCGACGACGACGATCTGCGCGACTACTTCCTCGCGCCCTTCGGCCCGAAGCCGGTCGGCGGGACCAACGAGAGTCGGACCGATCTCGGCGAGGTCATCCGCGAGATCGACGAACTCGCTGTCTTCAACGACGAAGCCCACCATATCCACGATCCGCGGATGGCCTGGTTCAAGAGCATTCAAGACGTCCATCACCGGATGCTTCAGAAGGACTGCCGGCTCGCGATCCAGGTCGACGTCACCGCGACGCCGCGACACGACAATGGGGCGATTTTCGTGCAGACCGTGTGCGACTACCCGCTGGTCGAGGCGATCCATCAGAACGTCGTCAAGCATCCAGTGTTGCCGGATGCCGCGAGCCGAGCGCGACTGGTCGAGCAACAAAGCGCGATTTTCGCCGAGCGCTACGCGGACTATCTCCAACTCGGCGTAGAGGAGTGGCGCAAGAGCGCGGCCGAGCATGAGCCGCTCGGCAAGAAAGCGGTCCTGTTCGTCATGGTCGACGACACGCGCAACTGCGACGAGGTCGGCGCGCACCTGGAGAAGATCTGCCCGGAACTGCAAGGCGCGGTGCTCGTGATCCACACCAAGAACAATGGTGACATCTCCGAAGCGGCGTCCGGCAAGAGCCGTGAGGAACTCGAAGTGCTTCGCAAGGCAGCCAACGATATCGACGGTTGGTCGAGCCCCTACAAGGCGATCGTGTCGGTCCTGGTGCTGAAGGAAGGCTGGGACGTCCGCAACGTGACCACGATCGTCGGGCTGCGAGCCTATGTCGCAAAGAGCAACATCCTCCCCGAGCAGACGCTGGGACGCGGCCTGCGGCGAATGTATTTCGGCTCCGATGCGCGGGAGACGGTCTCCGTGCTCGGCACGCCGGCCTTCATGGAGTTTGTCGAGTCGATCCAGAGCGAAGGCGTCGTGCTCGAGCATGTGCCTATGGGTGGGGGCGCGAAGCGCGACGAGTCGTTGGTGGTCGAGGTCGATAGGGCCGACGGCGACAAGGACATCGACGCGCTCGATATCGAGATCCCGCGCCTGACGCGCCGTTATGCGCGCGAGTACAAGGAGCTGGACCAGCTCGACGCGGCGGCCCTGCTGCCGGCACGTCTGCCGATCAAGCCCTTCACGCCTGAGGAAACGCGAGAAATCGTTTTCGAGACGATGCTCGAGGGCGATGTCCACCACACGATTCACCTCGATGGCGCCGGCCCCGCCGACTATCGGTCGGTGGTGGGTTTCTTTGCGCGTCAGATCCTCAAGGACCTGCGGCTCGTGGGCGGCTACGACGTGCTGTACGGAAAGGTCAAGACGTACATGCGCGACTCGCTGTTCCGTGCGTCACCGATCGACCTCGAAGATCCGGTCATCATGCGCAACCTGTCGGAACCGGAAGTCGGCAAGGTGCTGCACGACACGTTTGTAAGGGCGATCAACGGACTGACGATTCGCGATTCCGGCTCCGCGCGCATCGAAGACCGGATCCGCCTGCGCGACACACGGCCCTTCCGCACCGATCCGCGCGAGTACTACGCGCCGAAGAAGTCACTTTTCAACAAGATCGTCGGCGAGGCGCACGCCGGCAAGCTCGAACTGCGCTTCGCGCGCTTCCTCGACGACGCCTCGGACGTGGCCGCCTTCGCCAAGAACTACCTGGCGGTCGGCTTCAAGCTCGACTACGTGCAGGTAGACGGGAACCTCTCGACCTACACGCCCGACTTCCTCGTCCGCACGGCCGAGGGCACGATCTGGCTGATCGAGACCAAGGGGCGGGTCGAGATCGACGTCCCGGCCAAGATGGCGCGGCTCGCCCAGTGGTGCGAGGACGCGACCCGGGCGAGCCGCGACGCCGGCGGGCCGGACTACCGCTTCGTCTACGTCGACGAGGAAGGCTTCGACCGGGCGCGTCCGAAAGACTTCGCCGGGCTGGTGGCCGGGTTCCGAGAGTTTCAATCCGGCCCGGGGCGCTGATTGATGGGGACCTGCAGCGAGCGAAAGCGCGCTCAGGCTATGAGACCGTCCCCGTTCCAGTCGCAGAAGTCGACAATTGCAGTCCGTCTTCCGTGGGCATCAGCAGTTTGTATTGCACACGTGACTTCTCGAATGCATTGGACGCGCGCAGGCCTGCAATGGTCTGGTCGAGGCTTTCGTAGCTGAACGCCGCGGTCCAGCGGTGAATGAATTGCATGGCGCGCAGGAATGGAGAAGCCTCCCCCTGCCGAGTCAGTACGCGCAAGCAGTCAAGGTATTCCTCGCGAAAGAGCGTCGGAATGATGATTCGACACTCTCCGACGACCGACAACTCGGCATTCATGACGAGCCTCGCCAGCCGTCCGTTGCCGTCGAGGAACGGGTGCACTTCCGTTACCAGAAACATGGCAAACAGGGCCCGTGCCATGCCTGCGGGCACGCTCGGAAGCAGCTTTGACCCCTCAATCAGCGTACCGCGGACGTGCTTGGGCAATAGGAAGGCCGTATTGCCGGCAAAGTTTTCGCGGTCCTTGAACGCTCCAGGACTGACTTCCGGCCTCGCGCGCAACATGTCGGCGTGGCGGGCGCGCAACTGTTCCACAACAGGCTCCCCGGGCGCGAGTGTTTGATTTGCCCACGCGGGCTGAACCGCTTGCTGGAACACACCAAGGATGTCGTGCGAATCCTTCGGTCGTGCCTCAATGGGCTTGCCCTCGAGCACGAAGGTACGCGCCTCCGTAACGTCGAACTCGGTGCCCTCGATGAAGTTGCTGAAGTACGACTCCAGGAACGCGAAGTTCGTGCGGCCGGCGGCGGAACGGGTCACCGCGTCGATTCGCTCCAGGGGAGTCGACCGCAGCACGACTGCTAATGCCTCGAAAAGAGCCAAGCGTCCTCTGTCGTAGGGGGCTCCGGCCGCCCAGGCTTTCCCGGCTGGTGACGCAAGCTGGCTCTTGCTCCAGGTGCCGAGCACGCTGCCGATGAGGCTCTCGAGCAGGGCCAACTCGCGCGCCAGTCCAAGTTGAGGCACGAGCGCTTGCGCTTGCTCGAGCAACTGGCGAAGCGAGTCCTCCCCTCGCGCTTCGCACAGCGTCATGAGCCGGTCTTCGATTTCTTCACGACTTACCGACTTGGGAACCTTGCCTCGACTGATGGTGAGGTTTTCCAGTAACAGGCGGGCATTGGAAGGGAAATAGAGCTCGCGACCAGCGACAGGCAGGTCACCGGGGGCTTTGCCTGCGGACTTGACCAGAACCACCGTCAATCCGGGGAGTTCGCGGGTGCGGTCGTAGGTGTAGCTGAGGTGGATGACTCCATCGACCGGCACCCCTCCTCGAAAGGCGCTTCGATAGCCGATGACGGCTCCTGGGAACAGGGTCGCAAGGATGCGGGTACGCTCGCGCGCGACCAAAGCGGGCCATTCGTCGGACGGCCGGCTGGTGACGACACCTGGTGCGATTCGGTGTAGCTCGCCTGTCTGTAGGCGCCGCTGGACCACACGCCGCTCGTACGAGGAGAGGTCGGGGTAGACGAGCAGAGAGTCGTCGTGTGTCGCAAATTTCGGGGCAAACGCCATGTGTTGTTCAGTGTTGTCGTAAATATCATTCGTACGGGTGAAGTTTGTCGCAAATATTATAGGTTTCGGCGATGCCCCGATGTCGCGATTCTTATAGCCAGCGTACGGACTGAGGCTCGTAAATCGTAAATATTATAGTATGATTCGAGAATTGTCGCAAATCTCCCGTGTTGGATGACCGCCGTCGACATTTGGATCCAGAAAGGTATCAAAATGGAAGCTTTTGATGTACACTCCAAATGACAGGTCAGGAGACTGCCATGCCTACGATCGTCGTCAAGAATGTTCCGGAAGCGGTCCATGCCCGCCTCAAGGCGCAGGCGGAGCGCAACCACCGCTCCGTCTCGAAGGAATTGCTCACGCTCATCGAGTCGACCACCGCCCCCAAGCGAGTCGCACCGACGCTGCCGCCACCGATCAAGCTCAAGGGAGGCCCGCTGACTACCGAGGAGATCGAGGCGGCCATCAACGAAGGTCGCGAGTAGGCGACCGTCGTGCAGGCGATCGACTGCAACGTCCTCGTTCATCTGCTTCTCGACGGGGAACAGTCCGAACGAGCTCGGGAATTGCTGCGGCGTGACGCGGATTGGCGCAGCGATCCGTTCGTTCTCGTCGAGCTCTCGAATGTCCTCGCGACCTGGATGCGCGCGCGCGATCTCACACTGACCAGCGCGACCACGGTGCTCCGGCATGCGCAGGAGGTCCTCGAGTCCGGACTGCAGGCGACCAGTCACGCCGATGCGCTGGCCGTGGCCGCGCACTATCGGGTCACCGCCTACGACGCACGTTATCTCGCGTTCGCGCGCGACCTCGGCGTGCCGCTCGTCACCGAGGACGCGAAACTGCGCAAGGCGGCCCCCACGCTGACGTGCTCGCTGGCCGACGCGCTCGCGTCGCTGTAGACCGCCATGTCCCGCCCGTCGAAGTCCACCTACGACCTCACGGACGCCGAGAAGCGCGACCTGACGCAACTGATCGCGCAGGGCCGGCCGCTGCCCGAGAAGTACCGCTTCATCCTGTTCGAGGACAAGCGCGAGGTCGAGCTGGTCTGGAACGGCAAGACCCGTGAGGTCTGCACGACCGTGCTGCCGTTCCAGTCGCTCGAGCACATCGACGAGCCGCGCAAGGAAACGAAGGTCCAGGAAGACCTGTTCGACTCCCGCGGCCGCCAGACGCGCGGTTGGACCAACAAGCTCATCTGGGGCGACAACAAGCTGATCCTGTCGTCACTGAAATCCGGCGCGCTGCGCCGCCAGATCGAGGACGCCGGCGGCCTGAAGCTGATTTACATCGATCCGCCGTTCGACGTCGGCGCCGACTTCTCGATGGACATCGAGATCGGCGGGGAGACCTTCCACAAGGAACCGAACCTCCTCGAACAGATCGCCTACCGCGACACTTGGGGCCACGGCGCCGACTCGTTCATCGCAATGATTTGCGAGCGGCTGATCCTGATGCGAGATTTGATGGCGGAGGATGGGTCGATATATTTGCATTGCGACTACCGCGTAAACAGCTTCGTGCGGCTGGCAATGGACGAGGTTTTCGGTCGCGACCGCTACCGTAATGAAATTGTTTGGACCTATAGCGGCGGTGCAATCCCGGTCGATGACCTCCCACGAAAACATGACACAATTCTGAAGTACCGGAAAACCGATTTACACATCTTCAACACCCAATACCGTCCCTATAACGAACTTACCGCACAGCGGATGAAGAGCATTCACAAAGGAGTGATGGTGGATGTTGAGCGTGGTACGCCCATTACCGACTGGTGGACCGACATCAAGGTACCAACGGGACCGGCGAACAGGGAAAAAGTCGGCTACCCGACGCAAAAACCTGAAGCATTACTCGAACGAATCATCAAAGTCAGCAGTAACGAAGGGGACCTCGTCGCCGACTTTTTTGTCGGCTCCGGCACGACCGCCGCCGTGGCCGAGAAGCTTGGCCGCAAATGGATCGCCACCGACCTAGGCAAGTTCGGCATCCACACGACCCGCAAGCGCCTGATCGAGGTCCAGCGCGAACTCAAGGCGCAGGACAAGCCGTTTCGCGCGTTCGAAGTGTTGAACCTCGGCCGATACGAGCGGCAGGCGTACCTCAACGTCGGCGGCCGGCTGACCGGCAAACAGAAGGAAGAGGCGCTCGCGCGGAAGGAGGCCGAGTTCCGCGAGCTGATCCTGCGCGCGTACAAGGCGCAGCCGCTGGAGGACACGAGCTTCTTCCACGGCAAGACCGCCGGGCGACTGGTCGTGATCGGCCCGATCAACCTGCCGGTCGGGCGACTGTTCGTCGAGGAAGTGATCACCGAGTGCCGCAAGCGCAGTGCCTCGCGCGTCGACCTGCTCGCCTTCGAGTTCGAGATGGGCCTCTTTCCCGCTGCGCTCGGCGAAGCGAAGGACAAGGGCATCGACTTGTCGCCGAAGTACATTCCCGCCGACGTGTTCGACAAGCGGGCGGTCGACAAGGGCCAGGTCGTCTTCCACGACATCAGCTTCATCGAAGCAACGCCTCGGTACGCGAAGAAGAACAAGCTCGCGCTGACGATCGAGCTGACCGACTTCTCGGTCTACTACACGCAGGGTGCGGCGGAGGCCGCAATCGCGGCATTGAAGGACGGCAAGAGCGACGTGATCTGCGAGCAGGGGCAGCTCTACAAGATCAGTAAGAGCAAGCGGCGCCGTGAAGCGCGAGCGTCTGACGAGCCACTGGACCGACTGGGTCGATTACTGGGCGGTAGACTTCGACTACATGGCCCGCAAGGAAATCATCAAGGTCCCGCGCGGCATGGGCGTCGAGGACGTCGCGTCCGTCAAACCGACTCCCTCTGCCTCGCTCGCCGGTGCGCAGGGCGAGGGGAGTAAGCCGGAGTACGAAGACCGCTGGACCGGCGGCTACATCTTCGAGAACGAGTGGCAGAGCTTCCGGACGCGACAGAACCGGACACTCGACCTCGTCACCTCCGAGCACCTCTATCAGAGGCCCGGACGCTACACCGTCGCGGTCAAGGTCATTGACATCTTCGGCAATGACACCATGACCTTGGTGCCGATCACGGTCGGTTGATGTAGCGAATCGCCGCGATCTACGACGAGCCGACTGGCGGAAACTTCGTGATCGTTCCCGGCCGATCGAGCCGGTAGCCCGGCAGCGGCATGACCACCGCACGGGTCGCGTCGCTCGCGAGCAGCGCGCGAAACGCCTGCACGCGCGCCGATTCCAGCGCGCGTCGACGACACGCGAACAGGTAGCGCTCGGTCGCGAGCGGCACGAACGCGAGCCCGAACTGGGCGGCGGCCGCGCGGATGCCGAAGCCCGCGTCGGCACGGCCTGACGCGACGGTAGCGGCCACCGCGGCGTGGGTGAACTCCTCGTTCGAGTAGCCGGCGAGCGCGGCCGGGTCCACGCCTTCGCGCGCGAGCAACCGGTCGAACAGGAAACGCGTGCCCGAGGCGGACTGGCGATTGACGATCGCAAGCCGTTTCGACGCGAGGTCGGCCAGCGTTCGCACGCGCTTCGGATTGCCGCGCGCGAGGATCAGCCCCTGCTCGCGGGTGTGGAATCGCAGCAGCGCGTCGCGCGACGGATCGAGCCGCGCGAGCAGGGGATCTGACGCGGACGCATCGATTTCGACGTGGATGCCCGCGAGTTCGGCGCGCCCTGCCTGATAGGCGTCGAGGCTCGCGCCGCTGCCGCGGAACTCCAGCGCGATCCCGTGCGCGACGCGCCAACGATCCTTCAGCTGCGCCAGCGCGATGTCGTGGCTTGCCGCCACTTTGAGCGGCGTTGGAACCCTTTCCGGCTTGCGTGTGCCGGCGGAGGGCGACTCGACGGTGAGGCTGCGCCCATCCAGCGCACTCCGAGCCTCGTCGTCGAGCGCGATCCAGCGCTGCGCCAGCGGCGTGAGCGACGCGCCGCGACCTCGCGCGAGCGTAACCAGCGGCGTGGCAAGCGCGTCACCCGCGTCCTCGAGCACCGCCCAGGCGCTGCGGTAGGGAATTTCGCACGCGCGGGCGGCGGCGGTCAGCGTGCCGGTGCGGGCGATACCGCGGAGCAGCGGCAGCAGGCGAACGTCGACTTCGCGGACCGGTCGGCCGTCTCCGTACAGCTCCCAGCCGGTTACCGCGACCAGCCTGCGCGGCCTTTTGGCACGTTTTTGCATATTTGGCTCGATCTCCCGCGCAACGTAGCATCGATCGGGAGCCTGTGACCTATTATGCATGATTCTGCCACTTTGGGCCGGCGCCGGTGAGCACGCTGGCGCTGGCGCTGGGCGAGGCCGGGTCGATGGTCGCGCGCGCCGATCCGAAGCTCGTCGAAATCGTCGCGCTGTCGCTGCGCGTGAGCCTCTCCGCCGTCCTCATCGCCACCCTTGTCGCGCTGCCATTCGGCGCCGCGCTCGCGGTCGCGCGCTTCCCGGGCCGGCATGCGCTGATCGTCGTGACCAACGCGCTGCTCGGACTTCCCGCGGTCGTCGTGGGCCTTGCGGTTTATCTGCTGCTGTCGCGCGCGGGACCGCTCGGCGCGCTGGGCATCCTGTTCACGCCCACGGCGATGGTTATCGCGCAGGCCGTGCTCGTGTTTCCGCTGATCGCAGCACTCGCGCGGCAGGCGGTCGCCGACGCCTGGACCGAGTATCGCGAGCAGCTCCAGTCACTCGGCGCGGGACCGGTCGCGTCGGCAATCGCGCTGCTGCACGACCTGCGTTTCTCGCTGGTGACCATCGTGCTCGCAGCGTTCGGGCGTGCGATCGCCGAAGTCGGCGCTGTGATGATCGTCGGCGGCAACATCGACGGCGTGACGCGCGTGATGACCACGGCGATCGCGCTGGAAACCTCGAAGGGCGACCTGCCGCTGGCGCTGGGGCTCGGCATCGTGCTGCTCACCATCGTGCTGGTGCTGAACATCTTCGCCCACCTGCTGAAGGAGCGGGTGGAGCTTCGCCATGGCTAGTGGGTTCCCTCTGCTGCCACTTGCGCTCGAGGAGGTCAGCTTCGTCGCTGGTTCGCGCACCATTCTCTCGGGCATCGATCTCGTACTCGCAACGGGGCCGCGAACTGTCATCCTCGGCCCGAACGGCGCTGGAAAGAGCGTGCTGGTCCGGATTTGCCACGGGCTGCTCGCTCCGGCCACGGGGCGCGTGCGCTGGGCGAACCCGGAAGTTCGCGGCGAGCCGCGCAGGCAGGCGATGGTGTTCCAGCGCCCTGTACTGCTTCGCCGCAGCGTGATCGGCAACCTGACGTTCGCGCTCGCGGTCGCCGACGTGCCGCGCAACGAGCGAGAGGTCCTCGCGCTGTCCGCGCTCGCGCGCGTGGGTCTGGTGCCCTTCGCGGATCGTCCTGCGCGCGTGCTGTCCGGCGGCGAGCAGCAGCGCCTCGCCCTCGCCCGTGCGTGGATGCTCAAGCCGGAGGTGCTGTTTCTCGACGAACCGACCGCCAATCTCGACCCCGGCGCCACGCGCGAGATCGAGTCGATCATCCAGTCGATCCACGCGTCGGGCACCAAGATCGTGATGATCACGCACAACATCGGCCAGGCGCAGCGCCTTGCCGACGAGATCGTCTTCATTGACCAGGGGCGCATTGCCGAGCGCGCCCCCGTCGAGCGCTTCTTTCGCCGACCGGCGACGGCTGAGGCGGCCGCCTTTCTCAAAGGAGAGTTGCCATGGCATTGAAACGCAGAGGCTTCGTCGTCCTCGCGATCGCGGCGGCCGCTGCAATGCCGATCGCGGCACCGCTGCACGCGCAGGATAGGTCGATCGTCGTTGCGTCGACAACGTCGACCGAGCAGTCGGGACTGTTCGGCCACATCCTGCCCGAGTTCACGAAAAGGACCGGGATCGCGGTCAGGGTCGTGGCGCTGGGCACCGGGCAGGCGCTCGACATCGGACGCCGCGGTGACGCCGACGTCGTGTTCGTTCACGATCGCGCGGCCGAGAACAAGTTCGTGGCCGAGGGTTTCGGCGTCGATCGCCGCGACGTCATGGTCAACGACTTCGTGCTAATCGGGCCGAAGTCCGATCCGGCGAAGGTCGCGGGGAGCATGGACATCACCGCCGCGCTGAAGCGAATTTTGGACGCCAAGGCGCCGTTCGTCTCGCGCGGCGACAAGAGCGGAACCCATGCCGCCGAGCTGCGCTACTTCAAGGCGGCGGGCGTCGATCCGGCCGGAGGCAAGGGCACGTGGTATCGCGAAACGGGCTCCGGAATGGGTCCGGCACTGAACACCGCGTCGTCGATGAACGCCTACATCCTCGCCGACCGCGGCACCTGGCTCGCGTTCAGGAACCGCGGCGAGCTTCGCGTCGTCGTCGAAGGCGACCGCAGGTTGTTCAATCCCTACGGCGTGATCCTGGTCAACCCGGCCAAGCACGGACACGTCAAGAAAGCCGAGGGGCTCGCGTTCATGGACTGGCTGGTTTCGCCCGAAGGCCAGGCCTCGATCGCAAGCTACAAGATCGGCGGCGAGCAGCTGTTCTTCCCGGACGCCAGGCGTTAGTGTCCCGAGTCAGAAATTCGTTGTGCAAACCGCGTGTGGTCCGCAGAATGCGGTCT
>JBKKAZ010000271.1:0-8600 GCA_046714435.1 Casimicrobiaceae bacterium
TCGCCGATTCGTCGCGCGCGATCGTCCTGCACGAAACCCGGGCTGCGCCGGCGCACTATTTTCCGGCCGAGGATGTCCGCATGGACTGCCTCGAAAGGACGCAGCATCAGACGCACTGCCCGTTCAAGGGCAACGCCAGCTACTGGACGCTGGCGGTGGGCGGCAAGGTCGCCGAGAACGCGGCGTGGGCCTACGAGGAGCCGTATCGGGACGCGGAACCGATTCGAGGCTACCTGTCGTTCTACCGCAGCAAGATCACGGCGCTGTACGAGGGCGACGAAGAGGTGGCGTTCCTGCAAGGGAGCGGCTCCGCCGTGCACGCCAATGCAATCGCAGGCTGGCTGATCGAAGAGGCCTGGAAGGCGTCGTCGCCCGAAGCGTTGATGGGCGAGTTCTGCGAGTTTCTCCGCGCCGCCGGCTATCCGCTCGCACGCTCCACCATCATCATCCCCACCTTGCACCCGCAGATCTTCGCAACGGTGCTCGTCTGGCGCGAGGACGTTCCCGCGGTGCGGGTCGTGTTCGAGCCGCACGACATCCTGCAGCAGCCCCGGTTTGCCGACAGCCCGTTTGCCCCGATCATCCGCGGCGCCGGCGGCGTGCGCCGCCACCTCGAAGAGGACGACGTCAAGCTCGACTTTCCCGTGCTGCGCGACCTGCACCAGGAGGGCGCGACCGACTACGTGGCGATGCCGTTCCGCTTCCTGGACGGACAGATCAACGTCATCTCGATGACCTCCTTCACGCAGGGCGGCTTTTCGACCGCGCACCTGGGCAGCATCTACGAAGTCATGCCCGCGCTCGGTCGCCTGTTCGAGGTTCATGCGCAACGTCGCGTTTCGGTGAGCCTCCTGGAAACCTACCTCGGGCGGAGTACGGGAAAGCGCGTGCTCGAAGGGCAAATCAAGCACGGCGACGGGCAGCTCATTCATGCGGTGATCTGGTTCTGCGATCTGAGGAATTCGACCAATCTGGCGGGCAGCATGGAGGCCGCGACCTATCTGATGCACCTTAACCGCTTCTTCGCTGCCATGGCCGGTGCGATCATCGACCATGACGGCGAGATCCTGGCGTACATCGGCGACGCGGTGCTCGCCATCTTTCCCATCGCTGGCGGGAACGCCGCAGCGGCCACTGCCATGGCGCCGGCCGACGCATGCGCGCGGGCGATAGAGGCCGCGCGGGCGTCCGCCGAACGAATTGCCCTTGCCAACGCAGCGCGCCCCGACCTGCCGGCGCTTCAATACGGAATCGGGCTGCACGTGGGCGACGTGACCTACGGCAACATCGGCATCCCGCAGCGTCTGCAATTCACCGTCATCGGGTCGGCCGCGAACGAGGCTTCCCGCATCGAGGGCATGACGAAGGAGCTAGGAGAGCCGGTGCTCGTCTCCTCCACGTTCGCCGCGCATTATCCCGGCGAGCTCATCGCAATGGGTTCCCACTCGTTGAAGGGCGTGCCCGGCTCGCATGAACTCTTCGCGCTCGCCCCGGCGCGACAGACCTGACACAGGTGGCCGTGGCGGCCGCGTCGCCGCGCTTTAGCTCGGCGACTACGCGACTTCAATCCGTCAGCACAATCCCTGATCGGGTGACTACCTCGCCAAGCTTCTGGCGCTCGTTCGCCATGAACGCTGCGAAGGCGGCGGGCCGATCCCCCACCGGCACGGCGCCGGTCTTGAGCACGCGTTCCTTCACGTCCGGCAGATTCATGGCATGGGTAATCTCGTCGCTCAAGCGCTTGACGATCTCCGGCGGCGTGCCCGCTGGCGCCACGATGCCCCAAGTCTGTGAGATCTCGTAGCCTTGCACCGTGCTGCCGATCGTCGGCAGGTCGGGCAGGCTCGGGTTGCGCTCGGCGCCGGTGGTCGCGAGCGCACGGACGCGGCCGCCACTCATGTGCGCGCCGGCGGCAATCGGCGAAGTGATGATGTACTGCGCGTTGCCCGCGATGACGTCGAGCAGCGCCGGTGCGGCGCCCTTGTAGGGAATGTGCGTCACCTTGATGTCGGCGAGCAGGTTGAGCATCTCACCGGCAAGGTGCGCTGGCGTGCCGACGCCGGCGGACGCATAGTTCAATACGCCGGACTTCTCCTTCGCGAGCTTGACGAGTTCGGCGACGGAATTGGCGGGCACCGCGACGTTGACGACCAGGACGTTCGACGCGGTGGCGATGCGCGAAATGGGCACGAAGCCCCTGACCGGATCGTACGGCAGGTCCTTCCTGAGATTGGGCAGAATCGCGTAGATCGCCGTCGTGGTCAGCAGCAGCGTGTAGCCATCCGCCGGCGATTTCGCAGCAATGTCGGCGCCCAGTACCCCGCCGGCGCCGGCACGATTGTCGACGATGACCTGCTGGCCCAGGCCGTCGGAAAGCTTCTGCGCGAGAAGGCGCCCGAGCTGGTCCGGTGCACCGCCCGGAGCGTCGGCCACGATCAGGCGAACGGCCCGGTTCGGGTAGGCTTGCGCACCCGCGCCGACCGAGAACACGAACAGCAAGAGTGCCAACAGGGGCAGGCAACCTCGATGCGAGAGCTTCATGGACCCTCCTGGAGTTTCGATGTCGCTCCCGGCGGCAGTGCACATTCGGCGTGTTCCGGGCCGGTTCCGGCGAAGTCAGGGCGACACCGTGACATTGTAGTGCCGGACGCAACGCCTGGGACCATGAACAATGGGCGGATGGCGGCCCTTAGTTCGCGTGCGCATGGATCGCGGCGGCGGCCGCGAGCCCGGACTCGATCGCGCCCTGGATCCACGCATGGGCGAGCGAAACGTGCTCGCCGGCGAAATACACGCGTCCTTCCGGCGAGCGGATGTGTTCGTGCAGCAGCGTCTGCTGGCCGGGCTCGAACAGCGCGAACGCGCCGCCCGCGTAGGGGTCGTCGTGCCACATCTTCGACGCGCCGACCTCGTATTCGGCGAGCGCCTTGGGATGGATTTCCGCGAGATCCTCGGGCGCCTGTTCGAGCCGCTCGCCCGCGGGCAGCGAGCCCCAGCGTTGCGCGTCTTCCGACCAGGTGTAGCTCGCGAGCATCACACCGCGCCCGTGCTCGCGGCCGTGCTCGGGATAGAACACGTTCCTGATGGGAAGGTCGGTGATGGTGCTGCCGCCCACGATGCCTTCGTCCTCTTCCCAGAAGCGGCGCCGGAACTGCAGGAAGATTTTCGCCGACGCGTCGTAGCGAAGCTGCCGGATCGCGCGCCGCTTCCCAGCCGAGAACGGGTGCACGACTTCCACATTGCGCAGCACCGGAAACAGGACGGTGACGATCGCGTAGTCGCCGGACACGCTGGCACGGCCGCCGATCGACTGGTAGTGGATGGTCACCCGGTCCGCCGCCGCCTCGATCGCAGTCATGCGCGCGCCGAACCGAATGCGGGACGCGAGCGCGGGAAGAAACGCCCTCGGCAGCAGGTCCATGCCACCATCGATTCGCATCAGGTCGACGTAATAGCGTCCCACCTCCTCACGCAGCAGTTCGAGGAAGCACGAATTTATTAGCGCCTCCTGGTTCTGCAACAGGCCGAACAGCTCGATCATCGATTCGGGCCAATGCTGCTGCTCGAGGAACTCGCGAGTCGATAAGCCGTCGTAGCGCGCCACGAGCGACGCCCACGCTGCATCGCCACCCTGCTCGACTTCCTCGGCGAGCGGTCGGATCGCGTCCTCCCAGCGCTTTCCGCAGGTCGCGCCCGGGGCCTGCCCGGTCGCGTCGCCGCGGAGCAGGCTCGGGTCGGCGTCGATCTCGCGCCATCGGTACTTGCGTCCGGACAGGTGACAATACGCTTCGGGACTGTGCAGCGTGAACGGGCACAGCTCGAGCCCGAACTTCTCGGCGTAGGCGAGCGTGAGCGCGTGGGTCCGCGGTATGCGCATGGCGCCAGCGTCGCCGTAGAGGCCCGGCGTGAACGGCTCGCGCAAGGTGAGGATGCGTCCGCCGACGCGTTGCTGTGCTTCAAGGATCAGCGGGTCGTGCCCGGCGCGAAGCAGCTCGTAGCCGGCGACCAGCCCTGCGATGCCCGCGCCGACGATCACGATGCGCTGGCGCCGCCCGCTGTTACGCGGCAAGCCCTGTTCGACGACACCGAGACAGTCGCTTCCGGTCAGATGCATCGGCTCTTCCTGTCGATCCGGTCGCTACGCCGCGGCAACTCCGGTCAGGGCGCGCGCAAGGGCATCGACAGGAACACGCCGAATTCCTCGGCGAAATTCACTGAAACTCGCGCGTGCACGCGTCCCTGCTCGTCGTCGAAGCGCGCCGGAGTCACCAGTGGAAACACCGCCTCGTGCCACACGTTCGGATGGAGATACAGGCCGCGGCCGCCGTCCACGTGGAAGGTCACGAAGTCCTGCGGCGTGACGTCGTCGCCGGGCAGCGCGAGCGCGGTCACGAACGGCTCCCCGTTGCGAGGAAAGAACAGCTGCCCGCCGTCGGGATGGTAGTTCGCGTGCCAGAGCAGTAGGCGCTCGCGCGGCACGGTCGCTGTCCGCCGCCGCGCATCACCGGGATTGCGCGACCAGCCGAGCAGGTACTCGTCGCCGACCGCCGTGTTGCGGCCGAACATGAAGTCGCCATCCCACCAGAATTCGAACGCACCACGCACCGTGCCACCCTGGTCGCCGGTGTCGGGATCAACCGGCCGGCGTCCCGCGGCCGGCCAGCGCACGATCTCGATGCCGCAGTCGCGCGGATCGTCGACGAGCCGGCCGTAGCCCTTCAGTGTCGCGTCGGTCGCGTGCACCAGCGGCGTTTCGTGCCACGGCAGCGACGCCGGCACGGCGGGCGCGAGGTAGTCGATCATGGAAGGGTTGGGCGTTAAGCGTTGGGCGTTGAGCGTAATAGGCGAGCGATGTCCCGCGTCCCGCGCTGAACGCTGAACGCTCAACGCTCAACGCTCAACGCTCAACGCTCAACCTTCAGTGGCTGGGCCTTCCCACCTTCGACCCGGACTTGCCGATCAGGAAATCGAGATCGACCCCCTCGTCGGCCTGCAGCACCGTGTCGCAGTACAGCTTCACCCAGCCGCGATCGGCGTGGGGTGGGGGTGAGCGCCACTTCGCCTTACGCTTCGCGAGTTCCGCCGCCGTCACGTGCAGATGCAGCTTGCGCTTGGCAACGTCGATCTCGACGATGTCGCCGTTGCGCACCAGCGCCAGCGGCCCGCCGGCGGCGGCCTCCGGCGCGGTGTGCAGCACCACGGTACCGTACGCGGTGCCCGACATCCGCGCGTCGCTGATCCGCACCATGTCGGTGACGCCCTGCTTCAGGAGCTTTGCCGGTAACGCGAAGTTACCGACCTCCGGAAATCCGGGATAGCCCTTCGGCCCGCAGTTCTTCAGCACTAGCACGTCGTTAGCCTTCACGTCGAGCTTCGGGTCGTCGATTCGCGCGTGCAGGTCGTCGATGTCCTCGAACACCACGGCGCGTCCCTTGTGCTTCATCAGCTGCGGGGACGCCGCCGAGGGCTTCAACACCGCACCGTTCGGCGCGAGATTGCCGCGCAGCACCGCGATGCCCCCCTGCGGCTTGAACGGCGCTCGAAGCAGCGTAATGACCTTGCTGTCGTAGTTGACCGCGTCCTTGCTGTTCTCCCACAGCGACTTGCCGTTGACGGTCAGGGCCTTTTTGTGGAGAAACCTGCCGATCTCGCGGATCACCACCGGCAGGCCGCCGGCGTAGTAGAAATCCTCCATCAGGTACTGGCCCGACGGCATCAGGTTCACCAGGCACGGCATCTCGCGGCCGAGCCGGTCCCAGTCATCGAGCGTGAGCGAGACACCCACGCGGCGCGCAATCGCGAGCAGGTGGACGACCGCATTGGTCGAGCCTCCAATCGCGCCGTTGACCATGATCGCGTTCTCGAACGCGTCCTTGGTGAGAATCTGCGACATGCGCAGGTCCTCGTTCACCATCGCGACGATGCGCCGGCCCGTCATCCGCGCCAGCACCTTGCGGCGCGCGTCGACGGCGGGGATCGCGGCGTTGGTCGGCAAGCCGAGGCCGAGTGCCTCGACCATCGACGCCATCGTCGAGGCGGTACCCATGGTCATGCAGTGGCCTGCCGAGCGCGACATGCACGCCTCCACATCGACCATGTCGGACTGCTTCATCTCGCCGGTCTTCAGCATCTCGGTGAACTTCCAGACATGGGTGCCGGAACCGATGTCCTCGCCGCGAAACTTGCCATTGAGCATCGGCCCGCCGGACAGGCCGATCGTCGGCAGATCGCAGGACGCCGCACCCATCACCAGCGCCGGCGTGGTCTTGTCGCAGCCCATCATCAGCACCACGCCGTCGAACGGGTTGGCGCGGATCGACTCCTCGACGTCCATCGCGACCTGGTTGCGGAACAGCATAGTGGTCGGCCGCATCACAGGCTCACCGAGACTCATCACCGGGAACTCCAGCGGAAATCCGCCGGCGTCGAGCACGCCGAACTTCACGTGCTCGGCGAGTTCTCGGAAGTGCGCGTTGCAGGGCACCACCTCCGACCAGGTGTTGCAGATGCCGATCACCGGCCGGCCCTCGAACTGGTCGTGCGGAAAACCCTGGTTTTTCATCCACGAGCGGTGCACCAGGGCGTCGCGGTCGTTGCGGCCGAACCAGGACTCCGAACGGAGCTTGCGCTTGGACTTGCCGGGTCTCTTGCTCATGGGTGTGTGCCGGGTGGTGGGAAATGGATCGCTTGCGCCGGGGCGCGCGGTGGACCCCTGCTCGCGGCGCGCGAACCGGTGAACCGGGGTCGAGCTACATCACCGCACCGAGGTACCAGGGGATGAATTCGTTTTGCCCGTACCCGTGCAGTTCGCTCTTGCTCTTCTCGCCGGACGCGGTGGCAAGCATTAACCGGAACAGCGCGTCGCCAACCTCCTGCACCGACGCCGTGCCATCGACGATCGTTCCGGCGTTGAGGTCGATGTCCTCCTCCTGCTTGGTCCACAGCGCGGTGTTCGTCGATAGCTTCAGCGAAGGTGCGGGAGCGCACCCGTAGGCCGACCCGCGGCCGGTAGTGAACACGATGAGGTTCGCGCCGCCCGCCACCTGGCCGGTCGCCGACACCGGGTCGTAGCCGGGCGTGTCCATGTAGACGAATCCCTTCACCGCCACCGGCTGCGCGTACTCGTACACGTCGACCAGGTTGGTGGTACCGCCCTTGGCGACCGCGCCGAGTGACTTCTCGAGGATGGTGGTCAGGCCGCCCGCCTTGTTCCCAGGCGACGGATTGTTGTTCATCTCTCCCTGCTCGCGCGTCGTGTACGCCTCCCACCACTTGATGCGCGATATCAGCTTCTCGCCGACCTCGCGCGACACCGCGCGCCGTGTCAGCAAGTGCTCGGCGCCGTAGATCTCGGGCGTCTCCGACAGGATCGCGGTGCCGCCGTGACGCACCAGCAGGTCGACGGCCGCGCCCAGCGCGGGATTCGCGGTGATGCCCGAATAGCCGTCGCTGCCACCGCATTGCAGGCCCACGGTAATGTGGGAAGCAGCGGCCGTTTCGCGCGCGACCTGATTCGCGTGCGGCAGCATTTCCTTGATCATTCCGACGCCGTGGCGAATCGTCTTCGCGGTGCCTCCGGTGTCCTGGATGCTGAAGGTCCGCAGCAGCGGTCCCTCGGTAAGCGTCTGCGAGCCGAGCAGCGCGCTGATCTGGTTGGCCTCGCAGCCCAGCCCGACGATCAGCACGCCGGCGAAGTTCGGATGCCTGGCGTAGCCGCCGAGCGTGCGACGCAGGATCTTCATCCCGTCGCCGTGGGTGTCCATGCCGCAGCCGGATCCATGGGTCAGCGCCACCACGCCGTCCACGTTCGGGAAAGCGGCAAGCCGCTCGCGCGTGAACCAGTCGGCGATTCCACGCGCCACCGTCGCCGAGCAATTCACTGTCGACAGGATGCCGATGTAGTTGCGGGTCGCAACGCGCCCCTGATTCGGCCCGTCGCGCCGCACGATGCCCTGGAAGGTCGCCGGCGAATCGACGTAGCGCGTGGGCCTCGCATCGGCACCAAACGCATAATCACGATCGAACGAGCCCATCGCCAGGTTGTTGAGATGCACGTGCTCGCCCGGGCCGATATCGCGCGAAGCGAAGCCGATGATCTGGTTGTAGCGCTTGACCGGCGAACCCTTGCCGATCGCGCGCGTCGCGACTTTGTGGCCGGGGGGGATCAGCCCGACGACCGTGACTTTCTCGTCGAGCAGCTGCGTTCCGCCGACGAGCTGCGCTCGCGCGATGACCACGTCGTCGTTCGGATGCAGGCGGATGGTGAGACTGGTCTGAGTGAGCATCAATATCTCCTTGCGCCGCGGATGGGTGCCGGCGCGGCGCTTCGTCTACTGAACAGTCGCGCGCGCAACCGCCAGCCGCTCGATGGCGCCGAAGTCCCAGTCGATGCCCAGGCCCGGGGCATCCGGCGGGATCGCGAACCCCTGCTCCATCGTCATGCGCGACGTCGTGATCGCCTCGAGCTGCGGGATGTACTCGACCCAGGCGCCGTTCGGTACCGCTGCCGTCAACGAAACATGCAGCTCCATCAAAAAATGCGGGCAAACCGGGACGTTGAACGACTCCGCGAGGTGCGCAACCTTGAGCCAGGGCGTGAT
>JBKKAZ010000272.1:0-5015 GCA_046714435.1 Casimicrobiaceae bacterium
GCTGGTCTTTCATTTCATGGCCTACCTGCGCTACATCGAGCCGGCGCTCGCCATCGTGATCGCTGCGATCGCGGCGGGAGCGTCGGCACTGAAGGACCTGTCACCCTGGAGTGCGCGGGTTTTCGCAGTGGCGGGTGCCGCAGCTATCGCGCTCGACGTCGCATTCCTGAATGCTGCCGGGCTGTACCCGAGTTTTCCGATCGATGCGCTTGCCAGCCCCGCGAGGCGCCGGGCCTTTCTCGAACTCGAGGCCCCGATGCGCGCCGCCACGGAATTCGCGTCGCGCCTGCCGGCGGGCGGCGGGCGGCTCGCGTTCTTCGGAACGCCCACCTTCGCGGCCGCGCCGGGGGTAGAGGGGTTGCATCCGAGCTGGTACAGCCCCCGCTTCTGGCTCGACGTTCGGGGCGCGGATACGCCGGACGCTCTCGCGCAGAAACTCATCGAGTGGAGGGTTCGCTACGCTGTTGTGCAAGGGGGGAGCGGCAACCCGAAGCTGAGGCGGCTTGTCGACGGGGCAACCCGACCGGTCGCCGAATTCCAGGGCGTGAGTGTGCGCGAGTTGCACCCCGACCGGTTGTTCAGCAGGGAACTGTTGAAGCACGGAGAACTCGCGTCCGCGGAAGGTTGGATGCTGACCCCGGGCGCGACGCTCGATTCCGACGCGCGCGTGCTGGTGGTCAATGCGCAGTCGCCCGCCTATCAGGTGATCCCGGTCAAGCCCGGCAGCGCGTATCGCAACGCGGTCAAGGCGCGCTGCGAAGGTGGCACCGAAGTGCGCGCGCAAGTCAATTGGCTCGACGCCGGGTACCTGCCCATTGGCGCGACCCTGCGGCCGTTCGCGTGCCAGGCCGACTGGGCTGTGTACGAGCAGGAAGTCGTCGCGCCACGCGAAGCCCGCTTCGCCGCCGTCTATGCGACCGGCGAAACCACGGCGCCGGTGGCAATCGGCGGCGTATCGTTTCGAGGCGCAGCGTTCGACTGACGGCCGGATCGGCCGGCCTAGCTTTGTCGGGTTCGCGTGGCCAGCCGGGTTGCGATGCGATGCGCGTTCGCCATGATCGCCAGCGTGTGCGATTTGGACGGCAGCGCGGGCAGTGCCGCGCCGTCGGCGACGAATACGCCGGGCATTCCATCGATTTCGCCGTCGACGCTCGACTCGCCGCGCCGGGGATGGGCACGCATCGGCAGCGTCGCTGCATAGTGAACGTCGGCGCCGATCGCCCCGCGGCCGAACGAGCCGGGCAGCATCCACGCTCCGGCCTGCCGGAACGCCTTCGCAAGTCGCGCGCGCACCCCTTCAGCATAGGGCGCCAGCAGGGCGGATTCGCCGCCCTCGACCCGAAGCGTGCCGTTGTCCGTGAGCCTCACCTGGCTCGCTGAAAAGCGGGAGGGAAGAAAACAGTTCCCCACCAGCATCGATGGGAGCAACACGCGAAATGCGTCGGCCGCTCCGACCCTTGAGATCGGGCTGCGCTCGATGAACTCGCCGACCGGCAGGCCGTGGGTGGAGAACGTGAATCCGCTTACCTCGCCGGCCCCATCGCCGTCGAGCGCAAAGGCGAGCTGCGCGAAGCCGACGCCCGTCTCGACGCCCCGCCCGAGGAATCGCGGCAGACCGAGCGCGAACGCAGCGGTGGGGAGATGCAGCAGGCGCGCGCTGGTGAAGTCCGGCATCGAACGCATGGCGATCGCCGTCGAGGCCAGCGTGCCAGCGGCGAGGACGACATGCCTGCAACGCAGTGATCCGGCCGATCCGTCGCGACTGCGGAATTCCGCACGCCACCCGGTGGGTTCGTGGACCAGGCGCTCGACGACCTGCCCTGGCCGGTGCGAAAAATTTGCCTGGCGCTGCAGTGCCGGCAGGTCGAGGCGCGACGAGTACATCGCTCCACGCGCGCATCCCCACAGGCAAAGGCCGAGCCGGTCGCAGCCCATTCGACCTTCACGCGTCCCTTCCACCAGCACGGCGACACGCGCGCGCCCCAGGCGAAAGCCCAGCGCATTGAGACTTGCCCGGCGCTTACGGTAACCATCCGCGAGTGCTACGTGCAGTGGATCGAGCGGCAGCGGCGCCTGGGCGTGTGCGTCGACGCCGAAGTAGTCGGACAGGTCGTCGTCCGCGCGCCCGGAGAGGCCCGCGCGCTGCGCCACCGCCGCGAACGCTTCACTCCACTCGCTCTCGGGTACCGGCAGGCCACTCCAATCCGAAGCATCGAAACGCGCGACCCCGCAGCCCCACGCGTTCGACAGCCCGCCCACCGCGAGCGATCCCACCACGGTGAGTCCTCGGGCCTCGATGCGGTTGGACGCGGCAAAGCCGCGGAACGCGTACTCGAGCGTGGGAACGCGAAACTTCGGCGACGTGCCTCCACGTGCAGAAGGCGCCTGATCGCCGCGACCCAGCATCCAGTCCGCCTGCGAGCGATCGCGCCTGCGAAGTGCGAGATACTCGCCGTTCGGTAGCATGGCATCCGGCAGTTCGCCGCCATCGACGAGCACCACGCGCAGTCCCGCACCGGTCAAAGGGAACGCCGCTGCGACGCCAGCGGGTCCACTGCCGACGACGAGAACGTCGCCGTCGAACTCAGCCATCGTCCCGCGGCCGGACCAGCGCGCGCATGGGCCACCCGCCGACGCGCGCGAGCCCCTCGGCAACACCCACGCCTGCCAGCCGCAACATGGCGATCAGCGGCCCGGTCTTTCGATCGATGGCGAGGAAGCGATTCGCGCCTTCGGGCGACGCCTCGGCGATCGCGGTCGACGCGGCGAGACGCCCGTCGAGTTCGGGCCAGCGCTCGAGCCACGCGCGCTGATCCAGCATGCGCAATCCGGCGGGCCAGGCGAACAGCCAGGACGGCAACGCGAGCGCGCGACCGTTGCGCGATCGTTCGATCCAGCGCAGGTAACGACGCAGCAGGACGAGCGCGGGACGTGCTCCGAGCACGTAGCGAAGCAGCACGACCCCTTCCGCAATGACGGCGCGCCGATGCGGATGCGCCCGCGCGACCCCCTGCGCCAACGTGCGCAGCACGACCGGCGACTGCGTGGCGTCGTCGACGACCATCACCGGCAGGTCGACGAGGGATCGCAGGCGTGCCGCGAGCGCCGGCGCGCCGATCGCGGAAAACGCACTTGCGCACAGCGGCACCATCGCGGCAGGCAGTGGGAAGAACCGTGGAGGCCGGCGTCCGCGCCCGACCGCGAGCGCGCGCAGGAAGGCGTCGAAGCGCACGGGCTCGCGAGCGGCAATCCGAAACACCTGTCTCGTCCCGTGCTCGTGTTCTGCGATGTGCAGCAGCGCCGCGGTCAGGTCGTCGACATGCACCGGCTGAACCCGCGGCGCAGGCAGCAACGACGGAAGCACCGGATTCTCTTGCACCAGCCGTAACAGCGCTGCGTAGACCCCGCCCGGGGAGCCGCCATAGACCAGACCTGGGCGCACCACGGTGCCGCCTCCTTCGACGACGAGTTGCTCGATCGCCCATTTGGTCCGCCCGTAGGGCGTGGGCGCGTCGGGACGCGCGGTCTGGCTGGAGACGAAAATCAGCCTTGCGTTGCGAAGTGGCGCCAGCGCGACGAGCTGCCGTGCCGCCTCGATCTCGACCGCCGCATCGATCGGGCCCCCTGTCTGCGCCGCGAGGTGCACGATTACCGCATCGCGTGGAATGCTGTCCGCGACGATCTCGTCCTCGAGGCGATACGACAACCACGCGTCGGCGACAGCCACCGGGCGGCGTGTCGCCGCCACCACGCGCCAGCCTGCTGCGCGGCCCGCGGCGAGCAGGTGGCGGCCGATGTAGCCGCTGGCGCCGGTGACGATCAGCGTACGCATCGGGCGATCATCGGTCGGCGGCAGCGCGTCCGTTGCCGGATGCTTCGTCTGCGACGCGCCCGAACACGCCATGCCTGGTCAACAGGAACGTGACGAAGACGCAGGCTACATCCGCGACGATCTTCGCCGCGGTGGGGCTCGCAATCACCTGCATCAGCGCGGCCAGGAGTCCCGAGGCGACGGGGACATTGAGCGCAAGCAACGCGCCGTACTTGAGCGCTTCGCGGCCGACACGCTGCGAGCCCTCGATCCGGAACGTGTAGTAGCGATGCGCGGCGAACGCGAGCGCCCCGGCGGCGATCTTCGCCGCCACGTTGGCGGGTATCGGTGCGGCGAATCCGCCCTCGAACAGCAGCACGAACACGCCGAGATCGACCGCGTAGGCGACCAGCTGCACGGCGAGGTAGCGAACGAAGGTCATCGCGGGATGCGCTTCAGCACGACGACGTGGTGCAGCGCGAGCCAGCGCGCCAGCGGCGCGGCGAGCCATTCGAGCGCTCGCAGCGCCCCGATTGCCGCATCGGGCGCCAGCTGGCGGAAGTTGAGCCCGCCCGAAGCGAGGTAGCGAAGGTAATTCGGGAGCGGCTGCTGCCCGACGATCGCGAGGCCCGGATGGCTACGTTCGAAGCGTTCGCGATCGCGCACGAACACCAGGTACGCGAGCGCCTGGTTGGCTCCGTTCATCGGACCGCGCTGCGGGGTCTCCCAGTCCGGAAAGCGCTTGTCGAAACCCTCGGTCGCGAACAGCCGCGGATAGACCAACGAGGCGAACGGGCCATGGTAGGGCTCTAGCAGGATCGCACCTCCGCCGGGTTTGAGCACACGCTCGAGTTCGCGGAAAAAAAGTTCCGGCCGCGGCAGATGATGAAAGGCGTTCTGCGCGTACAGCGCATGCAGCGACCCGTCGGCGAACGGCAGCTGTTGCGCGTCGACGACCGCATCCAGATGGCGCGCCGGCACGATGTCGGTCGACCAGACGTCGTCGAAGGTGTCGCGCACGGGCGCAACACCCGCACCGATTTCAACCGACGGTCCCGCGCCCTCGAGCAGCGCGCGATCGAGTGCACGCATCGCCCGGTGACACTCGACGAAGACTTCCCGGATCATCCGCTTGCGCGCCAGCACCGAAAGGTGCCGGTCGATCCGCGCCGCGTCGTCAAGATCGGCACCGCGAACCTCCGGC